>CAYWPY010000013.1:0-13899 GCA_964460255.1 uncultured Candidatus Saccharibacteria bacterium | reverse complement strand
AAAAAAGCACCCTTTTGGGTGCTAAATCTTTTATAATCTTAAGTAACTATTTACTAAAGAGCCGTATAATTTTCCTTCTCTAACTTCTTTAGATTTCTTTTTTTTAACAAATTCAAAATGATCCGTAGTTAAATTTTCAAAGACCATATCTTTATAAGAAACCCAAAGATGATCTGCTTTTACTTTTTTTCCTCTTATTTTTTTAAAATCAGATTTTTTCATATCAAGTTTAAAAAACTCAACATTTTTAAGTTTCATTACTTCTGCAGAGCTGGTAATCTCTATATCATCTAGTGGATTACTTATATTTGTAAGTAATATTGAATCCTCTACCTCCACAAAAATATTAGTCTTACCGGCAACAACATTTTCTAAAACAACATTTTCTGCACTTCCACTTATTTCAACCTTATCAGCCTCTAAATCAATAATTTTAATCTCTCCACTAACCGAACAATTATGAATTAACAACTCTCTTACTTGACCACCCCAGCCTTTAATTAGCAAATCGCCATTTATATTTCCATCAATTAAAGCAATTAAACCTTTTTGATCTTCTCTCTCATTTATAATTTCTAAATCTTTTGATTTAAAACCCTTCCAATGCACTACTTCTCTTTCTTCAAACCAGAAACAGGGAGGTTCATCTATTCTCCATTTCTGTAGGTGAATAGTAACAGGTTTCTCAAATTCCAAATCCTTCTCTTGATATTCATCCAAATCACTGAAAGTTGAGTCTTTAATACAACTCATTAATAATCCCTCCTTAAATTTTTAAAGTTCAAAAGTAGCTATTTTATATAATATATAAACATCTTTGTCAAATATTTGACTTAACAACTTATTTTTTATATATATAAAATGGAAGGGGGTAAAAATAATGACTAGTGGAGTCCAATTTTTATTAATAGCTGCCGGATTCGTTAGTGCCTATTCTTTGATTACCTTTGTCATTATTTTTCTTATAAAAAAGATTAAATTAAAAAGAAAAGACCGGAAATAGCCGGTCTCTTTTTTTAATCTTTGAACTTAAAACTCAACAGGGATTGCTAAATGTTCGTTATTCTCTTCCATTCCCGACGGATTGGCTCTTTCTAAAAGTAAAGTTCCCTCACCGTCTTCAGGAGCTTGAAAATCCAACTCGGCAGAGTAAGAAATAAATTCTTCCGTCATCCATTCTTGATTGGTTGTTGCCGGAGTCTCTGCAATAATTTCTCCATTACTATCTACAAGTTTAACTCCAAAAGAAGCCTCAAAAAACCAAGTTCCTTTTGCTTCTCCTTCGATTAAAAGCGGACTTTCGATTTTTTCGTTGGGGCGGGGATTATCTATTCTGATAATATCTTCTTTTTCTAAAACATTTCCGATATCTTCGACAAAAGTTTGGTCATTCGGAGTTGTGCATTTTCGTGGATAAGATTCCATTACCGAATAACCGGCATCCACACATTCTTCAAAACTATTTATTTCTTCATCTACAGGTTTAAGATAAAAATATCCACCCACGACTAATCCTAGAATAACCAAAAATATTAATAATTTTTTGTTCATAACTATTTTTTAATTTATTTTTCTCTTTTTTCGGGAATAAAAGCCGTAAACCAAGAAAACCAAGCTACCCAAATAGCTTCCATCCAATCTTGGTTAATTATTCCGATTATTCCTCTTACTCCCATTAAACCTAAAAACCCTAATTGCCAATTGGGGCGCATTTTATATTTCATATTGTTTATTTTTATATTTTAATTTATATTTCAATTAAATAGCGGGTAAGGAGAATCGAACTCCCGTCTTATCCTTGGGAAGGATACATTCTACCACTGAACCATACCCGCATTTTAGTAACTAAAGGACTTCGGAAAAACCGAAGCCCGTTGGTTGTTAAGATTTATTAAATCTTGATCTTTCTTGCGTATTGACCAATTAGTGGTAATTCTTTTCTTTTTGCATTCAAAACATTAATAAGCCCCATGACTGAAAATACCAACCAAACCAATCCTAACACGGGAGCCAAAACCCAACCCAAAACCGGAATTCCGGCAATTACCATGGTTACAACTTCTGCCATAAACAAGATGAATCCTTGTCTGGCATGATACTGAACAAAATCATTATCTTTATCCATTAAAAGTGGAATTAAGCACAAAACTCCCAAGTAAGAAAGAAGAGCCATAGCATCCACTTTGTCGTTTGTGCTACTTATTTTTTCTTCATTAACTTTTTCTTGGCCGTCAAGTTGCTCTTTAATTGTTTTTTTATTTGTTTCTTCAGGCATAATAATATATTTTATTTTTAACGACCTTTATATTACTATACAACAGTTTCAAAAAAAATAAAAAGGAGCTTTTTTGCTCCTTTTAGGTAATTTCAAACCTCCTTTGGTACTAAAAATTTAAGTCTCTGTTCTGATATTCTTATAGAAAAACTTTTTTCCGGACCCATTACATCTCCATCTATTTGATACTCTTTTGGTTTTTCCAATTCTATTTTTAAACCTTTAACCTTTGGCAGTTTATTATCAAAAGTTAATACTCTCTTTTTTAACAGATGAACTCCTGTTAAATAATCAAACAAATATTCAGGCATGCTGACTCTTAACATCTTACTCATAAAACAAAAATCTAAAAATCCGTCACTCAAATCCGCTTCCGGAGTAGCTTTAAAAAATTTACCCGCTCTAATTCCGTTACCTAAAAGACAAACCGAAGTCCTCTTCCTTGTCTGCTGATGAAATCTTTTTTCAAACTCCATTTCAATAGAAACTTTTGGATCGGAAAATCCATTTTTAAAAACACTCAAAGCAGTAAATAAATAAGCTATGATTTTTGGATATTTATCTTTTAACTCCTTAAACTTTTTGATTATTTCTACACTGGCCACTAGTCCAAAATTATTTACAAAAACGCGAGTTCCATCTTTAGTTTTAACTAGACCCAAATCAACATTTTTAGCATCACTATCATAAATTAAAGAAACGTTATTCTCCATAATCTTAGAAAGCTTTAGATTGTAAGCCATATCATTGGCCGTTCCCGTGGGAATAAATAGTATTTTGGGGTTCTCTCGCTTTTCATAAATAGCCTGGGCTAAACTATTTAAACTGCCATCACCACCAACTAAGACAATTAAAGTGGCCCAATCTAAAAGTTGGGAAGAAAAATTATAAACTTCTTTCCCTTTTACAATTTTAACATTCTTAGATTCAAGATTAAGATTCTTTTTGATCAGCTTTTCAGCCTTTTTCCACCTACCATTTCCTGAAGCAGGATTAATAATAACCCCAACTCTTTCCGGAACTCTCATTTTACTCCTCCCTTCTTTTTTAAAGTGCGTCTTAAATTATAAACCAAACTGGCTTAAAGTCAAAGTTTAAACATCGATTTCATTTATCTTTGCAATTCTCTCCTCTAACGGAGGGTGAGTAGAAAAAAGTTTGTGAATCCATTTTTGACCCTCGTCTTCTCTAAACGGGTTTATTATATACAAATGAGCAGTGGCATCACTGGCCGTCTTCATTCCTTGCGGATACTCTTTAATTTTAGTCAAAGCTTCTCCCAAAGCTTTAGGATGTCTGGTCATCAGTGCAGCAGAAGAATCAGCTAAATACTCTCTTTTCCTGGAAATTGCCAATTGAATTATAATCGCAATCAAAGGAGCTAAAATAGCCACTATCAAGGCAAAAATTAGTGTAATTATTCCCCCATTATCTCTATTTCTTCCTCCTAGAAAACTAGATCTGAGAAATATTCGAGATAAAAAAGAAATTGTCGTTGCTAAGACAACAACCACTGTAGACAATAAAACGTCCCTGTTTTTTATATGCGATAATTCATGGGCTAAAACTGCTTCCAATTCGGCTCTATCCATCATTTCCAAAAGCCCTCTGGTAACGGCAATTACGCTGTTTTGGGGATTGCGACCGGTAGCAAAAGCATTGGGTTGATTTTCTTCAATTATAAAAAGCTTCGGCATCGGCATTCCTTCCGAAATGGTTAAATTTTCAACTATTCGATAAAATTCGGGAGCCTCTTCTTTTTTTATCTCTTTAGCCTTAGACATCTTTAAAACCAATTTGTCAGAGTAAAAATAAGAAAAGAAGCTGGAAAAAATGCTCAAAGTCAAGGCAAACCATAAAAAGAAATAACTACCCATGTAATAAGAAAGCAACCAACCAATTAAAACTATAAAAAGAGACATCAAGGTTAAATAAGCCCAAGTTTTTAAGATATTGGATTCTTTTTCACTATAAAATGTAGCCATATTAGAATTTAACTTCTACGTTTTCTTTTTCTTCTTCCGTAGCTTCAAAATAATCTTCTTTTTGATAATTGAGTAAGGAAGCGAAAAAGTTATAAGGAATCGATTCAATCTTTATGTTGTAATCTTTTACGTTTCGATTATAAAATCTTCTAGCCGATTGAATCTTATCCTCGGTATCTCTAATCTCTTTTTGTAACTCTAAAAAGTTATCGGAGGCTTTTAAATCGGGGTAATTTTCAGATACGGCAAATAAAGACTTCAAAGTACTCTTTAATTGATTCTCAGCTTTTTCAATCTTTTTTGGATCTCCTTCCTTAGTGGCAGTTAAAGCTCTTTCTCTGGCTTTAGCTACTTCTTCGAAAATTTCTTTTTCGTGACTGGCATATCCTTTAACCGTTTCTACTAAATTGGGAATAAGATTATGTCTTCTTTTTAATTGAACATCTATATCGGACCAAGCTTCTTTTACTCTATTTTTAACAACGATTAAACGATTATAAATAAAGATAAAAGCAAGACCGATAAAAATTATTATGGCAATTGTTATAGTTGTTGGAGTCATATTTTAATTTTTAGTTAATACTATCTTAATAATAACTTATTTTTACAAAAAAATAAACAAAAAACTGCCCTAGTCTATGAGCAGTTTTTTTCTTTTCTATTCTTCGTTTGAACCTTTCTTTAGGTTAAATATCTCTGATAAAGTATTGATAACTTCATCTTCATCCGGTCTGGTTGATAAAAATGAATACCAGGGATAGTTCATTTCTACTTTTTGCTTATTATCCATAGAAGCATTAATCTCTCTTTCTACCGGGATAAATCCAAACACCTTCATTCTAGCTCGATATTTAATTTCAGTCTTTTCTTCATCAGCTTTAATGTCTCCTAGTCTATCATTATTGATCACCATTTCTGCAATTCTTCCTACTCTTCTTTCTGTGGTCTCTTCACCTTCTTCCTCTAACTGTTTTCTAAGTCTTTCTTTCTCTTCTTCATTCCCACCGCGAACCTCTTCTGCATTAACTTCCAGCTCTTTAAGAGTTTCCACAGCGGTCTCTGAAGCGTCATTTTCCTCTACTTTTTCAGTAGCAATACTTAATCCCTTTCCCCAAGAGTAGACTTTTCCATTACCCGCCGCTTCCGTATCTACCTCTTCTTCAGTACCGTCTTCAATTCCGTCTCCATCACTATCTTCATCTAAAACTTCAGAGCTGGGCTTGTTTGATCTACTGGAGTTATAATCTTGCCCGGGAGCAGATTCCATTAATTTAGGGCTGGCTTTATCAACTTCTTTTGTTTCAATTTCAACTTCATCTTCAATACTACCGTCACCATTACCATCATCAGACTCATTGATTGATCGATTGGAACGGGGTGAATTATAATCTTCATCCAAGTCAGTTGTCTCTTCTTTTTGATCAATTTCATCAGCTTGCTTTTCCGTAGCTCCAAAAGTAGGAAGAGCAAGAATAAGACTTAAAGAGATAAAGATTCCTAAAAATTTAATTTTGTTTATTTTTTTCATGTTTTTAGTAATTATTTTAATAATCTCGACCTAGTTTCTAAAATTTAATTTATTAACTACTGATTTAAGTATAGTCTTATTTCAACTAAAAGTAAAAACCTACCAAAATGGTAGGTTTTTACTTTTTTGTTTTTTATCTTTTTTATTCAAGCCAGATGTTGTAGACCTTAATTGTTCTGTCTTTTTCCGTATCGCTTTCTGTATCCGATTCATAGCCGTGAAATCTAATATATTTTTCTCCGCTTATATCTGAAATATCCATTGTTTCAGTTATTCTACCATCATCTTTAGTTAAGGATAACTCGCTATCAACTGATTCGTTATAGGCGCCGTCCATTATATCACTAACTGCCAAATGAAAATCAACTGAGTCAACAGCACCCCCGCCAGAAGCAATAGCGTAAAACGGACCGGCAAAAAGTCGGTTTCCAAAATTACCGGTTAAAGGATCGGCTTCTACTATTTCGTGCTCTATCTTTAAACTGTTGTAGTCCGAAAAATCAACCGGTAAATCGGTAACCCATCCTCCTTCTACATTTTCAGTATCATCGGCGTAAATACTAAGTAATAAATGATCGCTTTCTTTAGATTGAACAACGGTAGTCGAACCTTCTTCTACCGGAGTAGTGGTTATATATCGCTCTTCAAATCCTCCCTCGCTATAGATATAATCTTCGTCATCCGGCCAGTTAAGTTGATCTCTTTTTTCATAGTTAGCATAAATCACTACTTTTCCTTGATCTAAAAGCTCAACTTTATAACCTAAAACCTCGCTTCCCGATTCTACTTCCGGATCAGTGGGAAGCTTGCTTATATAGCCGTCTTGAACAAGCTTTTCAAGGTTTACACAATCTTGTGGATCAGGATGATTTGGATTACAGATATCAGTAGGAACCTCTGGAATGCTTAAGCCTTCCAGAGAACCGGTATTAGCAAATTTATAAGCCCTAAAAGCACCCTCCAAAATATTAACGTGTGAATCTCTAACTGAATCTCTGGCTTGTGCAAATTGAATGTCGGGATTAATCGCAATAGTAACTCCAACTGCCAAAGCAGAAATTATCCCAATTACAATTAAAATCTCAACTAAAGTAAACCCTGTGAAATTTCTATCTTTAATAGAAAAATTCATTTGAAAATCTTTCACCAGGGTAAACCCCTTACCTTTATGTAACATATTGTTAGTATTGGTTTTTTGACTTTTGAAAGCTTATTAAATTATACTACTGCTTGCAAAAATTAGCAAAATTAATTTATTTCCTTTATATCTACTTCTTCTATAACGATATCTTTTAAAGGTTTATCCGCTCCGTTAGTATTTACCTTTGAGATTTGATCAGCTATCTCTTGTCCTTCAGTTACTTCTCCAAAAATAGTGTAATTGGGAGGAAGTGGATAATCGGCAACCATAATAAAAAACTGACTTCCGTTGGTGTTGGGGCCGGAATTAGCCATCGCCACTATTCCTTTTTCATATCCACCTTGGTAAAGCTCTGAATTGGGATCAATTTCATCGTCAAAAGTATATCCGGGACCTCCTCTTCCTGTTCCTTCCGGACATCCTCCTTGAATCATAAAACCGTCAATTACTCGATGAAAAATAAGTCCGTCGTAAAACTCATCTTTTGCCAAATCAACAAAATTTTGAACCGTGTTCGGCGCCTGATCGGCAAAAGTTTTAAAACTAATATCCCCTTTACTTGTTTTTAAGGTTATTTGATAATCCATAACTGTTTCTTGTTTAATGTTATTATTATTCTCTTTTTTATTTTCGGTTTCCTTTTGATTTGCAGTATAAAAAAAAGCCGAACCAATAATTAAAACAGCAACAATTAGAGCAACTATATTTTTATTCATTCTTTTTAAATTATATATACTAATAAAAACCCTTGAAGACTTTAAATCTTCTCTACTTATTGAAAAGTTTTTTACTTAATTACAAAATTTTAATTTCGATAACTTGAGCTCTTTCTCCTTCCTGATCAGTATAGAAGTTCAAATAAACATTGTTATTATATTCTTGACCGTTAACCGTTGTTGATACATTTATTTCATACCGGCTTCCTTCGGAATCAAAACCTTCGATAGTATAATTGTCATCTTCCTCAATCAAATCTCTGATAGCGGTAACGTCCTCATCATTAATTACTCTTGGCGCTACATACCTAAGAGCAGTAATCTCATCCGACTTGGTTAACTTCAAATCCTGTTCAAAAATATCTTCGAACATTTCTCTAAAATCTTCGTCCATGGTCACGTTTCGATCACTCATCGGAACAACTGTTTCGGCTTGCTCATAAACATCTTCTTCAGACGCTTCCTCTTCCTCTTGTTCTTGATTTTCCTCTGCGTCTATCTCTTCATCTTCTGTCTCTTCATCCTCAACTACTTCTTCATTTTCGTTTTCTTCCACTTCCTCTTCCACTTCTTCTGTCTCTCCATTAGGTTCTTCTTCAGCCATGTAATACCATCCTCCCAATCCTACTAAAGCTAAAATTAATAAAAGAATTAATCCTTTTTTCATAATTTTTACTTTTTACTTTTTCGACCTTTATGATGCTAATCGTTTTTTATTTAAGAATCAAAAAGAACTAGAATTTATTAGAGAAGTATATCAAAAGTAATTAATAAATAAAAATAAAAGACCCTCTTTGAGGGTCTCTTTTAAAATCTGATCACCTTGAAAAAAAATTAACCAATCTAGTCGTCAATTCAACTATAAAGATAATAATTTCGGAAATAACTCGGAAAATAATCTCTATCACTTTAGAAATAAAAGTATAAGCAAAAAGGACAACTATCATTAAAAACAAATAAAAAACATCCAAAATATTTAAAAAGAACCGAAGAATCAAATCAATAAACTCTATCGAAGAATCTTGCTTTTCCTTCATCAAATCCCCTCCTTAATGCTTGAATTATATTATTATCTTTAAATCTGTCAAAATTCAATCTAATAAATTATTAACCGTTTTCCTGTAATTACAATAATCACAATTCGGATCGGCGGTCGGTACTTGATCACTTTCTAAAACTTGCTTTATTTTTTTTAAAGTCGGCTCTACCCAAGAATCGTCTCCTTTATAATCTATAAGAGTAATATCAAACTCCAACTTGCCATCAAATTTTTCTACATCGGTTTTTCCGTTACAGTAGACAAAATAACCGGTGTCCGAAACCTTTAGATCATTTCCTCTTAGTAGCCACTGATAAACTTCCATCTGGCGCTTATAGCTATCTTGCCAATCTTTATTTAAGCCAGTAATCTCTTCATTTTTAGAAGTCGATTTGTAATCAACTACAATATATTCATTTTTTGAATTAATCCATAAATCATCAATAGCTCCCGATACTAAAAGTCCCGTTTCTTCATCTTTGCGTTTTACTCCTTTAAAATTTTCTCTCCACTGATCAAGTTTGGGGTGGCTTACCGGTCTGGCATCAACGCGGTACTGCTCAATTATTTGATGTGTTTCTCCGTTCTGACGTAAAATATCAAACTCTTTTTTTAATAAATAATCAACGGCACTATTTAAAGAAAAGGGGTATCCGGGTGGTCTTTTGGTTCCTAGCTTGTTATCGATATAAAAACATCTGGGACACTCTAAGAATAGATCAATTTTCGACCTGCTCAACTTCCATTTACTTCCCCCATAATTATATTTATTACTTCTTTTTGGGTTGTAATAGTCGGACATTTTATCTTATTTAAATCAATTTATTAACTTTTTTAATAATTATAACATTAATTTAATAAAAAAAAGAGGAAAGCTTTTGCTTTCCTTTTGGTTGTGATTATAATCCGTAAAACTTAAAATAATCCTTCATTAACTGGATAACTATTTCATATTGCTTGCCATTTAAATCTTTCGTCTTTTCTCTAGTTATAAGGGCTTTGTACTTTTCTTGAAAGCAACGGAGAATAATTTTCGAATCCGGATTAACTGCTAAATTAATATCCGCTTCTTTTAAGACTTTTTTAAAACGATCACAAGGAATATCGTAAACACCTTCAGTAACGCAATCAATTTCCTTATGAATAAGCATTAAATCACCCCTTTCTTAATGAAATAAGTTTATTTGTTAAAAATTATTGTATTTAGTATACAAAATCGGCATTGCTTGTCAAAACTTATTCTATATTTCTTTAACTTTTTTGGCCTTGTCTCCTTGTAAAACATAAAATCTTTCCCTTCCGACTACTTGTCCCCCTTTTGTCTCTACTGACACTCTCCATCGGCCGGTAGTGACATTGTAATGGCTGTACCACCTAAAACCAATATCGCGACCTCCTTTTAAATTAAAGGGTATCTCCGCTTCTGTTTTCCATTTTTTTTCTGTCTCATTGTATTTTTGCCATTTATGAATAACTTCCAGATCCATTTTTGGAGGTAAATAGATTGCACTGTAAAAATAAATTGATTTCTTGGCTGATGTTATATGTATTTTTTCCGAACTAAAAAAACATTGATCCCAATTTTGACACTCTTCAGTTATCCCTCGGTAATTATCACCCGCTTTTTCAATATTATGATAAACTCCCGCCTCCTTCATAACCAAGGGAATCGGAGGAATCGTGTTGGTAAAATATAAAAAATTAAATAATAAGAAAATAACAGCGGTTAGTAAATACAGATTATTTTTATGCTTTTTTACTTCTTTGAGATAATTAAAAAGAAAATAGAAAAATAAATTAATCACCAAAAGACTAAAAAGCCCACTGATAAGAAACATCTTTACGTTTAGCATCCTAAATATATAAGAAAAGGCCAGGTTAAAATAAACAAAAAGAGCAAAAAAATAAGCTCCCAATTGTACTTCGGGACCAAAATCATACCTGCGAACTACTTCATTTCCAATAAGCAGACTAATAATTACTAAAAGAAAAGGCCAACTGGCAAAAATAGAACCACTTCGGTAATGAAAAATGAGAAATCCACTAAAAATATTACCAAAAGAAAATTGTAAAAAAAGCGGAGCAAAAAGATTCCAAAAAGAAGTAATTTTGTTTTCCGGTCTCTTATCTTTAAAGTAATTTATAACCACTATATTCAATCCGGCAAAGATTAAGTGCCCCAAAAGAAAAAAGATAGAAGTCTTAAATTCTATTAACTTAAAAGTCAAAATATCGGTAGCGAATCCCGAAAACAAAGCTATTGGAATTAAATAGCCTTCATATTTTTTATATAAAATTTTAAATTTTTTAAGTATTGTCATTCTACTTTTTAAATTTCCTCATTATTATAGCATAAAACTCCACTTTGAAGTGAAATTTTTAAACTAATATAAAAAATTGACTAAATAAAACTTTATGTTATAGTTTTAATACATAAAAAGAAAGGAGGGGTTTTCTGAAGATACCAACTGTTGAAGAGCTGAATCAATTGAAAGAATCCAAAAGGCTAAAAGAGCTGATTAGAAAAGGTGACAATAAAAAAGAGATAAAAGAAATACTCGAGGGGCAAGTGACATTCCCTCAGGATGAGGGACTTCAAGAACTTTGGATTGAAATTCTTCGTTCAAGAATAAGGAAAGAAGAAAACTTCTAGCGGAGCCTAAGCGCTCCGTTTTTTTATTTCTTGAGCTATTTCCCGATAGTCACGCAACTTCTCTCCTAACCCGGTGCTAAAAGCCCACTCACCTATTTTTTGACGACTTTCTTTATCTTCTCCACTCAATTTTTTATAATCACTTACATTTTCCAAAAGTCCGGTTGGTAATTCATCTTCGCTAAAAAAATCAACATCAATATTAATATTGAATTCTTTGGGCAATCTCTTGTTTAAATAACGCTTAAAAATTCCTAATTGGGAAACTATTCTGTTATGGCATATTCTTCTTGATTTGTCTTTTTCTTCCATTCTAGTTTTATACTTTTCTGGATCTCGATACTGATCTGTTTTAGAACCATTTTCTATAGCATTTATTATTTCATAATACTGTCTCGTCTTCTGTTTTAATTTTGCCACTTCTCCGCTTAAAAAATCACTTATATATTCCAAATCTTCATCATCTCGTTTTCGAGCTTCGCTTTTTACCTCTGAAACTATTCTTCTAAAATTATCAATAGTTACTTTCTGATCTAGATAATCTTGATACTCCGGCAAGCTGTCAATCGCCTCTATAAATCCATCGGCGTTGTCAGCATGAATCTCACAAGAGAGACCATCACCTTCAATTTGCTTACAAATTTCTTTTATTCTTTCTCTTTCACTCTCTTTATTTTTTTCTTTTTCCGGAGTAGGTGTAAAAGTAGGTCCAAATTCCATAATTTTTATCTTTAGTTACTATTTTTAATTATTTTATCAAATTATAATCAAAATGTCTTGTAGTAAAACTCTTTCATTATAATTTATTTTTCATTTATTTTAAATCTTTGGTATTATTAGTTAATGAAAAAAACAATTATAATAGTAATATTAATAATCGGTTTGCTTTTCGCCTTCGCTTATTTTCAAGATCCAACTTCAAAAACAGAAGTGGGGGTTTTAAGTAATTTAACCTCCAGTCTAACCGAGCCAATAACCACTTTGTCTAAAGATGGTGAAAAAGTAAACTTAACTGAAGATACGGAATCTGAAAGCAAAACCCAAAATATAAATGAAAAAGAAGTAGAGAAAGAAAGTAGAGAAACTAAAAAAAATAATGATAGTCAAGTTGGAAACAAGTCAAAAGATTTGATTAATGATAATTCAACTCTTTTTAGCTCCGAAGAGATTAAAAATATTTTCAATCAAAATTTAGCTTCCTTATCAAAAAGTGCAGAAAATTCTTATTTAAAAGCAAAAAAGGAAGCCGGAGATTCATACTCTAAAATAAAAGAGGAATCTACTAAGAAAATAAGTGATCAAGAAGAAAAGATTAAAGACTATATAATTAATAACTCAGAAAGCTTATCAAAAGAAATGCGTAAAGAAATCTGTAAACAGCTCTGTGAAACTTGTGATTAAAATTGAATATAAAACACTTTTTTATCTAAACAACTTTACTTATTTTTTATAATCTCTTCTGGCTATAAAAAGAAGCTTGACAGTATTAATCCTGTTTGTTAGTTTACTAACAGATTAATTAAAGTATTATATGTCAAAAAAGGTAACCGTTATTTTAATAGTTGTTACTGTCGGATTCCATACTTCTTTTGGTTTGGTGTCGGGAGGCACTCTTATAAATGACGGGCAGATAAAACTCACATCTGACGGAAGATCTTCACTAACATCCATAAACTTTAATAGACTAAGAACTGATCAAGATGACGATAACGATTTAAATGCTCTTTTTGCAAATAATGAAAAGCAAACTGAAAAGTTTTACGGAGAAAAAATTCATCTTGCTGACTTAAAAAATAATAGCAAAACAAGTAATAGCGCTAATCGCCCTAGAGCACCACCGATAATTGTTTAAATTTACATTATATTATAGAAAAAGCGATAATTATAAATTATCGCTTTTTTAATTATTAACTTAACTTAAAACTAAATATTTATTATCAAAGCATTAAAACATAAACAAAAATAGCAATAAGTAAAACAACAAAACCAATTAGAATACCCGTGTTTCTTCTCATTTTACTACCCTCTTCCTCTGTGATTTTAACTTTATTTCCTTGTGATATTAATAAAATAGAAAATAAAACCAAAGAACCGTAAAAAGAAATTTCGTATATTATACCGGTTGGTAAATAATTTATTCCTATTGCATAAGCTATAAACATTAATCCAAAATAGGTTGAAATTGGCCGTTCAATTTCTTTTTTGGAGGATATCTTTAATTTTCCGGTTATAAGGCAATAAAGACCAAATAATACTAATAATACTTGAATCATATAATTTATTATTAATTAATAATTTCATCAACTTTTTTAACTTCTTCTTTTTTTATTTTCTAGTGAGAACCGGGTTTTAATTTCATAATTAATGTATTTTAATTCTCTTCTTTGTTTTCTTCATTCAGACCCCACTGCCACTTGGGCTTTTCTCCTTTTTTATATCCAAAATAAAAAAATAATCCGATCATCAGCAATATTCCCAGACCACCTGCTCCCGGGGCGTCATCAATATGACCTACATAAATCCCCGCTCCGGCAATTAAAAGTCCTATAACAACCACTAGCC
>CAYWPY010000012.1:11260-19139 GCA_964460255.1 uncultured Candidatus Saccharibacteria bacterium | reverse complement strand
ACTATTTACTATTAACATAAACCGCTTTTAAGCGGTTTTTTGAATTAAATATAGATCTTTAAGTATAAATCTGTGTGAGATTCTGTGTGAGGTTGGACCTAGCACAAAATTTGAGTTCAAAAAAAGTTGTGTGAGGTTGGACCTAGCACAAAATTTGAGTTGAAAAAAAGTTGTGTGAGGTTGGACCTCACACAGTTAGACCTCATGCGGAGTTTTTTTTGAATAAAATAAAAAGGGAGTGTTTTACTCCCTCTTTTTAGAAAATTAATCCTTGTCTTTTAAAAGTAGCCAATAAACCGTTATTATCAGCAAAGCTACAAAGAGCAGAGCCATAAATAAAAATATGTAACTTACGACTTGCTCGTTATTAGCTAGTGCTTGACTGAATCCGATTATGGACCAACCGGGAACGGTGGCCATAATGGCAAGAAAGACAATAATTAAAAGACCTAATAATTTTCTCATCGATATCCCTCCTTTTTTAAGGTATTTGTATTATACAATAGTTAATTACTTTGTCAATAGTAAAAGAGAAGTCCAGCGGTTAAAATTAGGAGTAAAATCCAAATGGAAACAGCTAAAACAGTTAAAAATTTAGCTTTATAGGTATCCCATTTGGTGCGGGGAGATATTTTTTGAACTAAAAAAGTAACTGTTCCCGCTAAATTTACACAAATTATATTTATAATGAAGAGTAAAAAAGCAGCTCCCATTTGAGGGATTAAGCCGGCTCCCAAAAGCATACCGGCGACAACCAAAGGAGGAAGTAAAGAAACGGCGACCATAACTCCGGCTAACGAGGTTAAGGTTCCGGTAGTAAAGGAAAGCGCTCCGACAGCTCCAGAAGCTAAAGAAACTATAATGTCACCAAAACCCGGTTGAGTTCTAAGAACAAACTGAGGAGAAGCGGGGTTAACGGTAAAAGTTAAACCGACAATAACAGAAAATATCAAACTGAGAACAACTCCAACAAATAAGGTTTTTAAGGCTTTAAAGGTAAGCTCAAAATCCCCCAATACCGTTCCCAAAGAAAGCCCGGCGGCAGGCCCTAAAAGAGGAGCAATAATCATCGCTCCGACAACCATGGGGATATTACCTCGAACCAAACCAACGGCACCAATAATAGAGGCCAATATTATTAAAACGATATAAACCCAATTTAAATTACTGTTAGTTGATATATCGTTGTAAAGCTCTTCCCTACTGACCCGATTGGGTTTTTTCTCGACTTCTTCTTTTGTATTTTCTTCACTGTCTTCTTCTTTTTTCTCTTCTATTCTGGGAATAGAAGCTTCAACGGGAATGATAACCGTTCTGAAATCTTCAACTTCGGAAAATTCAGTTTCCAATTCATCAAGAAACAATTCTGCACTTTCAGCGGTGACCAAAGCTCTTATTAAGACTTTTTTATCCGCTATTCGATCATACCAAAAATGATCAATAGCAGCTTTTCTTAAAATTTGATCAGCTTTAGTTTTTTGATCCAGAGGTAAAAATATTTTTAGCAATCTTAAATTCATTTTTGTTTTTATTACTTTTCTAATAATACCAAATTTGGATTGAAAAGACTAATTGTTGCTTATTTGCTACGATAATATTATAATTAATTAATAAACAAAATATAAAATATGGAGACAAAAGTAGAAAATTATATAAATTCAAAGGTAGAAGAAATATTGAATTCTCCGGGCTACAAATCCTTAACTACTGAAAAACAAAAAAAGCTCAAAAAAAAGATTACTATCCACTTAAAAAGAATGATACTGGAAACTTTTGTAAATAATTTAAGTGAAGAAGACGCTCAAAAATTATCCAATTTAGTTGAAAACGACCCTTCGAAAGCAATAAAAAAAATTAGTGAAATGGCCTTTTCTACTCCCGACTTGGCTGAAGAACTGGAAAAAAGAATAAATAAGGAAGCAGAAAAATTTAAATCCTTACACTCATGAGGGAAAATAACAACAACCAAGAAAAAATAAAAAAAGAACGAGAAAAAATAGTGGAAGAAATGGAAAAGGAAGGAGCGAAAAAGAAGATGAATCGGGACGAAAAGGGGCGTTTTTCGGGGGGTTATCATTTGGAAGTTACTCCCGATCAAATTGAAAAAGCGGAAAAGGAAATGAGAAAAAAATTAGAACCGATTAAATTAAAAATTGAGGAATTGGGTCAGTCAATAAAAGAATTGGAGGAGGAATGGAAAAAAACCAGCTACATAAACAAACAAAACAAAATAGAAAATGAAATAGTGAATAGAGAAAAAGAATTGAAAGAATTTGAAAGCTTGGATCCCGATGCTTTAAAAAAAGAAAAGGAAGAAGTAATTAGAGAAATTGAAAGAAGATTCGGTGATTTAAAGGAAACAAAAGAAGAAAGAGAGAGAAGAGAAAGAAAAGAGAGAGAAGAGAAAGAAAGAATAGAAAAAGAAAAAAAAGAGAAAGCATTAGACCAAAAATTAGAAAGGATAGCAAAAAAGATAGTTAACGGAGAAGTAATTAACGAAGATGAATTGGAGGTTCAAAAGAAAAATCAAGAAGCGCTAAAAGAAAAAATGACCGCTCTCTGGAAAAAGCAAGAAGAGGAAAGAAAAGAAAAGGAAGAACGGAAAAAAATTAGAAAAGTAGCCGAAAAGATTGTAAACAATGAGGTTCTTACTCAAAAGGAGTTGGAAATACATAAAAAGAACCAAGAAAAAGTTAAAGAGGAGTTAATTTCTCTTTGGGGCGAAAAAGAAGATAAGGAAGAATATAAAAAAGAAAGTGAAAATGAAAAAGAAGAAGAAAAGGAAGATGGAAGAACTATCGCCTATTTAGAGAAACACTCAAAAGAGATCGATAAAAGATCAGATGAATTAATTAAAAAACTAAAGAAAAATTACGAAAAAATAACGGAAGCAAAAAAAGAAGGTAGTGAAATGCTGGCTGAAAAACTGGAGGAAGAAAGTAAAACCCTACTTAACGAGTTGGATGTTATTGAAAAAGAAGGGCAATACTTAAAGAATTTAAGTTTAGAAATGGAAGAAAAGGACGATAATAGAAAATTGATAGAAAGAGAAGAAGAAAAACTGAAAAAAAGAAAAAATCGTTTAGAAAGATTTAAAGAAAGTAGTAAAGATTTAGACGAAGTAAAAAAACAAGATGTAAAAAATAAAATTAAATTAGTAGAAAATAAGCTATTAATAATTAATAATCTTTTAGAACAAGAAACGGTAGAAAAGGAAGAAAGTGAAAGTGAAAAAGAAAATAAGGAAGAAAGCAAAGCTGAAAGGAAAGAAAAAGAAGAAGTTAAAGAAGATGAAGATGAAGAAAAGAAGGAAACACCGGAAGGTTTGCCCGAGAATTTAGTTGAGCACTTACAAAAATCAACTTTCGGGGAGAGTAATAAAACAATAATAGAAAAAGGATGGAGTAAGTTTAGAAAAATAGGAGCCTCGGTCGGTGGTGCTTTAGGACTAAAAGGAGCAGTCTATTCTTTAGTGCCGGGTGCTAAGAAGTTTTTTACTTCCGGATTGATGGGAGCGGGAGCAGCGGGCGGAATTGCCGGTATAGGATTAAAGCTCGGTAGCTACGGATTCGAAAAATGGGAAGAAACTAAAAAATACAAAAGCTTTAAAGATAATTTAGTTGAGGAAATTGAAAATAAAGATTTTGACGGTCCGGAAATAATGAAGGAAAAATTGACTGATTTGGAAACTAACATTTCAATAATGAAAGAGAGACTAAAAGAATTAAGTAAAGAAAAAACAATCTTAAAAGAAGACGGGGTTTGGTTTTTTCAAAAAGAGAGAAGAGAGTTGACCGCTGAAATTAAAAAGCATAAAAATGCCCTTACAGAAACTAAAGATCAAGCTCGCTATCTATCAGTAGAGATAAAAAAAGAGGAAGGAATGGATCTTGAAAGTTTAGCCGACTCTTTAATTGAAAGTGAAAAAAGTCAATTGGAAGCATTAATTGACAATGGAGATAGTCACGGAGATCTACTTAAAAACCTTTTGGCGAACATGGAATACAATGAAGAAGATGAAAGAGATTCTTTACTTGGAAAAATTAAAGGAGCGGAAACCGGCTTACGAGCAAAACTAAAACAAGAAGGTAGAAGCATGACCGCTGAAATATTAACTTCGGCAGCCACGGTTGCCGCTTTGGGAGTTGCAGTTGATTACGCCTTAAGTTTGGATTCGGTTCAATCGGGAATCGAAAAAATAAAAACTTGGTTTGCGGAGAACGTTGATATTGATATTGAAATGCCGAACTTTATTGCTGAAAAAGAAACCGGAGTCGACAATAAAGAGAAAATACAAAAAGCGATAGAAAGAGAAGGAGGTATAATGGAAAACCTACCGGAGCATCAACTGGATAAAGAATTCAAATTAGCTGAAGAAAACCCTTTTGATAATTTAGCAGAAGGAAAGTTGAAAGAATTGGAGGGATTAACTGAAGAGTTGTCCAGATCGGGAGAAGAGGCAGTTTTGGAGGTAGTTGATGAAATAGCTGAAAAACAGGCCAAATACGCAATCGAATCGGGAGATAACATTTGGTCATTAAGTGAAGAATTTTTAACCGACAATTGGAAAGGGTTTGATGAACTTACAAACTCAAAGCAAACCTACTTAATTGATTATATTACCAAAGCGGTAGAAAGTGATCCCGAGGCTTTTGGTCTTAATTTAAGCGAACAGGAAACTGTAAATAATATATTTGCCGAAAGTGGACATAAATTGGATTTTGGTCCCCTATTGGATGGAAGTTTGGATACCGTTTTAGAAAACGCTGAAGGATTAACTACCGAAGAAATTGCCGAAGCGCTGGAAAACAATGAAGCTCTTCAAGAAATTATAAAAGAATCCGACCTGAAATTAACTCCGGATCAAATTAGTGAATCTCTAAGCATGGAAGAAGTAACGGAAGAAAAAGTTGCCGAACTTGCTAAAGAAAATCCCTTATCCAATTTAAAAAAGGGAATAACCGAAATTCCTTACAGTGAAGGTGAATTAACAATGGAAGTAGAGGCGGATAATATAAGTTTTTCATTAAACGGGACTGAGTTTGCAGAAGGAACATTTAGCGAAAACGGTCAAAGCATTTCAATTGAAGCCAATAAGCAAATTGATTTGGACTACACCAAAGCTTATAACAGTGCCCGAATAAACCTACAAGAGCTTCTTTACGGAGAAGATACTCAAATAATGATGGAGGAATTAAAAAGTGAATCTTCAACTTCCGCAGAACAAGTAGCTAATATGGAAGAATGGCTAACCAGACTAAAGAATGGAGAGTTGTCGGAGGGTAGTTTTGATTTTATTCGCGGTAGTCAAAAAGAAGAATGGATTGAGCAACTTTCAAAAATAGAAGGAGTTTCATACGAGGAAATGGAAGAAATGATCGAAGATGGCTTAGAAGAGATAAGTGAAAAGACATCAGAAGCAATGACGGGCGCTAGTGAGGAAGCAACAGAAACTCTTGAGCAAGAAATGGAAGGATACGTTTTGGAAGGAGATATCGATATAATGGATCGACTGGACTTTTATGACAGCTTTACGAATAACTTTAACATCCGAGTTGATACGACAACGGAAATAACCGAGGCATTAGTAAACGGAGAAATTAGTCCCGAAGAGTTTGTTTCTTGGCTGGAAACTGACGCTTTTGAAAGAGAAGTTGTTTTTGATGGAACTGAAAATCCTCCCCGAGAAAATTTAGAAAAAAGATTGTCTCTTTTAGTTGAAAAAATAAAAACCGCTCTTGAAGAAAACAGCGGTGAGAGAAACACACTCTTGGAATCAGCAAGAAAAGAAGCTCGAAAGCAGATAGATCAAATGATGCTTTACGGTAAATAAAAAAACCCTTCCAAAGAAGGGTTGATTGATCTTTTAGATTAGTTTTCTAAAAATTCTTTAAGCTTCATCAGGACGGTTCTCTCAAACCGTTCTTTTTCTTCTAATTTTTGAGTAATATATTTTTGGCTCTCTTCTATTTCCGGAATATAAACATACTCCAATGAATTAACTCTTCTTCTGGTGTTTTCAATCTCTTTTGCTAATAATTTAATCTTTTGCTCAAGAGTTGCGTAAGTTAACAAATCATCAACTATTTGATAGGTTTTATTTTTTACTTTATCCAAATTATAATCTCCCGCCTTTTTACTGAAAGGAGTTTCTTTTATCTCTTTTTTATTTTTAAATTCATACTCCTCTACTCTAACTCCCATTATATTTTTCTTTGTTACTCCCAGCTTTGCTTCCGGTATATGAGCTAATAGAGCTTCCAATTCATTTTCCCCCAAATTATTTTCCGCTTTTAAATAATTCATCAGTAATCCGGGAATCTCTTTACTTATGTCATCACCTAATTTTTGCAATTCTTTAACGTATTTTAAAAACTCTTGGATAAGACTATCCAATTTGTTTTTTAAAAGCTTATGTCCGGACTTGGCAACCTTAAGTTGCTTTTTAAGCTTTAAAAGCTCTTGTCTTGTAGGACTTATCTTACTCTTCATTCAAATATTTATTTATCATTTCTTTCTTAACTCTTTTTAACTCGGTTTCGGGCAAGACCTTTAATATCTCCCAACCGATATTAAGAGTTTCTTCCACTGTTCTATTTTCAGTTTCTTTTTGAGCTAAAAACTTCCCTTCAAAAAGATCGGTAAACTTTAAATAAGCTTTATCGGTGTCGGAAAGGGCTGATTCTCCCAAGATAGTTGCTAACTGTTTTACTTCTTGTCCACGAGCATAACCGGCAAAAAGTTGATTGGATAATCCGCCGTGATCTTCTCTGGTTTTACCTTCTCCAATTCCTTTATCTCTAAGTCGAGATAAGCTGGGTAAAACGTCAATAGGAGGATAAATTCCGGCTTGGTGTAAGTTTCTGGAAACCATAATCTGTCCCTCGGTAATATAACCGGTCAAATCGGGAATGGGGTGAGTTTTGTCGTCCTCGGGCATGGTTAGAATAGGAATTTGAGTTATTGAACCTTTCTTTCCTTCTATTATCCCCGCTCGTTCATAAATATTGGCCAAGTCGGTGTATAAATATCCCGGATATCCTCTTCTACCGGGAACTTCTTTTCTGGCTGCTGAAATTTCACGTAAGGCCTCACAATAGTTAGTCATGTCGGTCAAAATAACCAAAACATCATGACCTTTCTCAAAAGCCAAATATTCGGCGGCGGTTAAAGCCATTCGGGGTAAGGTTATTCTTTCTACAACCGGATCGTCGGCAGTGTTTAAAAATAAAATTGACCGATCCAAAGCACCCGTCTTTTCCAACTCGTTAATGAAAAAGCGTGATTCTTCGAAAGTAATTCCCATTGCTCCAAAAACAACCGAGAAATCTCCTCCCATTTTTGCCTGTCGAGCAATTTGAGTAGCAATTTTGGAATGTGGTAGTCCCGCTCCGGAAAATATGGGGAGCTTTTGTCCTCTAACTAAAGTATTTAAGCCATCGATTGCAGAAATTCCGGTCTGAAGGAAATCATCGGGGAATTCACGAGAAAAAGGATTCATCGGACTTCCGTTAATATCAAGAGATTTATCGGCGATCGGTTTGGGGTGTCCATCGAGAGGATTTGCCGAACCGTCAAATATTCTTCCCAACATATCAACGCTAACATCCAATTTCATAGTTTCTCCCAAAAATTCCGCTTCCGCTTCTTCAAGCTCCATTCCTCTTGTTTCTTCAAACATTTGAATTAAAGCTTTTCCTTTGGAAGCTTCCAAGACACGCCCCATTCTCTCTTCTCCGTCACCGGTTTTTATTTTTACCAACTCCTCATAGCTGACCTCTTTAACACCGTCAACTAAAACTAAGGAGCCGACAATTTCTTTTAAACCTTTATATTTTACAGACATACGGTTTTGATTTTTAATTTCTAATTTCTAATT
>CAYWPY010000012.1:0-11160 GCA_964460255.1 uncultured Candidatus Saccharibacteria bacterium | reverse complement strand
CTTAATTTTCTTTTTCAAATTTCAACTGGGATAAATTTTCTTCTTTTTCCATTTCAAAGACATCCTCCATATCAGAATCTTGACTAAGCATTTCTTTTCCTTTTTTATAAAAACCGATCATTTTAGAAAGCATCTTGGCTTGCTTTTCTAAAGAAGTAAAAGTATCAACATCATCAAAAGCATTTTGCATTAAAAAGTCTTCTCTTAAAACTTTAGCCGTTTCCATGATCAACTTATCTTCGTTTGAAAGCGCTTCAAAACCGACCAATCGAACAATTTCTTCCAGTTCCGCTTCTTTGGATAGAATTTTCATTGCTTGTACTCTATTTTCACGAAAATCCGCTCCGAGTTTTTCATCCAAATAATCAGCTAAATCTTCAGTATAAAGCGAATAACTGTTTAACCAATCGATTGCGGGAAAGTGTCTGGCATTAGCCAATTGATCATCAAGACTCCAAAAAACTTTGGTTGTTCTCAATGTGTTTTGAGTTACCGGCTCGGAAAGATCACCTCCGGGAGGAGAAACAGCTCCGATAACGGTTAAAGTTCCTTGTTTTTCCTGTTTTCCCAAACATTTAACTTGTCCGGCTCGTTCATAAAAAGCAGCTATTCTTGATCCCAAGTAAGCGGGATAACCTTCTTCTCCGGGCATCTCTTCCAATCTGGCGGACATCTCTCTTAAAGCTTCGGCCCATCTACTGGTTGAATCAGCCATAAGAGCAACATCCAGCCCCATATCTCTAAAATACTCAGCGATAGTAATTCCGGTATAAACACTGGCCTCTCTGGCGGCAACCGGCATATTGGAGGTGTTGGCAATTAAAACCGTTCTTTCCATCAACGGATTTCCGGAACGAGGATCTTCAAGTTCGGGAAATTCTTTCAAAACTTCGGTCATTTCATTTCCTCTCTCTCCACACCCGATAAATATAATAACGTCAGCATCAGCCCATTTAGCTAACTGGTGCTGAATAACGGTTTTACCACTTCCGAAAGGTCCGGGAACACTAGCGGCTCCTCCTTTGGCAACCGGGAAAAAAGTATCAATAATTCTTTGGCCGGTAATAAGTGGTTTTTGAGGAAGTAATTTTTCTTTAATTGGGCGGGGACTTCTAATCGGCCATTCCTGACTCATGGTAATTTCTTCAATACCTTTCTCCGTTTCTACTTCGGCGATCACGTCTTCAACGGTATAAGTTCCGGAATTAATCATTTTAATTTCTCCCTTTTCAATAGTCGGAGGAAGCATTACTTTATGAGTAATGGTTTCCGTTTCTTGAACCGTTCCCAAAACTTGCCCTTTTTCGACTTGCTCTCCTTTTTCTACTGAAGGCTTAAACTCCCATTTTTTTTCAACATTTAAAGAAGGAACTTCAATTCCACGAGTAATAAAAGCTCCCGATTTATCGGCAATAGCATTAAGCGGTCTTTGAATACCATCGTAAATGGAGCTCAAGAGTCCGGGACCGAGCTTTACCGATAACTGTTTACCGGTTCTTTTAACCGGTTCACCAGGTCCGACTCCGGAAGTTTCTTCATAAACTTGAATTGAAGCCTCACCCTCTCTCATCTCGATAATCTCACCGGCCAAACCTTCATCGCCAACTTTAACCACTTCGTAAATGGAAGCTCCTTCCATTCCTTCGGCAACTACCAGAGGACCGGAAACCTTTATAATTACTCCTTGCTTTTTTTCTTTTTTACTCATAATTTCTAAGGGTTACAAATTTTATTTTTTTAAAACTGAAACCAAACTAATCAGCGATATTAACAGCATCACCAAGAGCTCTTTCCACTTGTTTTTGAAGTCCTTCCCGTTTTGATTTTTCTTTAATGCCGGGAAGAACAACAACTCCCAAACCACCGGAAGAAAGTAAATCCTCGGTAGTAAAAATAAGATCATAATCTTCTTTTAGCTCCTTGATAAGCTTTTTGGTTTCTTCTTCAGTTTCAGATTCAAAACAATTAAATCCTAAAAACTTAAAAGCACGATAATAATTTTTGGGCCCGATAAAGGCAATTTTATTCATAAGGCTCTTAAATCTTCAGTTAAATTTTTAATTTCTTGCGGAGAAAAACCAATTCTTTTTCCGTCAATTATCGTTTTGATCATCTTTTCAGCTCGCCATTTCTTCATAAAAAAGGCTAAAATAGATGATAGTCCGGTATTTTTTCTTTCTTCACTAGAAATGAATTGATCTTCCAATTTTCTAATCTTCTTTGCTCTTATTTCCCCTTGATAATCATTTAAGATTAATTCATATTTATCTATAAACTTTTTAATTTGCTTATCCTTACCAACTATTTCTTTTAATTTTTCAAGATAGATTTCAGTAAGATAGTCATCCAAAAGAGCGGGAGTTTCTTTGCTTTTTGCTTCTTCTATTTCCGCTGAAAAGCTTTCTTTCAATTCTTTCTCCTTCTTCCCCCAATCAACTAATTGACCGGACTGAAGATTAAATAACTTATTTTTAAGATAAATTCTAAGATTGGTAATATCCGCTTTTAAAAAGAAAAGTTCGGAAAGCTGACCGACTCCCAACTTAAAGAGCTCTTTTCTAAAGAAAATCTTTTCTTTTTTAAAAATTTCTCTTAAATCCTTGGTCTCCAAAGCCCATTTGTTATAATCGGTGTCTTGGAGAACTTCAAAAGCTTGCTTGGCATTTTCACAATTAATCATTCTGTCAAAATCAACTTGATCAGCAATATGCTTTTCAATCGCTTTAAAATAAGAATTTAAGAATAAGTATTGCATAACTTATTTAGTTATCAGCATTAAAAAGAGTATCAACATACTCTTTTTTATTTTTACCAATTTCTTTGCTCAAAATATTTTCCAAAGTTATTTCCAAAGTCCACTTCCCTCCCAAAATCAGATAACCCTCTTTGAAAGGTAAATCCTTTTCTACCGGTTTCTGCTTAATCTCGGCTTCTTTTAAAATGGAGGTAAGCTCCTTCTTTTTTCCTTTCGGAACCATTATTTGAGAAGATTCTTCTATCACTTCCTTTTTATCCTTTAGATTTTTAAGATAAATTTCTTTCTTCTCTTTTGCCGATAAAGAAGACAATCTTTCAATAGCTTCTTTTTTCGCTTTCTCCAAAAGTTCTTTCTTTTTTTGCAATCTTTCCATTTCTAATCTAAAAGCCTCTTCTCTTTCTTTTTTTGAAAGTAAGTCTTCTTTTTCTTCTTTTAATCTTTTTTCCAAATTATCCTTAAGATTTTCAAATTCCTCTCTTTTTTTACTATCCAAATCCTCAAGAGCTTGTTTATGCTCTCTTTCCAAAGTCAGCTTCTTTTCTTTTTTATTTTCTTTTACTTTTGCTAATAAATCTTCAAGTGGCATTTATTTTATCCAGAATTTTGCTAATCGCTAAATAATAACGATCAGTTAAATAAACTGGTAGTTAAACAGTTATTCCGTTCAAGATTAAAATCGTAAGAAGAAGTGAGATAACCGCGTAAGTTTCTACCATGGCAGAAAGAATAATCGCCTTACCTGCTTCCTCCGGTCTTTTGGCTAACGTGGAAATACCGGAAACCGATACTTTTCCCTGAAAAATACTGGATAAAAGTCCGGCGATGGTAATTGGAATACAAGCTAAAAGAATTTGCCAACCGACAACCGTACTAACTTCCAAAGCTTCTTCTCCGAAAAGTCCTACTTGTTGTAAAACCAAAACGGCAGCCAGAAATCCGTAAATACCTTGCGTTCCGGGTAAAACTTGAAGTAAAAGCGCTTTACCAAATTTTTCCGGTTCTTCCGATATTAATCCGGCAGCTGATCTTCCTACTTCGGAAAGAGCAATAGCTGATCCGACACAGGGAAGGGTAACAGCTAATCCGGCACCAAGTATGGCTAAAATAAGTCCTATCTCCATAATTTCTTTAGTTTGACATATTACTTATGCTTTACATCAAACTTGATTATTTTTTAATAATTTCTACAAAACGACCTTCTTTGGAAAGTGGTTTTAACTTTCTACCTCCTCCTTCCATAAATTTGGAAAAGAATTCTACAAACTGCAATCTGGCAGCGTGAATAAAACTACTGAGGGCATTAATCAAAAGATTAGCCACGTGTCCAAAGACTAATACGAATCCGGCAACGGCAATATTAAGTCCCGCGACCGGAATCATTTCCATGAAAATCTGAGCGATCATATTGATTGTCATGGCGATGATTCCCGTAGCAAGACCCAAAGCTAAAAGACGAGAATAAGATAAAACATCACTAAAGTAGCCTATTAAATCATAAACCGATCCGAAACTACCCATTATTCTTTTTACAATTGAATCAGCTTCGGAAAATATAATATTAAGAAGCATCATCAATAAGATACCTCCGATAGCAAAGGTTGAATTTTGAGTAAAAGCGAAAAGAGCTAATCCTAAAAAGAAAACTATTGAACCCCCTTTGGATCCGAAAGCAACATTGTACTCTTTTTGTTTGTAATTCCAAACAAGTCCGACTATTAGACCGATAAAGATTTGAACTACTCCAAAAATAGAAACCAAATAAAGAACTTCTATCGGGTCAGAAACGGCGTCCACAAATCTAAAACCGGCAAAAATATCGGTTCCGAAAAATGTTCCGGTTAAAAGTCCGGCAATCACAGTTGAAATTCCGGAGATTATAAAAAGATTAAAAAATGACTTGGAATCCTTTAATTTTTTACCCATAAAATAGGATAAAGCGATGAGTAAAAGTCCGTAACCGGCATCAGAAAGAGCTAATCCGAAAGCAACAGCGAAAAAAGGAGCCAAAAAGGGTGTCGGATCCGGTTCGTCGGACTTTGGCATTCCGTAAACTCTGGTAACGGTTTCAAAGCTTTCCATTAAGTTTTGATTCTCCATTTTTACCGGAGGAACCTCTCCTTCTTGTAAGGGTAATCCTTTAATTATTAAATAAGGTGTTACCTTTTTAAGTTCCGCTTTTAGAGCGGGAACCTCTTCCGGTGAGATCCAGGCTTTAAGGTAAAAATAATTTTCAGTATGATCGCCTTCTTGTAAGCTTTTGTATTTATCCAATTCCCATTTATACCAGTCAACTAAAGCTTTTAATTTGGGAAGCTCGGCAGATAAATCTTTTGCTTCTTCCAGCTTTTTCTCTTTTTTTAATTTTAATTCTTCCAACTTAGATCTTTTTTCTTTTAACAAATCAGAGGGAACTCGATTCCAGAAAACAGATTCTTCTTTAGCGCCGATATCTTTAACCAATTGATCAAAATTTTCTTCCGGAGGATAAACTAAATAAAAACCGTTTCGTTTTGAATCTTCCAAATCACCCCATTTAATAAAAAAGAAGATACTTTCTTTTCTTAAAGCATCCAAAAGTTCTTCTTTTTTATCTTTAATTATAGAACCGACAAAAATATTGAAATTAGCGAATTCTTGCTTCGAAGCCAGATCAAGGCCGGAAAATTTCTTAAGCTCTTCGATTTCTCTAAGTAAAGTATCTTTTTGAGAATCTATTTTATTAATAACTTTTTCCAATCTATCCGCTTTTTTGACCAGATCGTCCATAGTTCCCGTAGAAACGAGATTATTTAGCTCCTCCAAAGTTCGCTTTTCTTTTTGAGGGAAAAAGCTACTGATTAAATTAGAGGCAAAACTTTCTTTTGGTGCAAAGCGAGACAAAAAGTTTTTGGCAAACTTCATCTCGGCAAGCTTTAATTCAACTTCCCTTTTGCTTTCACTGATTTGAGAGTCTTCATTTTGTGCTTCTTCTTGCAAAGAGATTATCTCTGCACTGGCACTAAGCTGAATTTTCTCAAGAATTTCTTCACCTTTTTCTTTTAAAGCTATTATTTCGTACTTTTTAGCTGGCAGGTTCATGACAAATTATCAACTATCTTTTTACAGAAATTATCAATATTTTCTTTATAATTTTCTTCTATATTTTGTAATTTTTGATTGTGATCGTTTAAAAGATTCTCTTTTTTGTGTTTTAACTGATCATCAATCGCTTCTTCGGCTTGATTTATTTTTTGACCGTACTCTTTCTTTAAATCTTCTATCTTTTGATTCCACTGTTTTTTTCTTTCTTCCACTTCTTTTTTTAAACCATTTTTAAAATCAACGAGCTCTTTCTGAGCCTTTTCTTCGGAGGTCTTTATTTGAGTTAAGGAATTCTGCATATTTTTACTTTTTGTTCAAATTAAGCGCTTTTAGAATAACATTTAATAAACTAAAAATCAAGATTGAGCCAGTTTGAAATCAATCAACTTATCTTCCAGATCAACTTTTTCAATAACAACTTTTATTTCATCTCCCAAGGAAAAAGTTTTATTGGTATTTCTACCGATTAACCTGTATTTTTCTTTATCCAAAACATAATAATCATCCTGTAGACTTCTTAGAGAAATCATTCCCTCAGCGAAAGATTCCAAATCGCGAACATAAATTCCCCACTGAGTAATCCCGGATATTATTGCTTTTCTGGTCTTTCCTACTTTGGGGAGCATATACTCGCATTTTTTATAAGCTATTGATTCTCTCTCGGCATCCAAAGCTCTGAGTTCATTCTCAGAAGTTTCTATGCAAATATTTTCATAATCTTTTTTCTTTTCTAAATCTTTTCCATTTAATTTCCTCTTTATAATTCGATGAGTTTCCAGATCTGCATAACGACGAATCGGAGAAGTAAAGTGAGTATACTTGTCAAAACCGAGTCCGAAATGACCTTTGTTTTTGGTAGAGTAATAAGCTTTGGTCATCGAGCGCAAAATTATATTACTAACCAAAAATTCAACAGGTTTCCCTTCTACTTGTTCAATTATGTCGTTAATCTTTTCGGAAGTAATCTTCTCTTCCAAAGAGATATCGTAACCCAATCCGGATAAAAATCCTTTTAATTCTTGAATCGTTTTCTGGTCCGGTTCTTCGTGAATTCGGAAAATGAAGGGGTCGGAATCAAATCTTTCGGCAACCTTACGATTGGCCAAAAGCATGAATTCTTCAATAAGTTTATGAGTATCCAAAACTTCTTTTTTAGTTATCTCAATCGGTTTCCCGGAAGGATCAAGATTAAAAACGACTTCATCGGTGTTAAACTTTAAAGATCCGGAATTTATTCTTTTTTTGCGCAGAGTTTTAGCTATCTGATTTAAGGTTTGTAAATCTTCATCTCCTTGATTAATTTTTTCCATCGCCTGTTTATATGAATATCTCTTATCGGATTCAATGACGGTTTCTCCCACCCAAGTATCAGAAACTTCTCCCTCTTTATTCATTTTAAAAACAGCAGAAAAAGCTAATTTTTCTTCATTTGGATTCAAGCTACAAAGATCGTTGGAAAGGACTTCCGGGAGCATGGGGACGGTCTCTCCAACCATGTAAATCGAAAATCCTCTTTTTCTGGCTTCTTTATCTATAGAATTGTCTTTTTTTACATAAGTACTAACATCAGCGATATGAATTCCAATTTCAAAAAGATCTTCATTTATTTTTTTGAAAGAAAGAGCGTCGTCAAAATCTTTAGCCGATTCGGGATCAATGGTGAATGTCTTTCGATCTCGAAAATCTCTTCTTTTTTCTATTTCCTTCTTTTTTATTTTAGTGGCTTTCTTTTTTATTTTTTTTGATTCCGTCTTCACTTCTTTTGGAAAGTCAACTTCCATTCCCTTTTCTAAAACAATCGCCTCTCTTTCTACTTTTTCATCTCCTTTTTCACCCAAAACTTTAATTATTTCTCCCACCGGACTTTTCTTGGAATTTTCCCATGAGGTCATTTTTACCAATGCTTTGTGTCCATCTTTAAGTTTTTTATCCGTGTGAGGAATAAATATATCGGTATACATCTTTCTATCGTCAGGAAGAAGAAAAGAGTAATCTTTTCCTTTACGATCGATAACCCCGACGAACTTGGTCTTTTTTCTTTTTATAATTTCAGTTACCTCTCCTTCCAGTTGCTTATTTTTTTGTTTATTTTTAGGAAAAAGTAAAACTTTTACCAAATCACCATCCAAAGCGGTATTTAGAAATTTTGATTCTATTTTAACATCTTCCTCCAACTCCTCGGCAGTTAAATAACCCACTCCGGAATTGGTTATGAATATTTTTCCTTCTAATTTTCTTTTATACATTTTATTACTTTTTTTGTTTCTTTATATCCTTTATCTATTATTTTCTTACCTTCTCCTTTTTTGAGTAGAGTTCCCATTCCCAAAAGAACGGTTGGATCCAAAGCCGGAGATATTTCTATATCCGCTTGGGTCATTGACATTTTAACCATCTGTAATTGGAGGGATCTTATCGCTTTTACTCCTATCTCATAGGGGTTCATTTTTTTATATGAAACACTTCCTTCCGGTGATTGATTCAAATCAACAGCTATAACTCGATTAGCACCCATTTTGCGGGCGGATCCGGTTGGAACCTGAATTGATAATCCTCCATCCCATAAGACTCTGCTACCGGCTTCCAGTGGTTCAATAAAGAAAGGGAAAGCGATACTACCGTGAATAGCTTGAGAAGCTTTACCTTTGCGTATTAAAACCGGCTGACTGGTATCAAAATCGGTCGCCACAACTCCCACCGGTATCGATAAGTCGGAAAGATCGATTTCCCCAATAAATTCTTCCAAAAAAGATTCAACTTTTTTGCCCGGAATTACTCCCGATCTTAAAGAGGGTTTAAACATATCAAACATTTCTCTCCAATAACCGTCGAGCATTATTTCTTCAACCTTTTCTACGTCTTGATAATAAGAGTAAAATACGGCTACCAGAGCACCGATCGAAGAACCGGTTATTACTTCCGGTCTCCATTCTTCTTCTTCCAAAGCCTTTATTACTCCTATGTGAGCATACCCTCTGGCTCCACCAGAGCCCAGGGCTAAACCGATCTTGTTCATAATTGTAAATATAAATTATCTTTAGCAAAAGAAAATCCCCTTACAAAGGGGATTTTCTTTTTTCAAAGAGTTAGACTCTTGCAACGTCAACTGCCTTCGGTCCTTTTTGAGATTCAACAACCTCAAATTCAACCTCATCTCCGACTTCCAAGTCGTCGAATTCTACTCCGGAAAGATCGTTAGAGTGAAAGAAGATATCATCTTCACCTTCTTGACCGATAAATCCGAAACCTCTTTGTGTAAGAGTTTTGATTGTACCTTTCATAAATTGTAAATTAACTTCGTCTACGTGGGTTGTGATCAAATCGACTACCTTTTCCACAACGCTTGCAAGAATGATACTATACTAAAGTTTCTTTGTCAACGAATTGCTTTAAAATCCGGCTAATATGGAGGCTGCTATTCCAACTAAAAAAATACCGTCAAACACACCCGCTCCTCCGATCGCCATCATTCCTTGTGCTTTATTTACAACTTGTGGTAAGTGGAGCAAATCAGCACCAATTAAAGTTCCTAAAACTCCGGAAATAAAAGCAACTACTTCCGGGCTTTCAGGTGCTAAAAGTAAAGCGGAAAGTAAGGTAGCACCAAGTGGTAAAAAAGCGGGCATAACGACACCGAATCCGGGGATAATCTTAGCCGTTTTGTAAGAAGTAAAGGTGACAATTACGGTTGCTAAAAGAGTAGCCGGTAAAGGAGCAGAGGGAATCAGGCCGGCAACAATAAACAAGGGAATGATCGCTCCTCCCAAATTAATGGAAACTCCCTTTCTAATTGTTCTTTTAGAATTTAATTTTCCAAAAAACCTTGGATCTTCCAAGACTATAGTTTCTTTCTTCTCGAGAGGTATATTTACCGAAGAAGCTAAAAACATGAGTAAAATAATTAAAACTCCGGCCGAAGCGGTAAAGCCCAGTTGAGTGAGTCCGGCGGTAAAAAAATTAAAGATCAAAAAGACAACTAAAAAAGGAAAAATTAAGATTCCCAATATAAAAAATATAATTAAATAAGCTGGCCACATATTAATTTTCGGTAACCGGTTTTTGAGGAATTATTAAAGCGGCAACAAAGTAAGCAATAAGTCCCGGAAACCCAAATCCGGCAACCATGGAAACCAAAACCCAAATTAATCTGACGACAACCGGGTCAACTTCCATGTATTCACCTATTCCGCCACAAACTCCGGCAAAAACTTTATTTTTATTACTTCTATATAATTTTTTATTCATATTTTTTTTGTTTTTATAATTTTCGTGAATCGTAAGCCCAGTGAAGTAAGGCTTGACGTTGCTTTGGTCGACAATTTAAATCTCCTTTTTGGCAATTTTTTTGAAGAGCACCAACATGTCTAGCCATCCCTTTCCACCGCTTTATTTGACGCTCATCTTCAGCAGTTAATCTTCTACCTAAAAAGTAGCGACAATACCACTGAAACCAACCTCGAGGGTCGCGTTTATCAATCCAACCCTTCTTTTTCCAGTAGTCCAAAGATTTACTGGCGTCAACTTTAAAATAATTAAGAGAGGGATCTTTTTTGTCAGGAGATAATTTGGCGTTTTTAAACCAAGATTGGGGAAATTCATCTCGGCAATCGGTCATGTATTTACCTCCGAAAACTCCTAAACTTAACATTTTTCGAGGTGTTAAATCGGGTTTAAATTCGGGATGAAAGTTTTTACCGATCGGTTCAACCAACTTATAGCTGTAATTGGCCTGCATTTTATCATTTACGGTAATTTTCATAATTCAAATTCAACATTATCCCCTATTTGTATATTATGGTTTTCAATAAATCCAGCCGGAACTTCCAATACATATCTTACCGGTCTGTTAGGAGTAAAACTTTCCGGATAAGTGTCGGGAGAGACCTCTTTTTTAAAATAAGAAATTTGTTTTTTTTCGTCAATCCAAATTATATCAATCGGAAAATTCATTTCTTTCATCCAGATCGATACCTTTCTGGGTTGATTATACACAAAAAGCATTCCTTCTTCAGGAGAAAGAGATTTTCTTCCGGAGAGTCCTTTGATTTGATCTTCTTTAGTAATTGCCAAATCAACCGCAATCTCGGTTTCTTTTACCTTTAAAGTAGGCTTTTCTTCTTCCTTAAAAAAGTAAAAACTAAAGGCTAAAGCGAAGAGAGTTATCGTAATTATTAACTTTTTTTTCATCTCTTTAAATCTCTAATTAAAGGGGTCTATTTCCTGCCAAGCGGGAAGTTCTTTTCTGGTTCCTATTGTTTGAGTTTGAGAGCAGATTACATCGTCCTCATCGGTAGCTTCCAATTTTACTTCTTTAGTGCCTG
>CAYWPY010000011.1:6158-19219 GCA_964460255.1 uncultured Candidatus Saccharibacteria bacterium | reverse complement strand
TCTAATTTATAAACCATTATAACATAAACTAAAGTTAATCTTTAATCGGAAATCCGCTGGTGTGGATTTAAACTTTGATTTTTAATTTGTAATTGTTAATGGTTAATAGTCAAAAGTTAATGGTTAATGGTTATTCTAAGCGAAGATGCTCCTTTCGAAGAAGCTCTCGCAGTTAATTTAGCAAGGTTTTCAGCTTTGCTGAAATAAATTAACGAGAGCGCAAGAACCAAAATCCCGCTGGGATTTTGAGTTCTGATTCTTACGAAAAGAGCATCGAGCGCAAATAAAAAAGCTCACCTTTTTAGGTGAGCTCAATTTTTTGTGTATCTTTTAGTTTTTTTATCTTCTTTATATCTTCTGAGTATTGTTTTATAGTTGTCTTTTTTGCCGGAAAAGCTTCTCCGGCTAATTTAATCCAATCAATGAGTAAATCTTTGGATTTTTTGCTGGTCGGTGGATCACCCCACGGAAGTTGGATTCTTTCTTCAATAAAAAAGTAAAGTATCTCTTTTTTTACTTCCGCTATTGTTTTAAAGCTAATATTATCTTCAATCGCTTTAAATTTTTTAACCGCTTTATGGTTGGTTAATTCGCAATGCTGTAAAGCTCTTCTCATTCCTCTCAGTCTCTGTAAAAAAACGGAGTTATCAATAGCTAATTGACTGTAATCCTCTTTTTTTGGAAAGTGGAGTAAACTAAAATCTTGAATTCTGAATTTGGCATAATTAGTAAGAATTTGAATCAATCCTTGCATGGTCCAATCCGTTCCCACTCGAACCAAAAAAGGGCACCGACAATCAACCTTTTCAATCAACTTGTGGGCAGTGTAAGAAAAATTTCCTTCTTTTCTTCCATTAAAGATTATAATTCTTTGTTTTTCCGGTTCTCCGGTCGTTTTTATATCCTGAAATCCGGCAAATTGTAAAGCGTTCTTAACTTCAAACAACACTCTAGTTTCTAATTTTATAAAGAACGAAAGATACATTTTAACCCTCCTTTTCCAGCTCTTTTAGCCGGATAGTATTTTTGTGGTTTAAAGCCACTTAAAATTTATCGACAACTTGAAGTGGATTTCAACCCATAAAAAATTCCTCTTTTTTTAAAAGAGGATCAGGCCTTAAGAAAATCTTATTTTTAACGTCTTTCTAAAAGCCTTTTCCTCCAATCCAAAGGTACATTCCTTTTCTGGAGGTAATAATAAAGACTCTTGCAAATTGTTGACAAACGTTTTTCATAAGCCGATTTTATTTTATTATAAATTATAAAACTTGTCAATTTAATTCTTTCTGATATTATTCTTTTTGGAAGTAATTAAATTTTAAAACCTTAAATATGAAAAAAACAAAAATAATAACTACTATAGGACCGGCCTCTGAAGACGAAAAAACAATGGCAAAATTAATTGATAACGGAGCTAATGTGTTTCGCTTTAATATGAAACATGGAGAAGTGAAGTGGCATAATGAGATTATAGAGAAGGCTCAAGAGATCGCCGATCAAAAATGCATGCCTTTGGGAATTATGATTGATCTCCAAGGGCCGGAAGTGAGAATAAATACCGAAAGTGATTCTATAAAGGTTAAAAAGGGAGAAAAGGTTTATTTTAAAACCGAATTCACTGAAGGCGAAAAAATAATTAAAGTTTCAGATCAAGAAATACTTAATCTGCTTAAAAAAGGAAGTAAATTGCTAATAGATGACGGATTTTATGAATTTAAAGTGATAGAAAACAAAAATGGATCAGTTTTAACTGAAGTAGTTCGCGGAGGGGAGATAAAAAACAGAAAAGGATTGAATATTCCCGCACACAAATTAAATTTACCCTCTTTAATTAAAGATGACTTAAAGAAGCTCGACTTAGCAGCAAAAAGAGAAATTGATTATGTAGCACTATCTTTCACAAGAACAAAAAACGATATAGAAGAATTAAGAAAAGAGATGAAAAAGAGAAATATAAATGCTCACATAATAGCAAAAATAGAAAACAAATCTGCTCTTCAAAATCTAGAAGAGATCATTAAAGAGGCGGACGGAATTATGGTCGCCCGAGGTGATTTGGGTATTGAAACTCCGATAGAAGAAATAGCTTACTGGCAAAAAAAGATTATCAATAAGTGTCGAGAATTGAAAACTCCGGTTATTGTTGCTACTCAAATGTTGCAATCAATGACTCAAAATCCATTACCAACCAGAGCAGAAGTTACTGATGTAGCTAATGCAATTTTCAACGGAACCGATGCTGTTATGCTTTCCAATGAAACCGCAATCGGTAAATATCCAATAGAAGCAATAAAAGCGATGAATAAAATTATTATTTACAATGAAAAAGGGGTTGAATTTGAATCCATGAATTTACTACCAAAAACATCTTCCGATTTAATAATGCGCTCAGCAGTAGAGATGTTAAAAAATTCCGGAGAAGTAAAATTTGACGCCGTTTTGGTTTTTACAAAAGACGGACAAACTGCCAAACAAGTTTCTTCTTTACGTCCTCAAATTCCAATTTTTGCAATAACTGATAAAAAAGAAATTATTGAAAAACTTAGTATTTGTTATGGAATTGAAAATAGATACACTATTTTTAATGAAGAATTGTTAAAAAATCCTACCAAAATAGTAGAAAAATTAAAAAAAGATGGTTTTTTGGAGAAAGGAAAGAATATCCTGCTAGTTCAAGCTCAACATTGGGAACTTCCAAAATTATCCAAAGAATTGACGATTGTCAAAGTCTAATCTTTACCCGTCTTTTTAATAAAAGCTTTCAAGACTTGATAATATCTCTCCAAATCTTTTTTATCTATCCACTCTTTTGGTCCGTGATGACCTCCTCCCTTTGGTTTTACAACTAAAGTAGGTATTTTTCTTTGAGCAAAAAACCGAGCATCGGAAGAACCGTGAGAAAAAGCGGTTCTTCTTTTTATGTCATATTTTTCTCCTGCTATTTCTGAAAATTTATTAAAATAATAGTTGTTTATATTCACCTTAAAGCTGGGAGAGCTTATTACCTCTTTTAATGTAATTCCTTTCGGCTTTATCTTGTTTAGTTTTTTTAAAACTTCATCTTTACTCGTTTCGGGAATGAATCTAATATCAACTAAAGCTTGTGCTTTTCCGGGTACTTGATTACCGGCCAATCCCCCCTCTATCTTTCCAATATTAAAAGTAGTGTAATACTTTCCTTTTTTAGGAAACTCTTTTTTTGCTTTCTGTAAAAAATAATTTAATTTTTCAATTGCATTTTCTCCTTCCCAAGGTCGGCTGGCGTGAGCTTCTTCTCCTTCCGATTTAACTAAAAGATGGATAAACCCTTTGGCTCCTTCTTCAATTTCCCAGTCGGTTCTTCCGTCGGGGAGAAAAGCAAAATCGGCTCCATATCCCTTTTTAAGCAAATAACCTACCCCGTTAAAACCACCTAACTCTTCATCGCTGGTAATCATTATACCTAAATCAAAATTGGATAAGTTACTTTTTAATTCTTTTAATAATCTTAAATAGCAATAAATTGCAAACTTCATATCATAAACTCCTCGTCCGTAATACTTGCCGTCTTTTTCTTTTAATCTAAATAATTCTTTTTCTGCCGGAACAACATCAATATGAGATTGAAGTAAAATCTTTGGTTTTTTGGTTTTTTTAGTAGTTAAAACCAAAGAATGAAAACCGTTGGACTTCTCTTTTTTGATATGTAAGGGAATATTTGAAATCTCTTTCTTTACATATTCCAAAGCTTTTTTATTTACTTCCTTGTCATTTGAAACGGTTTCAAAACTTATTAAATTTTCTAATATTTTTTTCATATTTAAGTTAATTTTAGCATAAAAAAATAAAAAAAATAAAGGGGCTCTTTTGAACCCCTCTTTTTTTAATTGTTCTCTTGAATAGTGCCGGCAAAACCGGCTCCTTGAGAAACATTTATCATTCCTCTTTGCCAATAGCTTTCATAACTTTCTATTCTTGCAATAGTGTAAAGATACTCTATTTCTCCATTCTGGACCCAAAAAGCGGGGTTCAAATCAAAAGCATAAAAATTATCCTTAACCTTTATTTTTGGAAGCCATTGAGCTTTAGATAATCCGTAACCACCTTTAGAAGTCGCCATCTTTAACTTCTTAATCCATTCTTTTTCTTTCAATTTCCTACCAAAAAAGATACCTTCTCCCCCGTGACCTCGTAACGGCTTAAGAACATACTCGTCTTTATTTAGTTCTTTAAAATAATTCATATCACTTTCCGAATCCAAAAGATAATCCGTTTCCGAATTAAAAACAAATCTTTTACTCCCTACGTCTTGAGTTGGTTCTTCGGGAATGGTATTAAAAACCAATACCGAATTATTTTGAGCTTTAAGTAACCATTTTTGAAAGTCAGAAGAAAATTCACTAAACTCTCCAAACCTAACATCTCCCCACCGATATAAAGGCGACGGTTTCAATCTTTTTATCTCTTCATTTTCCAGAGGTATTACTTCAATAATCTCATTCATTTCTTTTAAATAATAAGAACCCCATTCTTCTTTAACTGCTCCCGAGCCCCAAGCTAAATATATTTTTTCAGCGGAAAACGATTCTTTAATTCTCTCCGCCAATCTTTTCGTTGCCGAGGGTTGTATTTCTCTAAGCTTAGGAAAAGCATTATGTTGAGCGGCAACAGCAGGGGCACATTCCGGAGTGTGAACATTAACTTCATAAATTCCATCTACAAAAAGTTCACCCAAATCAAAAAAATTACCCTTTTCTTTTTCTTTTTTCTCGTTAAGTCGGGGGATTAAATCAAAGCGAACATGTCCTACAAAGTGATCCAAATCAGTACTTCTCCAAATCTGTTTCCAGGTTTTTTTGGCAAAGGAAATTATTCTTTCTTTTTCCTTTTTCGAAATAGAAAAACTTCCATTTAAAACCCGGACTCTCTTTCCCTTCAGAGAAAAATCTTCACTATCAGCAAAAATATTGTTATTCAAAAGAACAAGCTTCATAATATATCCCTCCTTTTTTATTTGTGGTTAAAAACCACTCAAAATAATTAAACTTTAAGTGAATTTCAACCATTGACTGTTGACTATTAACTATTTACTTTTAACTGTTAACCACTGATCGTTAATAGGTAAGCAAAATATTCTTTTAAAAAAGTTGAAAATCCGTTAAGCGAAGGTATTCTCTTTGAGAGGACTCTCGCAGGTGTTTCAGCACGGCTTTTATTTAACAAGGAGCGAGGGGATGAAGTTGGAAGAAGTTCGCGGAGGTAATTTGGCATGGTTTCAGCTTTGCTGAACAAATTACCAAGCGCACAACCTCCGAATCGTCGCCGGCGATTCTTGAAGGGTGATTATTCCAACTCATCCCCGAGCAAAAGAAAAGCCTCCCGATCTCTCGGGAGGCTCTCAAATCTTGTTTTATACTTTTATCTTTTTACAAATTGAAAACCTCCCGAATTTAGTTCGGTAATAAGAAGAATAAGAATTAAATTTTTTCGGAAAGTTTTCATATTGTTTTCATTATATTAATAAAATTAATTTTGTCAAAAAAAAGAGAGGTTTTAACCTCTCCTTACTACTTTAACCGTTCCTCCGTACCCTCCTCCCCGGGCAACATTAATCCTTTTTCGAGAAAAATAACTCTCCCAAGGTTCTACTCTCACCAAACTATATAGGTAAGTAAGTTCTTCTCCTTTGGCTAAAAAAGAAGGTAAAAAATCAACAGTAACCTCCATCTCTCCAACTTTAATTTTAGGTAAAAGTTTCTTTTTAAATACTCCGTAATCTTTTTTACATTTTAATTTTAAAAATTTATTCCATTTTTCTTGTTTCATTTCTTGTCCGAAAACAACTCCTTTTCCGGAAGCTCCTCTAAGCGGTTTTGCTACGTACTCATTCTTGTTTATCGACAAAGCCTTTTTCAAATTATTCTCACTATCCAAAATAATGTCATCTTTTCCTGCAACGAATCTTTTATTAGCTATATCGGAATCAATTGATTTAACAACAGTGTTGAATACCTTTATTGATCTTTGAGCTTTAAGTAGCCAATTTTGAAATTGGCTATCAAATTCATTAAATTGATTTTTAAAATCAACATCTCCCCATCTCCATAAAAAATTACTACTTTCTTTCATTGCTTGTTTAGGATTTAGAAGTTCAATATCCAAGCCGTTTTCAGTAAGATCTTTAAAAAAAGGATTAATCCAACTCTTTTTGGCTAAATTAAAACCTCTTACCATTGTAATTTTCTGATTATAAGCCTTTGAAAGCTCATTAGACAAAGCTTTACTTGCAGAAGGAGTATGTCTACCAATTTCCGGAAAAATACGGCGATATAAAGAGTCGCAAGCAACACCTTCCGGACTGTGAGCATTAATTTCATAAATTCCCTCAATAGTTAATTCTCCAAAATAAATTTCATTATTTTTTATCATTCTACTTTTACCTTTAAACCCGGGAACCAAATCAAATCTGATGTGTCCTTCAAAATTACTGTCGGCTTTTTTAATCACTTTTTTCCAAATTTCATTTGCTTTTTTGACTACCTTCCTTTTTTCTTTTTCCGTTATCGTCAAATATCCTTGCAAAGCATTAATCCTTTTTTTGCCGATTGAAAAATTATTTCTTTTCTCGAAAAGTTTATCTTGTAAAAGAACAAGCTTCATAATATATCCCTCCTCTTTTTTATTTAGGGTTTTATCCCTATTTCTCTCTTCAAACATTTTAAAAAGATAAATAGAAATATAACCAGGCGCGAGGGGATGAAGTTGGAAGAAGTTCGCGGAATCGATTGAGCATGGTTTTAAACCAGGAGCGAGGATATCCTCTTTGAGAGGACTCTCGGAGGCGTTTCAGCATGGTTTCTCAACTTTGTTGAGAATGAAACGCCGAGAGCGTAAGATCCAAATCGTCGCTGGACGATTTGAGATGTGGTCTCTCAAAAGAGGATACCGAGCAAAAGAAAAGCCTCCCGATCTCTCGGGAGGCTCTCAAATCTTGTTTTATACTTTTATCTTTTTACAAATTGAAAACCTCCCGAATTTAGTTCGGTAAAAAAGATAAAAAAGAGGTTTTCAAATAAAGATTTTGTCATTTTATTTATTTTTAACCGGATAAGATCCTAAAAACTTAAAAAATAATGCTTTATTCTTTGTTTTTTCAAATGCTTTCTTTACTCTCGGGTTTTCTTTCGCTCCTTCAAAATCCAAGAAAAACCTATAAACCCACGGATGACCGGCAATCGGTTGGGATTCAACTCTGGTCATATTAATTTCTCTCTTGCTATACTCTTCCAAAATACTTAATAATGCACCCGGTTTGTGACCGGTCTGAAATATTACCGAGGACTTAATTACGAATTTCTCTCTTTCTCTGTTTTCTCTTTTAGAAAGTAAGAAGTAACGAGTAAAATCTTCTTCTTCCACTTCTACTTTTCTTTCTAAAATCTTCATTTTGAACTTATCAGCAGCTCGTTCATTACAAATAGCACCGGTCTTAGTTTCTCCTTTATCAGCAACAATTTTTAATCTTTCTATTGGACGGTAAGAAGGAATAACTATAAAATCATTCTCTTTTAAGAATTCTCTGGTTTGTCGTAATGCTTCCGGTCGAACAAAAACTCTTTTAATCTGGTTTAAACGACTCTTTTCAGCGCCAATCAAACAATAATCAACCCTTATTTCTGTTTCTCCGTATACAAATAAGGGTGTTTTCGTTAATAGATTAAAAACCTCTCCCTCACTACCTCTCAAAGTATTTTCTACGGGGACAACACCAAAATCAACACTTCCATTTTTAATCACTTCGAAAACATCATCATAATAATCACAAGCAATTGTTTTCAAATCCTCACCTTTAAAAAAGCTATAAGCGGCTTCTTCTCCATAAGAACCACTTTCTCCTTGAAATGCTATTTTTTTAATTTGTTTATCCATAAGTTTTTAAAATTATAATTTATTTTTTTTGAAATAACAAATTAAATCTTTTCAAATAGGATAGCTTTTTCTCTCTCCTTGATTTGCTTTTTTATTCTTTTAGCCGTTTCCGGTAGAAAAGGTTTTAATAAATTATGTAGGTGATAACAAACATAAAGCATCTCGAATATGGTCTTTTCTTGTTCCCAAGACTCTTCCCAAGGTTTTTTCTCTTCTATATATTTATCCGTAAAATGAATTAATTCCCAAACCCGCTCAATTGCTTTTCTGAGTTCAAAACCAGCCAACAATTGCTCCGTTTCTTCTTCTGCTCTTTTAACTACTACTCTTATCTCATTGCCCGGTTTTCTTTCCGGATCAAATTCAATATCATTTTTCTTGGCCAGACCCATAGTTCTTGCAATCAAATTTCCCAATCCATCAGCCAAATCGGAATTATATCTATTTTTCATTTTTTGATAGGTGAAATCTCCATCACCGGTGGGGTTTATTTCCGCTAATAAATAATACCTTAAAGCTTCACTTCCGTATTTTTCAATAACGTCAAAAGGATTGATAACGTTTCCCAATGATTTGGACATCTTTTGCCCTTTGGAAGTTAAAAATCCATGTACAAAAATATTTTCCGGCACTTTCAGCCCGGCAGAAAGAAGCAATCCAATCCAAATTACAGAATGAAATCTAAGAATATCTTTACCGATACAATGAACGTTAGCCGGCCAATACTTGGTAAATTCTTCTCCTTCATTAGCAAAATCCAAAGCAGATAAGTAATTACTTAATGCATCCACCCAAACATACATTCTTTGCTTTTCATCACCGGGAACCGGAATTCCCCAAGTCAACTTATCAGTTGACCGAGAAACGCTGATATCTTGCAATCCTTCTTCAATAAAGGCTAAAACTTCTTTCTTTTTTCCGTCCGGGATAACTTTTACTTCATCCTTTTCAATTAATTCTTTTATTTTGCTTTCATAATCGGAAAGCTTGAAAAAGTAATTTTCTTCTTTTACCTTTTCCGGCTTTTTCTTATGGTAGGGACATTTTCCATTTTTTAAATCTTTTTCAGTTAAAAAAGCTTCACATCCAACACAGTAATAGCCACTATATTCTTTTTTATATAGATCTCCGTTTTCTTCTAATTTAGACCAGATTTTTTTCGCTGTCGGCCAATGTCGTTTTTTATCCGTGGTCCGAATAAAATCATCATTAGAAATATTTAAATCCTCAATCAACTCCTTAAATTCTTCAACTAGATTATCAACGAATTCTTGTGGTTTCAAACCTTCTTCCATCGCTTTTTTGGCGATCTTTAATCCGTGTTCATCAGTTCCCGTTAAAAACTTTACTTCTTTTCCTTTTTCCCTCTTGCTTCTGGCTATAACGTCGGCTTGGATAAGTTCCAAAGCAAAACCGATATGAGGAGAAGCGTTGGTATAAGCGATACTGGTTGTTATATAAAATTTATCCATGTTAATTTTTAATTATTACTGTAAATTCACCTTTTGTATGTTCTTCCGCTTCCAGTTTTTTTAAAACCTCTTTTGTCTTTCCTCTGTAAATTGTTTCGTACATTTTAGTCAATTCTCTACAGACAACCATTTCATTTTCGGGATTAATTTCAGAAATCTCGCTTAAAGTTTTAATTATTCTGTAAGGAGATTCATAAAAAATTACCGGATGATCATAAGAAAGGGCTTCTTGAAAAAACTTTTTTCTTTTCCTTTTTTTAGGCGGAAAACCTAAAAAAGTAAATTTATTCATGTAAAATCCGGAAATACTGGCTGCTGTGCTTACTGCTGACGGACCCGGGATCGGAATTACTTTTGCAACTTCAGCGTCGGTTACTTTTTTAATTAATTTCCCGGCCGGATCAGCAATCCCCGGTGTCCCACTATCGGTAACCAAAGCTAAGTTCAGTCCTTTTTTTAATTTTTTAATAATCGAAAGCATCTGTTTTTCATCACTGTGATGATGGTAACTCATCAAGGGGGTGTCTATTTCAAATTTATTGCATAATTTACCGGTTACTCTGGTATCTTCACATAATATAAAATCTACCTTTTTTAAGGTCTCTATGACTCTTTCCGAGATGTCGGAAAGATTTCCAATTGGAGTTGCTACTATATAAAGCATTACTTAGTTAATCTATTTTTTCTTCTTTCTAAAAATTCGGTAAAAAATTCAAAAAGTATTCCTAATAACGGAATTGCCAAAAAGGCACCCATAAAACCCCAAAGAGTTCCCCCCACGGTTAAGGCGATAAGAACCAATACCGGCGAAACTCCCATATATTTTTTAGATAAAATCGGAGTAAGAGCACTTCCTTCTATCATTTGAATTATTCCAAAGGCAATAACCGCAAACAAAGCCTTCCAAGCACTATCCATTAAAATAACGACAAAAAATACGGCAGCAGCAACAATAGGACCTACATACGGAATAAAATTAAATAACCCGGCTATAAGTGAGAATAAAAGAGCGTACTTAACATCAAATAAATAAAATACAATATAAGAAATTACCCCAACAAAGAGACAAGCTAAAATTCGAACAAGAAACCAGTTGGTAACTTGTCTTTTAGCTTTCCTCCAAACTACTAAAGCTTGATTTTTTTCTTTTTCCGGAAAGACTAAATGAATTACTTTCTCCACCGCTTGTCCTTCCAAAGAAAGAAATATCGCCATGGTTAAAACGAACATGGTAGTAAAAACACCACCGAATACAGCCGAAAGAGCATTAAATGCTCCTACAGCTACCGCTTGACTCGACTCTTCAATGCTTTCCAAAAACTCACTCATATTTTCAAAGGCTTGGACGCCAAGTCCTTCCAGATAAGGAGATACTTTATCAAAATAAGTAGGAATTAATCTTGAAAATTCTGAAAATTCAGTAGAGAAAGCAGGAATTGCCAAGTATAAAAGAAAACTAAAAACTCCAAAAATAGAAAAATATACAGTTAAAACGGAAATATTTTTGGGAATTCCTAATCTCTCCAAATAGTCAATGGCCGGCGAGAACAAAATGTAAATAATAACCGCAAAGACGAATAGAATTAGAATATCAACAATTTGATGCAAAAAGTAAAAAACGATTATCGTTAAAGATAACTTTAAAATCGTCTTCCAGGAAATGTCTAAAATGTCTTGTGTAGGCATATATTTATTTAATTCTAACAATAAAAAATTTTTTTAACAAATTAATTTTAAATTCAGTTTGTTGTTAAACATTTTTAATTAATAAATCTTTGAACTCATTCTCATTACTGAAAGGACCAATCATCGCTAAATTAAGATTTTTAGAAATAAATAAATCTCTACTCACTCTGGAAACATCATCAATTGAAACGGCATCAACTCTCTTAAAAAACTCGACCGGGGTAAGAATAGTTCTCTCCAATAAAGCTTGTCTTCCGTAATAAAAAGCCAATGAGTCGGAAGATTCCAACTTCAAAACTGTTTTTCCTTTAATATAATCTTTCGCCTTCTTAAGTTCTCTTTTAGTTATCTTCTCTTCTTTTATTGCTCTAAATTGTTCTAAAATAGATTCAATTCCTTTTTTTACATTTTTATTATCCAAACCGGCTCTGGTAAGTAAGTAGCCGGTATCCGGGTTACTGGAAACAGCCGCTTGAACATAATAAGCAAGCCCCAATTCCTCTCTAAGTTTAGTAAATAGACGAGAGCTCATCATGCCTCCTAAAAGAGTAGCTGTAACCTCTTGCACATATCGATCGGGATGATTATCCGAATAACTTCTAAAACCTATTCCCAAATGAGTTTGATCAGTTTTCCGATTAAGAATTTTAACTTGAGGTTCTTTTTGTTTTTCAACTACTTCTCTTTTTTCTATTTCTTCCCCACTTTTAATCTTGGAAAAATAATTTTCTATTTTTCTTTTTCCTTCTTTATGTTTTATATCTCCAGCCAAAACAACCAAGGTGTTCTTTGCCGTGTATTGCTTGTTCATATAACTTAGTAAGTCATTTCTGGTTATACTTGCTACCGATTCTTTGGATCCGGCGACATCCCAACCGGCCGGTTGATCTCCATAAAGTAAACGTTGCCACAATACTTGACTGTAGGTCATTGGATTGTCATAGCGCATGTTTATTTCTTCTGCTATCACTCCTTTTTCTTTCTCCAACTCCTTTTCGGGGATAATTGAATTTAAATAAATATCAGCCACCCAATCAAGAGCAAGATCAAGCTTTTCTTTTTCAACCTTAGCATAGTAACCGGTATAATCTTCGGAAGTAAAAGCATTATAAGAACCTCCCACCTCGTCCAAAGTTTCTGCCACTTCCAAAGAAGTAGGTCTCTTCTCAGTTCCTTTAAAAAGCATATGCTCTAAAAAGTGGGAAATACCCATATTGTCTTTATTTTCATATTTCGAACCGGTCTTCACTAAAACTAAAACTACTACCGCTCGAGTTCCCTTTTTTGGAACCGTTACCAATTCCATTCCGGATTCCATTTTTTGTTTCTTAAAGTTTTGCATTTATTTTAATCGTTTAACAATAATTTAAATTTGATAAGCTTAATAATTATAACAAAAAAAGACCAATAAAAAAGAGACGATTTAAAATCGGCTCTTTTTTTAAAATTAAAATTAAACTTCTTCTCCTAAAGAAAGAAATTCTTCCCCTTTTAAAAACTTATTAATCTTTACTTTTAAATCTTCAACATCAACCCTGATTTGCTTCATACTATCTCTTTCTCTAACCGTTACCGAATTATCTTCTAAACTATCAAAATCAATGGTAATACACAACGGTGTTCCCACTTCATCTTGTCGTCGATAACGTTTCCCTATTGATCCGGTTTCATCATAAATAGTTTCAAAATCCACTCGAAGAAGATTAAAAACTTCTTCTGCTTTTTTAACTAAATCCTCTTTATTTTTTAAGAGAGGAAATACAGCTACTTTGGTTGGCGCTAATTTTCTATCCAGTCTTAATACTGTTTCCGTTCGGTTAGAATCATCTCTTCCTTTTTTAATTTCTTCAAAGCTATCAACTAAAAAAGCAAAAAGAGAACGTTCAACTCCAACAGAAGTTTCAATAACCCAAGGATAATCACCTTCAACAGCAAAATCTTCTTCACTGTGTTTAGAATGAGTACTTAAATCCCAATCACCGCGGTTGTGAATTC
>CAYWPY010000011.1:0-6148 GCA_964460255.1 uncultured Candidatus Saccharibacteria bacterium | reverse complement strand
AGGAAATTTATATTCAATATCAACTTGTCTTTGAGCGTAATGCGCTCTCTCTTTTTCTCCAATTTCATTTTTTCTCAATTTACTCATATCGAGTCCCATTCTTTCATACCAGTTTAATCTTTGCTCAAGCCAAAATTCAAAAAAATCATCAGCATCTTCTTTTTTACAAAACCACTGCATTTCCATTTGTTCAAACTCTCTCATTCTAAAAATAAAATTTCCGGGAGTAATTTCATTTCTAAAAGACTTGCCGATTTGAGCAATACCGAAAGGAATATCAACTCTCATGGAATCCATCACATTTTTGAAATTAACAAATATTCCCTGACAAGTCTCTGCTCGAAGATAGGCCGTTGTCGCTTCTTCTTCAACCGGACCGACAAAAGTCTTCATCATTAAATTAAAATCCCTGGGAGGAGTTAATTCTCCTCCACATTGAGGGCATTCACTTACATCTTCTAAATCTTTAAATCTTTTGTGACAACTTTTACATTCGCTTAATTTGTCTGCAAAACCTTTTGTCAGATGTCCCGAGGCTTGCCATACTTTGGGGTTCATTATTATGCTTGAATCCAAACCGACTACGTCATCTTGTCTTCTAGTCATTTCCTCCCACCACTGATTTTTTAAATTTTTCTTCAAAGCGACTCCTCGTGGACCAAAATCATAAGTAGAGCTAAATCCACCATAAATTAAAGAAGATGGATAAACAAAACCTTTTCTTTTTGTCAGAGATATTATTTTTTTAATTAAATCTTCCATATTTTTAATTATTGTTAAGCATAATTTCTTCTCGTGAATCATCGGAGCTTACATTAAAATAATCTAACAATTGACCGTAAGTTAAAGGTTGGGCCGTTTCTTCTAAATGTTCATCAGTCCATTCGTCTCTCCCTTTGGCTTCAATCTTTGAGATCAATTCCATATCGTTATCAATGCTTTCTTTTGGACTTATCTCAATTTTAATATAAGCAGTTAAAGGCTCTTTGGAAAAGCCGGCTCCTTTTTCAACTTCTTCTACTTCCCAAATAAGTTCATTATTGCTTTTATTGAATTCTAATTCACTTCCCTCCGGCAAATCCTCATCAACTATCGAGGCTCCTTCCGCAAGAGTCGCTTTTAATCTTAAGTCTTGGAGATCATTATTTGCACTTTCAACTTCCCATTTTATCGCGTATTCACTATTTCTATTTAATCTAAAGGGTAAAGGCCCAACGGAATCCACAAAATCATTTTTGGTAAATTCTTGATTTACATTCATCTTGGTATTAATTTTTACCCTTTCTTCTTCTATTGTTTTTCCCAAATTAGCAACCATCACGGCTTCCGGATTATAGCCTAAATCATCTTCCTTTATTCTTGACCAAAAAGAAATCTTTCTTTCTTCATCCGTTCTTAATCTTCTCAAGTCAGAGAAAGAAGAATGGCTCCATATTATCGACCCCGCTTGTTCTTGAAATCTTCCTCCCATCGGCTCCACTTCATTTAAATCCATTATCGATTTATCCAAATCAACAGTTAAAAATAGATCCTCTAAAACCTCATCTCCTATATTTTTAAAATAAATATCATAAAGCAAATCCTCTCCCGGCTCGGCAACATAATCACTTGCATCATTTACTAAGATATCAACAAAAAGATTCGGTTGGGGGATTAAAATATCTTCTTCAATTTTTTTAAGAGAAATAAATTTATCAAATTTCCAAACCCCTAATTCAGCTTCAAAACCTTTTATGTCTCCATAATCTCCTTGTAATTTCCCAAAAATTTCAATAATTCCCCCTTCCTTGCTTTCTAGAACTTCTCTCTCCCATTCATTTTCTTCAATTCCTTTGGGAGTGCTTCTCTCAAATTCAAAATCATTAGGATATTTAACTCTTACTCCCAAATCTGTTAATTCTCTATCCATCTGAGAGTAATATCTAAGTCGGAAAGGAAACTCTTCATCAGCTTCTACTTGTTCCGGACCATCAAACTCAAAACTAATCGGAACCTCATTTATAGTTCCGGTTTTTGTTCTTTCAATATCATAAGTAGCAGTTAAATTTTGTGGGCGGTAATTGAACCAAGTTTCGGCTACTACTTCATCATCTTTTCCACCTAAAATTATAGCTTCAAAATCAACTACCACTTCTTCTCCGGGATTAATATTACCCAAATCCTCTACCCTTCGAAGAGTTTCTTCTTTTTCAACAACTTTTTCTTCATCTTCTTCAACTGGAATAGAGGTTTCCGGATATTTAAAAGTAAGCTTTACATCTTCCAATCTAATGTTGCTATTATTTTTAGATTTAACTCTATATTCAACTTTATCACCAGCTTTAACTTCATCGGGTCCTTCTAATTCAACCTTGATGTCCGCTTCCGAAAAATCACTCTTTTCAAAATAGAAAAAAGCAACCACCCCGGCAAGTAAAGCTAATAAAAAACTAAAAAGGGCTATTTTCTTTAATATTTTTATCATTTTTTTAATTTATTATTTTCTCAATTCTACCAAAGTAACCTTTTATATTCAAGATGTTTTTGAAGGCAGAGTTGCTATATAGTTTTTAAATAAAGTTTCCATTTTTGGAGAAAAATGGAAGTTACTACCTAAAAATTCTTCAAAATTTTCTTTTTCTACTTTTTCAAGAAAATTTTTATCTTCTTCCTCTATTTTAATTTTTAACGGATCCTTTATGTTTTTAGCACACTGATCACAAATTAAACCTCCTTCCCGGGGACTAAAATTAAAGGCCGGCTCTTTTTTATCTATTAAGCAGCCATCCAATTCCGGCTTGTATCCTAAAACGGATAAAAACTTAAAAGAAAAATAGTAGTAAAAAGAAAGCAGTTTCTCTTTTTTATTCTCTGTTTGATTAAAATCAAATTCATTAAGAAGAGTAAAGCTTTTTTTTATTAAAGCCCATAACTTTTCATCTTTTTCTTCTTCAGTTAAAAAAGATTCAATTAAAGATGATAATCGATAGGCTAAAGAAAGCTTTCCCAAATCTTTTTTAAGATCGGAAAAAGAATTGATTATCTCGGCAGCAGTCAAAATATTATAATGCTTTCCTCGTACAAATTCTATATCGCTGTAGCAAAATAATTCCGCACTTGATCTTAGTTTTGATTTTATCTTTCTAATCGACTTACCGGTCACTCCGATTTTTCCAAAATCCTTACTGTAAAAAATTAAATACTCATCCGCTTCAAAGCGTTTGCTCTTTTTGAGAAATATTCCTTCAGTTCTATAACGAGTAAACATCAAGCTTTTTTAATTCCGATAGTAATCTCTTTTCCTTTAAAATCAATTTTTTTAGTGAATTCAGGTAATTTATCGGTATGAGAAACTTTTGTAGATAAGGTTTCTTCTTTAAAGTAATCTTCATAATTGTCAAAAAAGTTCTTTTCTTCACTCTGATAAAGGAGTTCTATTTCGTCTGAAGGTGTTAGTCCCGCTTTTTTTCTCAAATGTTGAGTTCTACGAACCACTTCTCGAGCCACTCCTTCTTCTTTTAGTTTTTCAGTAAGCTCTGTATCCAATTTAAATTCATCACCAACAATTATTTCTTTAACATTAATTTCCTCTTTCAAAACATCTAAGACCTCTACGGAAAGATCTTCTTCTATTTCCAACTTGGAGAGTGGTTGTCTTACTTTTAACTGAGCACGAGAACGTTCGGCTAAAGCTTCTTGAGCTAATTTTCTTACCTTTCTCATCTCCGTTTCCAATTTAGAATCAATGTATTTTTCTTCCGGTTTAGGAAAGTCAGCTAAATGAACTGATTCCTCTCCGGTTAACTCTTTATAAAGGTAATCGGTAATAAAAGGCGAATAAGGAGCCATCATTTTTACTATTTTAGTTAATACGTGATGAAAAACAGTAGCAAATTCTTCTTTTTCCGCCTTAGTTTCCGGCTTCTGTAATTTTCTTCTTGATCTTCTTATATACCAATTGGATAAATCATCAATAATCTGTTCTACTTGTCGAGAAGCTTCTGTTAGTTTGTAATCATCCATCTCTTCAATAATTCTCTTATTGGCTCGATTGACTTTGGATAAAATCCATTTATTTAAAACGTGTTTCGGTTTTACTCTTTCATTCCAATCTTCTTTATTTGCATAGGTGTTAAAAAATGAATAGCTGTGCCAGAGAGTTGAAATTACTTTTCTATTCGTCTCCTTAACTCTTTCTTCTGAAAATCTGTAATCTTCTCCTATTCGGGTAGAAGAAAGAAGAAAAAATCTTAAAGAATCAGCTCCGTAAGTATCAAAAACATGATCCATTTCCGGATAGTTTCTAAGCCTTTTAGATAACTTTTTACCTGTCTCATCCAAAAGAAGCCCGTTAGCAATAACGTTCTTATAGGCTGGATTATTCTTTCCGAGCCCTTTATCTTTTATCGTTAAAGCAGTAGCTAAAACATGTAAAGTGTAAAACCAACCTCTGGTCTGATCCATTCCCTCGGCGATAAAATCAGCGGGGAAAGCTTCTTCCGCCTCCTTTTTATTTTCAAAAGGATAATGAAATTGAGCATAAGGCATCGATCCGGATTCAAACCAACAGTCAAAAACTTCTTCCACTCTCTTCATTTCACCTCCACACTGATCACATTCCAAAGTAACTTTATCAATATGAGGGCGATGAAGATCATCAGGATTTTCTCCCAGTTCCTCAATTGATCCTACTGCTTTTCGATGATCACACTGCTTACACTCCCAAACGGGAATTGGGGCTCCCCAAAATCTATTTCTGGAAACACTCCAATCCCTGGCTCCTTCCAGCCAATTACCAAAGCGGCCCTCTTTGATATGCTCCGGAACCCAATGGATTTGTTTATTATTTTTTAATAATTGCTCTTTAATCGCAGTAACTTTAATGTACCAACTGTCAAATGCATAATATAAAAGTGGAGTGTCACAACGCCAACAAAACGGGTAAGAGTGCTCATAATCCTTTTTTCTAAAGAGTAATTTTCTTTCTTTTAAATCTTTAACAACTACTTTATCCGCTTTTTTAACAAACATACCTTCAAATTCTCCGGCGTGTTTATTAAACTTACCTTCTTCATTTACCAAGTGGAAAAAGGGTAAATCTTTTTCTTTTCCTAATTCAAAATCATCTTCACCATACATTACGGCCGTGTGCACTATTCCCGTTCCTTCCTCTAAAGTTACAAAATCAGCTAAATAAACTTGAAAGCAATTTTCAATTCCTTCCGGCTTCGCCTTACTCATGTAAGGATAAAGTGGTTCATACTCAACCCCCTTAAGTTCACTACCTTTGAATTCTTTTTTTATTTCGTACTTAACTTCTAATTCGCTTAATCTTTCTTTAGCTAAGATTAAATTTTCTCCCTCAACTTCAGCTAATACGTATTTGAAATCTTTATCTACTACTAAAGCAACATTTCCGGGAAGAGTCCAAGGAGTTGTTGTCCAGGCTAAAAGATAGGCATCTTTAAACTGACCGGAAGTTACCTTCATTTTTATGAATACGGACGGGTCAGTAGTCATTTCATATCCTTGATTTACTTCAAAGTTAGAAATGGGAGTTCCACATCGCGGACAATAAGGGGAAATTCTATAATCTTTATAAACCAAATTTTGATCCCAGAGTTGCTTAAAAACCCACCAAACCGATTCGGTGTAATCCTTATCCATGGTTGCGTAGTCATTTTCATAATCGGCCCATCTTCCGATTCTGGTTAAGGTTCCTTTCCAATCATCAACACATCTAAATACCGAATCCTCACATTTTTTATTAAATTCTTCAATTCCCACTTCTTCTTCAATTTCTCTCTTACTATTAACGTCAATCTCTTTTTCGATTAAGTTTTCTACCGGTAAGCCGTGACAATCCCAGCCCACTCTTCTTGGTACTCGATAACCGCGCATCGTTTTGTATCTTAAAACACTATCTTTAATGCTGCTGGCTAATACATGGCCGTAGTGAGGTTTTCCGGTAGCAAATGGAGGTCCATCATAAAAACTAAAAAGATCAGCGTCTTTCCTGTTTTCTAAAGTTTTTTGGAATATATCTTCCTTCTTCCAAAAATCAAGTATTTCTTCTTCTATTTTTGAAAAATCCATATTTTGTTTGGGTTAAAATCTAGTTCTTAGTAGTTTATAATAGCATAAATTTTTAAAAAATTTAATCCGTAAT
>CAYWPY010000010.1:17927-20623 GCA_964460255.1 uncultured Candidatus Saccharibacteria bacterium | reverse complement strand
GCTAATGGAGCTACTAAAATTATACTTCCCTCCGCTACTTCATATCCGGTGCCGTCACCGGTTGCTTGAGGGTCAATCGGTAGTCCGTTTATATGTCCCTCATCTACTAATACAGATAAATCAATAAGGTCCGATCCACTACAATCGGGCTCGGGATCCAAGTTGGTATTACATATCTCAGTCGGTTCTGCAGGGAGAGATAAGTCATTTAAATTTCCTTGATTTGAAATTTGATAAGAAATAAAAGCTTTATGCAGTGTGCTTAAATGCGATTCTCTGGTTGTGTCTCTTGCTTGAGAAAACTGCCTACCCGGATTTATTGATATTATTACTCCGGTAGCAAGTATGGCAATAATTCCAATCACAATCAGTAATTCTATAAGTGTAAATCCTTGGGACTTTTCAGCTTTACTGAAAGATAATCTTTGATTGCGTCTCATGTAAGTAAAATTATTATTTTTATCTGTAAAGTATGTAGAAATAATTATTTATTAGTTATGATTACTATTTATTTAATAATACACAAAGCTATATAAATTACAAATAAAAAATTGTTAACAAAATCACTTTTTTTACTTGACCTGTGTGAGGTTAGACCTCACACAAAAAAATTTAAGTTCAAAAAATGTGCTAGGTCTAACCTCACACAGATTATTATTCAACTGTTTATTTTATAGAGGATTAATAAACTGGATGATTACTTTTCCGTCTCCCTGATTTACGGCTGCTTCGCTACTTTTACTTACTCCACTATTATAAGATCCGCCGCCTCCGCCTCCGGAATAATCAGCTCCGCCTCCGCCGCCGGAGTATCCTCCACCGGCTCCTCCACCCCAATCTCCATTTCCGCCTCCGCCGCCGAAACCTCCGTCTCCACTACTACCTTCCCCCTTGCCTCCTTTAGCACCATTTAAAAAAGAAAATCCACTTTGCCCCATTCCTCCGTCGCTTCCGTTAGTAAAAAAACCGCCTCCGCCTCCGCCTCCGTATCCTTCCGTTGCTCCTTCACCACCATCTCCGTTTTGTCCACCGGCTCCTCCAAACTCAATCTGATCCCAATCCTTACCGTCGGTCCCATTTTCTCCGATAGAAGCATTGATCCCTTCGTCATTAAAATCTCCATCAATATCACCGGCGTATCCCTGTCCTCCACCGCCACCGGCTATTATTAAGGGATTATCTTCATCATCTATCAGAAAACTGGCTCCGCCTCCACCACCTTCGCCGCCGTATGATCCTGATAAACCTTCTTGTCCAACTAAGATTTTTATGGCTTCTCCTTCTGACAAAGAAAACTCTCCACTTACTTTAGCTCCCAATCCGGCTTTTTTATCTTCTCCACCACCCTCAGCTCCATAAGCCGTAATTTTGTAATCTCCATCATAAGGAACATTCCAACTTTGAATTGTTCCTTCTCTACCCGTAGAAGTGCTTGAAAAAGTAAAAATTTCTCCTTCTACAATCTCTTCCTTCCAATTTAGATATTCACCCTCATTAACTCCGAGTCCAATGAATTCCGTTTCTGCCTTTTCAGCCACTAAAATTATACTTCCTTCAGAAATATAATAACCGGTTCCCTTGTCACTGATCCCACCTTGAGGATCAACCGGTAATTTATTTATATAATTTTTAGCTATAATTGGAGATAAATCTACCAAATCTCCACACGAATCAGGATTAACTTGATTTGTGTCACAAATTTCTATCGGCTTGCTGGGTAAAGATAATTCTCCCCATCCACCTTGATTTTCCGCCTGATAAGATCTTAAAGATTGATTTAAAGTGTTTAAGTGATTGTGCCTAACCATATCTCGCGCCTCAGCAAATTGTTGACCGGGGTTAATAACCGTCACTGCTGTAACGGTTAAAATAGCTATGATTCCAATTACTACTAAAATTTCTACTAATGTAAATCCTTTTTTATTTAAATTCATATAATTACAAAAAATAATTTGCCAATTTTGTATGGCAAACTATTTCCATTAACTTCTATTTCTAATCTCGCAGTAAATATAATATTAAGAGTCAAAAATCACCCCCAAAGGGGATGATTTTTGTGCGCCCCGCTACTCATAAAAAATCTGAGTATAATCCAAGTGGGTGCCTCAGCTTTAGCCCACGGGCTAAAGATCATATGCGGCTCCCTTAAATGTTTATGTGTCAGACTTTATGCTAACGAGGCGCACTTATATTATAACTTTTATTTAATTTAAGTGTCAAGAATTTCTTAACACGTCAGCAAGTTGACCTAAAAAGGAAACAACTGCCGGCGGAGCTAAAAGGCTGTAACTTTCTACTCCTTCATCGTCTTTTACAGTCCAAGGAACTTCCTTTATTTTTACTTCATCTTTTTCCTCGTTATACTCATACTTGTATTCGGGAGTAATTTCATAATCGGCAACGTACTCATCAGCCTTGTCTACCGGAATTGAATTTCTAACTAAAACCTTTGGAATTCCATGTAGTTGAAAAGCTTGTTTAATCAGTTTCTCATCCAGATCAAGTCTATCTCTAAGTGGTTCAATTCCCTTTTCATCTCCCTCTTTTCTAACCATTCTAACTTCTTCACAATCGGAATTATCACAAATGAGATGAAATTTATCTTCCTTTTTATCATATTCAACTTTGGAAGTTGGGAATAGTTTTAAGTTTCTTGAAGTGTTACATTTTGGGCAAACCTTTCTATACTTGATTCG
>CAYWPY010000010.1:1597-17827 GCA_964460255.1 uncultured Candidatus Saccharibacteria bacterium | reverse complement strand
CTGTAATTTTCTTCCAAAAATTTAATCAAATCATCTCTTTTTTCTTTATCTTTAAGCTCCTTGTCAACCTCTCTAATCATATCACCAACCGAAAAATGCTCTACTTTATCTTTACCAATTGCATCGGCAACCATTTTAGAGTAAGTTCCTTTCCCGGCACTTTTCTTTCCTAAAAGATAAACTACGAAAGTATTATCCTTTAAAAACTCTTTAAAATCTTCTATATCCTTTCCCGCTTTAAATTCAAAATATTTTTGTCTCTCGTCGGGATCGGAGAGATCAAATTTTTTATCATTGTCCATCTTTGTTTTATAGATGGGAAAATCTATTCCTTTCATATTTTTTTAATTAAGATTAATAATAAATTTTACCTTTCTAATGGCTCTCCTTCTTCAATTTCTTTTAAAGCTTCTTCTGGTGTGTCGACAACTTTAATTAAATCCAAATCCTTTTGACTGATAGTTTCGTATTTTTCAAGTAAAGTTTCTCTACACCAGGTTAATAACGGCTCCCAATAATCCCGTCCGACAACTACAACGGTTACCGGTTGAGGAAGTTTTTTAGTTTGCATTATGGTTAGCATTTCAAAAAGCTCATCCAAAGTTCCAAACCCTCCGGGGAAAAAAACATATCCATAAGAAGCATAAGAAAGCATTACTTTTCTTGTAAAAAAATAATGAAAACCGACCGACTTACTTAAATAATCATTGGCTTTTTCACCTTGGCCTAATAACTCGATATTAATACCGATTGATTCCCCATCAGATTCATAAGCACCTCTATTAGCAGCCTCCATTATTCCCGGACCTCCTCCGGTAACTACGGAGTAATTTTTTTCAACCAAAAGTTGAGCTAACTTTTTGGCTTTTTCATACTCGGGATGATCCTCTTCAAATCTACTCGAACCAAAAAAGCAAACAGAGCGATCAAAATCGGCAACAAACTGAAATCCTTCTACAAACTCAGCCATTATTCGGAATATTCTCCATTGAAAAGTTTCTCTAAAATCCTTTTCCGGAAATGGAAAATATTGATCTTCAAAATTCTCGTTTTCTTTTTTCATAAGTTTTTCTAGTTTATCATTTTTAAAGTCTTTTTCAACTTTTTATTTATTAATAAAAAACTAAGAATCGTTAATTTTAACTTTCAAACTTCCCTTTTCAAAGCTTTTATGAATATCGACTTCCAAATTATTTAAAGTATTTATAGTTTCTCGGTGCGGATGTCCGTATCTATTATCCTTACCCGCACTGATAAAAGCAATCTCCGGATTTAATCTTTCAATAAACTGAGGGCTTGAAGAACTAGCCGATCCATGATGAGCTATTTTTAAAACTTGAGCTTCAAGGTTCATTACTCGGCACCACGACTTCTTTTCACTCCGGCATTGATCTTCCCAGGAAATTAATTTCTCCTCTTGCTCATTATATATATCACCGGTAAAAAGTATTGATCTCCCGTCAGCCACCAATCGATTTACTACCGAATTAGCATTTAAATCATTATCTCTATTATAGTCAATAAGAGGGTGAAGAGTGTCCAAAGTAACCTCTCCGGCATAAATTCTTTGACCTCTGTAAGCTTGTCTTGAATTTAGATCTTCCAGAAGTGCTTTCCATTTTTTAAAAATCAAACTATCCGCTTTCTGCTTATTCCAAAGAACATTTTTCACATTATATCTTTTTACCACTTCAACCAAACCGTAAAGATGATCCGCATGCGGATGACTAAGAATAATTAAATCTATATCTCGATCCCAAAAAGGTAACTCTTCATTTAAATAAGATAAAATTTGATTACTACTTCCACCATCGATAAGAATATTGTGACCGGCAGCCGTCTTTATCAAAGCTCCGTCACCTTGGCCAAGATCAAAAAAAATAACTTCCGTATCCCTGCCTTTTTTAATATCTAAAAAAGCAGAGAGGAAAACCAAATTACAGAAAATTAAAAATATAAGTAGAAAATATTTTCCTTTTTTTATTTTTAGAGTCTCCATCCACTTTTATCATATCATTTTTATCCGTTTTTAAAAACCAAAAACCACCGTGGTCGGGTGGTCTTTGGAGGTAGAGAAATTTACCAACGTTTACGCTTTTCCGAGAATTCTGAACATTTTAGTTCCACATTCAGGACAAGTTCCGGAAAGAGCTTTTCTCTTTGTTCCGCCTTTTCCTTTCATAATAACTTCCTTCTCATCTTCCATTTCTCTTTTTGCTTTACATTTTACACAATATGCTTCAGACATGAGTATTAAGTATATTAATTTAAAACGACCTTTATAATTCCACTCACTTAATTTTTAGTTAAAGTTGAGTTGAATCTTAAGCTATTTTCAACTTAACTTGGTTCATTATAACCAACACTACGAAAAAATCAAGTTAAAACCCGTTTATTTTTTAGGCACTGCTTTATCAGGTCCTTAATTTCCAAACTTTTTTCAAGCTCTAAAACTTCTTTTAAGTTCGCTTTTGTCTCCGGCCTTCGGGGGTTAAATAAAGTACAACAATCTTGATCGGGAAGTATTGATATTGAATAAGTTCCAATTTTTTTAGCCGTTTCAATTATTTCTTCTTTGTTTTCTCCAACCAAAGGTCTAAGAATAGGAATATCGGTCGCCTGCCCCGTTACTCGCATGTTGGGAAGAGTTTGTGACGAAACTTGACCCAGACTCTCACCGGTAATTAAAGCTTCGCTATTTGAGCTGTTAGCTACCTCTTGTGCGATTTTAAGCATCATCCTTCTGTAAAAAATAATTCTGAATCTTTCCGGTAATTCTATCTTTATCTTTTTCTGGACTTCTCCAAAGGGCATTATGAACAATTTACTTCCGGGAGAGTATAGAGAAAGTTTTTTAAATAATTTTTCCGCTTTTTTTATTGAGTCGTCAGAAACCAGTGGATAGGCGTGAAAGTGAATGAAATCAATACTCAAACCTCGCTTCATCATCTTAAATCCGGCTACCGGAGAATCAATACCACCGGAAAGTAAAAGGGTTCCTTTGCCACTGGACCCGACCGGAAGGCCGCCGTATCCTCGTATCTTTTTAAAGTATATAAAAGTTCCCTGCTTAGTAATTTCTATAAAGCAATTCAAATCAAAATCTTCCAAATCAACTTTCCACCCCGTCTTTTTAACTATTTCTGCTCCTACTTGTCTGCTGATTTCGGGAGAATTAAAGGGGAAGCTTTTATCTCCTCTTTTAGTGGTAACTCGAAAAGAGTTTACTTCTTTATTTTTGACCAAATCGGCCGCTTTTTCTTTTATTTTTTCAATATCCGAATCAACCTCCTCGGCAAATGTAAAATAAGCAATTCCAAAAATTTTTTTTAGTTCTTCTTTGGGTTTTTTATCTTCTTTAAGATCAATAATTATCCGACCCGAAATGCGCTTTACTTTTTTGTATGAATCGGAAGGTAAAATCTTTTTAATATTAGAAACCAGCTTTTCTTCAAAAAAGCTTCTATTTTTACCTTTTAGACCTATCTCCGAATAATGACAAATAGCTTTCATTAGTTTTCTTTATTTAATTCTTTGAGCATATCTTCCAATTCTATACCGTATTGTTTTGCTACATCTTCTATTTTTAAGTCTTGCATTTCCATTGCCGCCATTGGACACCCCAAACAAGGAACATTGTACTTAGCCAACATCTCCTTGCCTTTTGGGTGATTTAAAATATCTTCAATTGTTGATTTTTTAGTTATTTTCATTTAATTTTTGATCTATTAGTTGTTTATATTCTTCAAAGCTTCTAAAACCGACCATTTCCTCACCGTCAACTAACAAATAAGGAGTCCCCTTAAGTTGTAAGTCTTGTGCTTCTTGTCCCGCTATTTCTATGACTTCCTGATATTTATCTTCTTCCAGGCAAGCTTCAAAATTATCTTCGTTAATTTCTAAACCTTCTTCAGTAGAAACCGTTAACAAATCACTTAAATCACTGTTTCTATTGATTTTATCCGAAAAAAGATTGCTTTGATAAGTTATTAAATCATCTTCACTTAACTGTTCTTGAGCACAAAAAACTGATTGATAAACAGTGCTGGACGGTTCTCCTAATCCTCTAAAAAGGAAAAAGACATCTCCGTTGTCTACATATTCTTTTTTTATCTGAGGAAAAACTTCTTTTTCAAATCTACTGCAGTAAGGACAAGAATAGCTTGAAAAATTAACTATTTTAATTGGAGCCTCTCGATCTCCAAATGAAATTCCTCTTTCCCAATTAATATTTTCTTCTAAATCAACTGCTTGGTTCCTCTCTTCATTTACTTCTTCATTTTGATTTTGATTATTATTGTTTTCCGTCTGACCGTCATAATTATTAACATAAAAAGCTCCTAAAATAAGCAAAAAAGCGACAACTAAAGCGATTGTGTTTTTGGTTAAATTATCCATAAATACTTATTTAATTTATAATTCCTCCACCTAAGAGCGTGCTATTTTTATAAAAAACAATTGACTGCCCTTTGGCAATAGCTCTCTGTGAATTGTTAAATTCAAATTCATTTTTATTTTTTAATACCCCTTCCTTCTTCGGCGCATTATAACGAATTTTAGCTTTCACTTCCAGGGGGTAGCTAATCTCCTTAAAAAAGTTTTCTTCTTTAAATTTAACTTTCTTTTCCAATAAATCTTTATTATCTTTAGTTACGATTAATACATTTCTTTCTACATCTTTTTCTAAAACATAAAAAGGACCTCCCGAAAGACCTATTCCTTTTCGTTGGCCTATTGTATAGACCGGTAAACCGATATGCATTCCCAACTTTCTTCCATATTTATCCTCTATATCCCCGGGGATAAGATCAATATATTCTTTTAAAAAATCAGATAAATCATCTTTAACAAAACAAACTTCTTGCGATTCAGGAACATCGGCTGCCGGCATTTCCATCTTGGAAGCTATTTTACGAACTTCATTTTTTTCTAAATTTCCCAAAGGAAAAACAATATTATCCAGCATTTCCTTCTTAAGGTTCCATAAAAAATAAGTTTGGTCTTTTTCCTTGTCTTTAGGGGTGGTTATTAGTCCGTTTTTTATTTGAGCATAGTGTCCGGTTGCTAAACTAAAACCTTCAAACTCTTTTACTTTTCTAAATAATGTCTTGAACTTTATTTCTCTATTACAGGCTATACAAGGATTAGGCGTTTCTCCTCTTTGGTAGCTTTGTAAAAAATAATCTACGACCTCTTTTTTGAATTCTTCCTTAACATCTAAAACATAAAAAGGAACATCTAAGTCATTACAAGTTTTTCTGGCTCTTCTTTCTGAGTTTGCTCCACAACAATGATTCTCATCCCCCCAAAACTTCATAAAAATTCCAATGGGAGAAAACCCTTTTTCTTTTAAAAGGGTAAGAGCAACCGAAGAATCAACCCCACCAGAAACTCCAACTGTAATTTTCCTATTATTTATCTTTTTCATAATCTTTAATAGCTGCTCTTAATCCTTCTTGGGCTAAGCCGGCACAGTGAACTTTGGGAGCCGGTAGCGACCCCAATTCGTCCACTAAATCTTGATAAGTCACTCTGAGAGCTTCTTCAATCTTCTTTCCAATGGCAACCTCACAAATCATATCAGAGGTGGCAATAGCCGCTGCACAACCCAACGTTTTAAATCGCATATCTTTAATGACATTATCCTTAATTTTAATATAAATAGTCATTAAATCTCCACATTTCGGATTTCCCACTTCTCCAACCCCATCGGCATCTTTAATAACACCCATATACTTAGGGTTTAAGAAGCGCTCCATCGCTTTTTTTGAATAGTTTTGATTAGTCATATTTTTTTATCTACCTGAAATTTCTCTTAACCTTTTAATTGTACTTGGTAAAATTTTTAAAAATTTATCAATCTCTTTTTTTGTTGTTTTTCTTCCAATTGAAACCCGTAAAGAGCTGTGTGCTTCCAAATCTCCAAGCCCGATTGCCGTAAGTACGTGTGAAGCTTCCAATGTTTTGCTTGAACAAGCCGATCCGGTAGAGCAAGCTATCCCTTCTTGATCCAAAATCAAAATTATCGACTCTCCTTCAACTCCTTTAAAGCTAAAATTAGCATTGTTGGAAAGTCTTTCTTTAGGTCCGTTTAAAGTAGCTCCTTTAATTTTTAAAACTTCTTCAATAAGATAATCTCTAAGCTCTTCGGTTTCTTCTTTTCTCTTTTCTTTATTTATCAATTCAACCGCTTTTCCCATCCCGACAATCAGAGGAGTGTTATAAGTTCCCGAACGTAATCCGCTTTCTTGCCCTCCACCAAAAATTATCGGATTAAGTTTTACGTTCTCTCTCTTATATAAAACTCCTATTCCTTTCGGGCCATAAATTTTATGCCCACTAACAGTTAATCCATCCACTTTTAAATTATCAACATTACAATCCAAATAGCCGGCTGCTTGAGAAGCATCGGTGTGGAAATAAATCCTTTGCTCTCTGTCTTTATTCAACTCTTCAACCAGCTTACCTATCTCAGCAATCGGCTCTATGGTTCCTATTTCATTATTAGCGTACATTATGGTAATTAAAACCGTGTTTTCCTTAATTTCTTTCTTTAAATCATCCATACTGATAAATCCTTTTTTATCAACATCCAAAACCGTAGTTTCCGCCTTAGATTTTTCAACGGTCTCTAAAACCGCATCATGTTCAATCGCGCAAGTTATTACGTGGGGATTCTCATGCTGCTCTATAACTCCCTGAATAAAAATATTATTTGCTTCCGTTGCCGAGCCGGTAAAAACTACCTCTTTACTGTCAGCAGAAAGAAAGTCGGCTACCTTTTGACGTGATTTATCAATAGCTACCAGAGCCTCCTGTCCAAATGAATGTATTGAGGAAGGGTTTCCGTATTTTTCATTAAAATAGGGTAACATTTCTTTTAACACCTTATCGTCTACGGGAGTGGTTGAAGCGTGATCCAAATATATTTTTTTACTCATAATTTTTATCTATTAAGTCTTGTAATGTAATTGATTCTAATTTTTCTTTAAGGGTTTGATCAACGGCTTTCCAAACCGGAGCCGTAGGGCAATCATCCAATCTACTACACCCGTGACTGATGCATTCCACTAAACCGATATTATTCTCTAAAGCGGTAACAATCATTTTTAAATTAATTTCAGCCGGTGGATAGGCTAATTTATAACCACCACTGGGACCTCTTTTGGATTCTATTAAATTTGCCTTCTCCAAATCGGCAAAAATTTTCTCCAAATAAGCAGTGGAGATATTCTCTTTTTTGGCTACAACTTTCATCGGAGTATGTCTTTTACTCTCTGCCAATCTAAAAAGACCCCTTAAACCATATTGTGATTTTTTAGAAATTTTCACTTATTTCTCTAAAAAAGAGTAGTTAAATAATAAATACCGAGTCCTTTACTCTGTATTATAATATCACACCGTTTATTAATGTCAAAACGACACCCACCCCTTAACAGAATTTTCAAAGAAAAATTAATTAGTAATTTATGATTTATAGTTTTTAATTGTTGATTGTTAATAGTTTATAGTCAATGGTTAATAGTAAATAATTAACAGTTATTCTAAGCGAAGATACTTCTTTCGGAGAAGCTTTCGCAGTTAATTTGGCGGGCTCACAGCTCTGCTGAAATAAATTAACGAGAGCACAAGAACCAAAATCCCGCTGCCTGCCTGCCGGTAAGCAGGGACGATTTGAGATGTGGTCTCTCAAAAGAGGGTATCGAGCACATTTGACTTTAAACATCAAATTAACTAAAATAATTCCACTACTTACGCAAGTCGCCTGGATGCTGGAATTAGGTATACAGGGCGGATTCAAAATCCGCTGTTCGCAAGAACATGTGGGTTCGATTCCCACTCCAGGCACATCAGAAGCGCCATTGAGGCGCTTCTTTATTTTTTAGAATCTTTATATTCAATAATCTTCTCTAAGACCAACCCGGTAAGAAGCCCTAAAAGAGATCCGGCGATAATGTCCGTTGGCCAGTGGAGTCCAGTATAAATTCTAGCTAAAACAATAAAAAACGAACAGATATAGAATAATATACCCAGTTTTTTGTGATTAAAATAAACTGCAGTAGAAAAGGCAAAGAAAAAGACGGCGTGTGATGATGGAAATGCAGAATCAGCTATTTTTGAAACAAGAGGATCAAACCCCAGTTCTACAAAAGGTCTGTCTCTGGGAATTAACATCTCCAACGGTATATCCAGAAATAAATTAGCAAAAAAGCCGGCCCCGATCGCCTTAATTAAGGTAAATCCATAACGTCGCCTATCCCTAATAAATAATAAAGTTAATATTAAAATAAGAGCAAATGGTAAGTATCTCGCTAAAAAATGAGCTAAAAAATCCAACCAATAATATTGGCCCGAAAATCCATGAATATAATTAAATAAATTTAAATCAATCTGCATGTCTTTTTATTAAATTCTCAAGTAGACTAACTACCGTTAATGGCCCCACTCCTCCCGGAACCGGGGTTACAAAGCTAGCTTTTTCTTCTACCAATTCGGTATTAACATCACCAACCGTTTTTCCGTCTGCCTTGCATGTTCCGGCGTCGATAATCGCCGCTTCCTCTTTTATAAAAGTGTCATCAATAAATTCCGGTTTTCCCACTCCGGTAATAATCAAATCAGCTCTCTTTATTAATTTTTTAGGCTCTTTAGTGCTACTGTTTATTGAAATAACAGTCGCCTTTTTTTCTAATGCGTAAGTAACCAACGGTTTTCCAACTAACCTTCCCTGCCCAACTACAGCAACCGTTTTTCCTTTCAAACTAAACTCTTTCTCATTTAAAATTTTATCAACAGCTCCAACGGTAGGAGGCAAAATATCCAAGCGGCCGGTAAAAAATTTACCCAAAGAAGCTTCCGATAAAATGTCAACATCTTTTTTAAAAGGAACTAAATTAAGCACTTCTTGAGAATTCAGATTTCCCTCAATAGGTAATTGAATAATCAGTCCGTCATCTTTCATTTCTTTAATTTCTTTCCATATGTCTTGAAATAAAGCCTGACTGGAAAACTTATAGTAATTAAAATCAATTCCAATTTTCTCGGCCGCTTTTTTCTTTACTCTTATGTATACTTTTGAAATCTCGTCTTCCCCAATCTGAATCACTCCCAAGGATAGCTTTTTATCCAAGTTTTTTTTTAGGCTTTTCAATTCTCTTTCGGCTAATTTTTTACAATTAAAAATCATAAGGTAAAGGGAAGTCTTTAGCTAATTTTTTAATTTCTTTTCTCAGTTTTTTAGGCTCTTCTCCCGCGATTGCTCTTTGAATAACATCGGCAATCTTCACCATTTCTTTTTCTTTCATACCCCGAGTGGTAATTGCCGGGGTTCCCATTCTGATTCCGGAAGGATTCATCGGTGGAGCGGGGTCATAAGGAATAGCATTTTTATTAATAGTTATTCCCGCCTTTTCTAAATTTTCTTCAGCCTGCTTACCTCCTATCTCTTTATTTCTAAGATCAATAAGGCATAAATGATTATCACTTCCTCCGGTTACTAACTCAAATCCTCGTTCTTGTAGTTCTTGAGCTAAAGCTTTATTATTTTTAACCACTTGACTACCGTATTCTTTAAAGCTTTCTTCTAAAGCCTCTTTAAAGCAGACCGCTTTGGCTGCTATTTGATGCTCATGAGGACCACCTTGCAAACCGGGAAAAACGGCTTTATTTATTTTTTTACTTAGTTCATTATCTTTCTTTAATCCTTTTTCGGTAACCATAACCATTCCCCCTCTGGGACCTCTTAAGGTTTTATGAGTAGTAGTGGTTATTATATCTACATATTCAACCGGATTACTATGCACACCGGCAACAATAAGTCCGGCAATGTGAGCAATATCCGCCGCTAAGTAAGCTCCCGTTTTTTTAGCAATTTTAGAAAATCCGCGCCAATTAAAATCCCGCGGATAGGCGGACCCTCCAACCCAGATAAGTTTCGGTTTTTCTTTTTCAGCGATTTTCATTACTTCTTCCAAGTTGATTCGCTGATCCTTTTTATTTACTCCGTAAGAAGCTGATTGATAATAAGTTCCCGAAAAACTAACCGGCCATCCGTGGGTTAGATGTCCTCCGGCTTTTAAATCCATTCCCAACACTTTTTCTCCTGGATTCATAGTTGCAAAATAAACAGCCATGTTAGCCGGAGATCCCGAATAGGGTTGAACATTTGCGTAAGGAACATTAAATAACTTTTTTGCTCTTTCTTGAGCTAGAACTTCTATCTCATCAATATATTGATTTCCTCCGTAATATCTCTTTTTAGGATATCCTTCAGCATATTTATCAGTTAAAATAGTGCTCATCGCCTCTAAAACGGCAGGGGAAGTGTGGTTTTCGGAAGGTATCATTTCTAAAGTATCTTTTCTTCTTTTTCTTTCTTTTTTTATTATATTAAAAACTTGTTTATCTCCTTTTTTTAATTTACTTATCTTCATATTGTGAAATAGCTAATTTAACAGCCCCGAAAACCGGCTCTTTCTCGGGTTTAATAATTTTAATTTTATCATCTTTATTTTTTATCAGCGTCGATAATTCTCTTTCTAAAAATTTAGATTTAAACATCCCTCCCACTAAAATCAAAGGGAAGTTAGTTTTTAAATCAAGTAGACCAATTACTTTTTCAATTGATAAAAAGAGCTCTTCAGCCGCTTCTTTTAAAATCGTTTTTGCCACTTGATCTCCTTTTCGTTGAGCATAATCAACAAATACTGCTAATTGAGGAATGTTTTTCATCGGATTGGAGTAAATCTTTTTGTTGAAATGATTACCATTTTTAAGATTCCATTCCTTAAAAACCATCTCCGTAATTTTAGTCTTTTCTCCTCTTCCGTCCAGTTCTTTAGCTATTTTTCTGTAGGCTTTTATTCCGGCCCAAAAAGCGGATCCTTCATCTCCAAAGTACCCCCAACCACTAGCCTTTACAGATTTATTATTTTTAAAGCCTCTAACTACACCACCGGTTCCGGCGATAACCACTATTCCCTTTTTACTATCAGTCCCCGACTTAAAAGCAATCAATTGATCGCTATCAACTTTAACAATTCCGGAAATTTTTTCGGATAGCTTTCTTTCAATATATTCTTTTTTATTTTTATACTCTTCTTGCAAAGCAGGTAATCCTATAAAAGTAGAAACCAGCTGATTACCGGGAGTTAAAACTTTATCTACTCCTCTTATTATGTTTTGACAAGACTTATCAACTCCGTTATTTCTTAAGCTAGCCGGTCCGCTTTCAGCTCTTTTTATCACCTTTCCTTGCCTGTCAGTTAAAACAATGGATGTCTTGGTTCCTCCTCCGTCAATTCCCAAAAATAATTTACTCATTTTTATAAGTTGTGTCTTTTTTTATATTTTTTTTAATCAATTCATGAGGATGGATTACTGAATTAGATCCAATCATAACTCCGGGCATTAAAGAGACATTTATTCCCGTTTTCACATTATCACCGATAATTACTCCCAGTTTTTTTCGTTGGGTATCCATGATTTTTTCTTTAACCTCGGTCGTGATATTTTCGTCACTAAAATCTAAATTAGCGACAATTGTTCCCGCTCCAATGTTGCAATTTTGTCCAATAACCGAATCTCCTAAATAAGTTAAATGAGCTACTTTTGAATTATCACCGATGATAGAATTCTTTATTTCTACCGCCTGCCCTATCTTACAATTAGCTCCAATACTGCTGTAAGGTCTAATATGGCAATTGGGACCTATTTGACTGTTTTTTCCGATATAAACCGGTCCTTCTACCCGTGCTCCCGATTTAATTCTGACTCCTTTTTCAATTACAACTTTACCGGTGATATTTGCATTTTTTTCTGAAATACCTTCATTTTTAGGTTCATATTCATTGAAGATATGCTTCATCGACTCGATTAAATTCCAAGGATAGCTTACCGAATCCCAGCTTTTGGCGAGATGATAATTTATTGTGTTTTTTTGTAAATAATTTTTTATGTAATCGGTTATTTCGTATTCTCCCCGCTCCGATTTTTCAAGATTAATTTTAAAAAATTTTTTATTAATGTGATAAGCTCCAATATTAACTAAATTACTAACATTCTCCTTTGGCTTTTCAATTAAATCATTAATTTCTCCTTCTTTGCATACCATTTGTCCGAAACCGGTCGGATCTTTAACTTCTTTAACCATGATGCAAGGATTCTTATTCAGGCAATGTTCCAAATCTTGTTTCTTGTAAAGATCATCACCGTTAATTATCAAAAAATTCTTATTTAAGTACGGAAGTGCTTTCTGAGCTGCGTCTCCAGTTCCAATCGGTTCATCCTGAACTGCGTATTTAATCTTCATTCCCTTATATTCCTCTCCTATCTCTTCTTTTATTACTTCTTTTTTATATCCGACAACTAAAACTACTTCTTTAACCAGACCCGCAATTTGATCCAAGTTATGCTCAATTAATGATTTTCCAGCTACTTTCAAAGCCGGCTTCGGTCTAGTGTCCGTAAGCGGACGCATTCTCGTTCCCCAACCGGCGGCTAAAATTACAGCTTTAGTCATAAATTTAAAATTATATTTGCTAATTTTTCCGAGTCATGAATTATTTTTTCCGAATCGGATAAAACATCGGCACCGACATATTTATCCGAGTCTAAGTCTTTTTCCGGTTTAACAATTGTAAGTAGCTCCTGGTGACTTTTCTTATACTCTTCCACTCTCTCTTTTTCTGGGTAGTTGGTATTGTAAATAACTTTATCAAATTCACCCTCCAAAAACTCTTCTGCTTTTTCAGTAAAATCAGTAACGGAAAAATTATTAGTCTCTCCGTATTTAGTCATTAAATTGCAGATATAAATCTTTTGTCCATCAGCTTCTCTAATTGCCTGACTCATTCCCTCTACCAATAAAAGTTGAGCTAAAGAAGAAAATAAATCTCCGGGCCCTAAAACTATCTTATCCGCTCTGTAAATTGCGTTAATCGCTTTCGGGTAAGCTTTTGCCTTTGGTTTTAAAAAAACTTTCTTAATTTTCAAAGATCCATCGTGCTTCGGTATGTCAATGTTAGTTTCTCCTTCAATCACTCTTCCGTTTTCTAAAACGGCGCAAACCTCAGAGCTATCAAGAGTAACCGGTAAAACTTGGTGAGAAATATTTAAAAAATTATTCATAGTCTCAAAAGTTTTTTCTCCGTCATTAGTAGAAAGATTCAGGGCAGTAATAAAGAGATTGGCAAAATTATGACCCTGCAATTCACCCGCTTGAAAGCGATAATCAAAAAGCTCTTCAATTATTGGTGAAGTATTTGCCAGGGCAATAAAAGCTCTTCGAATATCACCGGGGGAAACTATTCCGTAATCCTTTCTTAAACGCCCCGAGGAGCCTCCTGAATCAAGCATTGCACATATTGCGGTAATGTCTACATCTTTACTCTTTAACCCTTCCAAAACAGCTCTGGGCATTGCATTACCTCCTCCGAGACAAGCGATGTTTATTTTACTCATGCCTTAATTTTTAAAATTTCTCTAATGTTAACTTCTTTTCTTTCGCTCCTTTTTTCTTCTTCAAAAATAGGCTTCTCTTCCTTTCTGAAAACTCCTAATGGAATTTGATCTTTATCGCTTCCGTAATTCCATTCTTTAATCTTTTTTACAGGATTATCCGGTATTGACTCCATTTCATAAGTATTTTTCTGATAGTCGGGCATTGTATTGTACCAAGTAATACAAGGTTGTAAAACTTCTACAAAAGAAAAACCTTTATGGTTAACCGCTTTTTCCAAGATTTCTTTCAAATGATTTATTTTACCGGTAAAAGAACGAGCAATAAAAGTTGCTCCCGCAGAATTAACGAGTTCTAAAGCATTTAAAGGTGATTCCGGATTTCCGGAAGGACTGGAATTACTTACAAATCCTTTCGGACTGGAAGCGGTATACTGCTTTACGGTTAAAGCAAAATTTCTGTTTTGGTGTAAAACTACGGTAATATCAGAGTTTCTCTTAGCAGCGTGGATAAGGTGAGATATTCCTTCGTTAAAAGAATCTCCATCTCCACTGAAAGCAATTACTTTTAATTCCGGATTAGCAAATTTTATTCCTTCCGCTAAAACGACCGGTCTTCCGTGCAATCCGTAAAAACTATTAACATCAATGTAATCGATTATCTTTCCGTGACATCCGATTCCGGCCGTAATTGCAACCTTTTCTTTACCGACTTTTTTGATTGTGTCCTTGATGGCCGCCTCAATTGCAAAATTTCCACAACCGGGACACCAAGTATTTTCAGTGTCTATTTTTAAATCATCAGACATATTTTTAATTATTAATTGTTAATTATTAATTCTTGAGGATTAATTTAATTGTTCCAGTATTTCTTCTTCGTAGAAAGGACGACCGTCATACTTTAATATTTTTTGATTTACATTCACGTATTTACTAATTACATCCGCTGCTTGTCCCATCCTATTTGCCTCCACCACTACTACCTCTTTTGCTCCTTCCAAAGCTTCTTTAAATTGCTTTTCGGGAAAGGGAGCAAAGCAATTAATTTCAACTACTTTATATCCTGCTTTTCTTCCGGCTTCTTTAGCCGCCATCTTACTGGATCCCCAAGTAACGATAACCTTTTCCGAATCTCCTTCCGTTTTAATCATTTCTAATCTTTCCAATTCTTCTATCATCAAAGGTTTTTTCTTCATTCTTTTATCTTGCATTTTTACTATTTCTTCCGATTTTTCAGTAGTTGTTCCGTATTCATCGTGCTCATAACTGGTGTTTCTAACGGTAGCGGAGCCTCCGGGATAGCAGAGTGGAGAAATCCCAAATTCATTATCAACATATCTCTTGTAATCTGGTCCACAACCATTTTTACTTTCTTCCCAATACTCTCCCTTCTCCAAAATATCTTTATTTAATGAGAAAGTGCTTTCGGAAACATCTTTATCCATTAAAACTATAGCCGGAACTTGATATTTCCAAGTTAGATTCATTGCTAAGTTTGTAAAGTAGAATGCTTCCTCCGCATTGCCGGGAGTAAAGACAAATCGTAAAAAATCACCGTGACCAACGCTGAGAGCGAACTTTAAATCTGATTGAGCATTGTAAGTCGGCACTCCGGAAGCCGGCCCCGATCTTTGACTGTCTACAATAACAATTGGAGTTTCTGACATAGCAGCTAAAGAAACTCCTTCTCCCATAAGCGCCAACCCTCCACCGGAAGTTCCGACCATACTTCTCTTTCCGGCAAAAGCGGCTCCCAAAGCGGCGTTAATAACCGCAATTTCATTTTCGGGCTGCATTGTCTGCACGTCATAATCCTGCTCCAAATCAGCTAAGAAATGTAAAATGCTGGTCGCCGGAGTCATCGGATAAGCAAAGTAGATGTCAAGCCCCGCTTTTAGAGCTCCCAAACCAAGCATCTTATTTCCGGTTACCAAATTAGTTTCTCCTCCATATTTTTCTACGGTCTCTTTTTCTTCAACAAAATTATAAGCTTCTTCGGCAACTTTCAAATTTAATTCCGTTTTTGGAAGTTCGCTAACCACTTCTTTCATTACTTCTTCTGAAATTCCAATAATTTTACAAAAAGCCCCGAAAAGAGCTGTGTTTTTCATCATCGCCTCTCCTTTTTCATTAGCAATCTTCGAAAGTGGAACATTTATGCCTTCCGAATCATCTTTTTCCGAATCAAAAATTAAGTGTCCGTCTAATTCTTCTTTATGCTCTTCAATTGTTCTTCTATCTAAAGCTAAAAGAAAATCGACTTTTCTTTTTAATGATCTCTTCTCTTCTTTAGCTGCTCTAATTACTGAAAAATTATGTCCTCCTCTAATTAAAGAAGGGTAATCTTCATGAATGAATATTTTATAGCCGTATTTATTAAGAGCTTTGGCTATAAGTTGACCGGCTGCTTTAGAACCTTGACCGGCCGCCCCTCCGATTAATACTTGAAAATCCTCCATATTTTTAATTATTTTACTTAATTAATAATAATTACTCTACGGTGACGACTTTACTTAAATTTCTTGGTTGGTCGGGGTCCAAATTTTTAAAAACTGTAACATAATAGGCGAAAAGTTGCATCGGTATAACAGTTAAAATAGGACTTAAGCATTCTTTCGTTTTCGGAATTCTGATCAAATCGTCGCTAAAATCTTTAATCTCTTCATCTTCTTTATTAGCTAAAACAATTACCGGTCCTTTTCTTGCCCGAATCTCTTCAATGTTGGATATCATTTTATCATATACACTTGTCCGTAAGCAAATTGCAAAAGT
>CAYWPY010000010.1:0-1497 GCA_964460255.1 uncultured Candidatus Saccharibacteria bacterium | reverse complement strand
AATAATTTCTCTTCCTTCTTTTGCTGAAAGGCTTCTCCTTCTACCTAAATAAATCGCAAATAAAGTCAGAATAGTTAATTGAGAAGTAAATGCTTTAGTCGAAGCTACTCCAATCTCCGGACCGGCGTGATTATAGACACCACCATCGGTTTCCCGAGCAATTGAAGAACCGACTACATTAACTATTCCCAAGGTTAAATTTCCTCTTTTTTTTACTTCTTTTAAGGCCTTTAAAGTATCCGCGGTTTCTCCCGACTGAGAAACAAAGAGAAAGGCCTCATTTTTACTGTAAGGTCTCTTTCTGTATCTAAATTCAGAGGCTAATCCCACTTCAACCGGTATTTCGGCTATCTCTTCTATTAAATATTTTCCGACCATAGAGGCAAAATAAGAGGTTCCACAAGCTAAAATTGTTATTTTTTCTATTCTTTTCAGCCGGTCGGCAACTTGTTCTAATCCACCCAATTTTACATCTCCTTCCTCTTTTATTATTCTGCCCCGAAAAGAGTTCTTAATTGATTTTGGCTGCTCCATCATTTCTTTAAGCATAAAATGAGCGTATCCCGATTTCTGAGCTTCTTCCAAATCCCAATCTATTTTTACCGGCTCTTTTTCTAAAATATTTTTCCCGCTATCGGTAATTTCAAAACCGTTCTTAGTAATTACCGCCATCTCGCCGTCTTCTAAAAAGATCATATCTTTAGAGTGTTAAATTATGGCTGCCGGGTCGGAAGAAACAAATCCTCCGTTTTCATTAACCGAAACAACAACCGGAGAGGACATTCGGGCGGCAACAATTTTTCCTGGATCTTTAGAAGAAAAAACAGCTAGTCCGTAAGCTCCTTCTAAAAGTGAAAGAGTTTTTCTAACCGCTTCTTCCAAATTTCCTTCAAAAAACTTTTCTATAAGATGAGAGATAACTTCAGTATCCGTTTCAGAAGTAAACTCGTGACCTTCAGCCACGAGTTTTTTCTTCAATTGAGAAAAATTTTCTATTATACCGTTATGAACAACTGCAAATTCATTATCACAATCAAATTGCGGGTGAGCATTTTCTTTAGTTGGACCGCCATGAGTTGACCAACGACTATGAAAAAGAGAGGGAGTTCCCTTAAAATCAGTGTCTTTTAGTTTTTCTTTTAGTTTATTAACTTTACCCGAGATCTTTACCGATTTAATCTCTCCATTTTCTAAGATAGCCATTCCTGCAGAATCATATCCTCTGTACTCCAACCTTTTTAAAGCTTTTATGCCTAGTTTTGTATTATTCTTATCTCCTATGTAGCCTATGATTCCGCACATGAATTTTTTAAAATTAAAATTTTACTACTTACCATTAACTTTTAACCATTAACAACTCGTCATTCTGAGGGCGAAGCCCGCCTGCCTGCCGGCAGGCAGGAAGAATCCTCTCGTCAACAGTAAATAGTTAATGGTAACAAACGTAAGCTATTTACGTTTGTTAATTATATTATAGATAAATCAAAATAACAAAAA
>CAYWPY010000009.1:16235-20732 GCA_964460255.1 uncultured Candidatus Saccharibacteria bacterium | reverse complement strand
CTTATATTTCCTCCCAATATAAAGTAATATCCTTGATATTGATTTGTTTTTTCTATGGATATTAAGTCGGTTTCTCTTTCTACTATTGCTAAGATCGGTTTTCTTGATTTATCACTGCAAACCGAACACAAATCTTTATCTATCTCTAAACTTCGATAACAGAAACTACAATTATGAACCGAGTTTTTTAAATTTTGCAGCTCTTTTATTAAGTTATCTATATATTCATCACTTTGATTAAGTAGAAAAAAAGAAAATCTGGTAGCGGTCTTTTTACCAACAGTAGGGAAGCGTAAAAATAGATTTATTAAATTTTCTATTGGTTTAGGATACATCAGTTGGTATGTTTTTTATCCAAGCTACGGAAAGAAGTAGTGTTTTCATCAAAGTATAATTCTACTTTACCGGTCGGCCCGTTACGATGTTTGGCAACAATTATGTCGGTGATATTTTTTCTTTCCGTATCATCACGATAATATTCTTCTCGGTATAAAAGTAAAACAACGTCGGCATCTTGCTCTAGAGCTCCCGACTCTCTAAGGTCGGAAAGACGTGGAATCTGGGGTGTTCTTTTTTCAACTGCTCTGGAGAGCTGAGAAAGAGAAATGACGGGGACGTTCAATTCTTTAGCCAATCCTTTTAAGGATCTGGAAATTTCGGTCATTTGTTGTACCATCGAATTGGCGTTTGATCTGGGCTGAATTAATTGTAAGTAATCAATAATGATTAGTCCTAATCCGTTTTCAGCTTGCAGTCTTCTGGCCATCGCTTTCATCTGCATAATATTAAAAGAGCTCTTATCTTCTATATAGATAGGGGCATCGGATAATTCATGCATTGCTTCTTGAAGCTTTGAATAATCGTTGGAATTTTCTTTTGTTGATAATTTTCCGTTTCTGATTTTCCATAAATTAACCCCGGAAGTACTGGATAAGAGTTTATCTATAATCTGATCATTGGACATCTCCAAACTGAATATTCCGACCGGTATATTTTTGTTTACCGCTACGTTTTGAGCAATGTTAAAAGCTAATGATGACTTACCCATACTGGGGCGAGCGGCCAAAAGAATCAAGTCCGACTTTTGAAATCCGGATAAAATGGAATCAAGATCGTGAAAGCCACTGGGGACTCCACGAGTGTCTTCATCTTGAGTTGATAGTTTTTCAATTCTTTTAAAAGCATCTTCCAAAGCATCACCAACTCTTAGAAATCTATTTCTAAGTGAATTTTGACTAATGTTGAATATCTTCTGTTCTGCTTCATCGAGAACTTCTTCTACATCTTGATCCTCTTTGTAGGCGGTGAGACTTATTTCTTGACCGGCTTGAATCATTTCTCGACGAATTCTTTTCTTTTGAACTATACGAGCGTATTCTTCGACATGGCTAGCGGTGGGAACGGAATTAACCAGTTCAGTTAAGTAACTGTTACCTCCGACTTGTTCTAACAACTCTTTTTCTTCCAGACGATTAGCGACGGATAATAAATCTATTGATCCCGATCTTTCGGTGATGTCAACCAATGCTCGATAAATCTGCTCATGCTTTTTTTCATAAAAATCTTTTACCTGGAAAAAATCAATTATTTTATAAATTGAATCTTTATCCATTAGTAGACCACCGAGAAGTGATTTTTCGGCCTCTATATTTTTTGGAGGTAATTTGTCGGGTAATTCTTCCTTATTGACCATTTTATTTTTTGATTATTTTATATCCTTTTGAGTCGTCTTTAATTTTATAACCCAATTTATCTATTTTTTTTCTTATTTTGTCGGCAATATCAAAGTCTTTATTTTTTCTGGCTACTTCTCTTTCTTCCGCTAGCCTTTTTACCTTTTCCGGAATGTTAATTTTATTAGTTAAATCAAGACCGAGTAGACGATCAAAGCTTTTAATGGTTGCCAGCCTGTCTTCTTTTTTAATCTTTTCATCTTTTAATAAATTCCAGGTAATTTCTAAAGCTTGCGGGGTATTAAGATCGTTATTTACAGCTTGTAAAAATTTCTTTTTATATTTTTTGGAGATAACTCCTTCACTTCCGGTTAATTCGGAAACTCTTTCCTTCATTTTGTTTAAAGAATTTTGTGCTCCCTCAAGAGCTTCTCTTGAGAAGTTCATTTTTGATCGGTAATGAGAATTCAGGCAGAGATATCTGTAGGCCAGAGGAGAGTAATTTTTTTTAATACCTTGAAGAGTGTAAAAGTTTTCCTTTGATTTGGACATTTTTTCTTCTTTTACCGTTAAAAACTCTCCATGCATCCAAAATTGAGCCGGATTTTCTCCAAAAGCGGCTTTGGATTGGGCGATTTCATTGGGGTGATGAATTTCGATATGATCTATTCCCCCGCAATGAATATCAAAAGGAACTCCTAAATATTTTTGAGACATAACAACGCATTCTGTATGCCAACCGGGAAAGCCGACTCCCCAAGGAGATTTCCACTCCATTTGTCTTTTTTCATTCGGTTTTGAAAATTTCCACAAAGCAAAATCAGTTGGGTTCTTTTTGCCTTTCATTTCTACTCTTTTACCCGCTAAACGTTGATCCAAATTAGCCATTTTACCGTAGTCGGATAGTTTAGAAGTGTCAAAATAGATTCCGTCCTCTATCTCATAAGTGTAACCCTTTTTTTCTAAAGTTTTAATTAAATCTATTTGATCCCCAATGGTATCGGTTGCTTTAACAAAAATAGTGGGATCAATTATATTGAGATCAGCTATGTCTTTTTTAAATTGCTCGGTGTAAAATTGGGTTAATTCCCAAGCATCTTTAGATTCTTCTTTGGCCTTTTTTTCAACTTTATCTTCACCACTATCATCATCGGAAACCAAATGACCGACATCGGTGATATTCATGACGTGTTTTACCGGGTAATCGTTATAGAGTAGAGTTCTTTTTAATACGTCTTCAAAGATATAAGTTCTAAGATTGCCGATATGAGCGTAGTCGTAAACGGTCGGCCCGCAGGTGTAAAGACCGACTTCAGAAGAGAGCGGTTTAAATTTTTCTTTTTTTCTTGTTTTGCTGTTGTAAAATTTAATCATGTTAATTAATCTTAACATAAAATTAATTTTGATTCCATTCAAATTTGTAGTAAACTAAAGGCAGTAAGTTAGCAGCCTTTTAGATGAAAAAGCTTATTTATTCGATTAATTTTAAAACGACTTGCTATTTTGTAATATTTTAGTTAATAGAAAAAATTATAATGTCCAATTTAGTTTTATATAGGAAATATAGACCAAAAAGTTTTACCGATGTAATTGGTCAGGATCATGTAGTGAAAACTTTAAAAAATGCGATTGTAAACGACAATGTTTCTCACGCTTATCTCTTTACCGGGCCGCGAGGAACCGGAAAGACGACGATGGCCAGACTTTTGGCTAAGGCGGTTAATTGTGAAGATGAAAAAAGCGCGGAACCATGTAATAAATGTTCTGCTTGCAGGGCAATTATGGAAGGAAGCGCAGTGGATTTAATAGAAATTGATGCTGCTTCTCACCGGGGAATTGATGAAATTAGAGATTTACGGGAAGGAATTAAATTTTCTCCAAACAAATTAAAAAGAAAGGTTTATATAATTGATGAAAGCCATCAATTAACCAAAGGAGCGGCTAACGCTTTACTTAAAACCTTGGAAGAAGCTCCCGAACACGCAATGTTTATTTTAGCAACAACGGAACCACAAAAGATGCTTTCAACAATAATATCTCGTTGTCAACGTTTTGATTTTAGAAAATTGGAATTACCGGAAATAATTAAAAAATTAGAAAGAATATTAAAAGCAGAAAAAATAGAAGCGGATCAGAGATCTTTGGAGATGATAGCTACTGCGGCCGGAGGTTCGTTCAGGGATGCCGAGAGTTTGCTTGACCAAGTATTAACTTTTACTGAAGATAAACTAACTGAAGAAAAAGTAAAAAAATTACTCGGTTTGGTAGAGACTCAATATATTGCTAATTTCATAGATTTAATTTTGAAAAAAGAAGGATTTAAAGCGATAAAGTATTTGGAGAATTTATATAAAAAAGGAGTTAATCTAGAAGAATTTTACGATTCTCTTTTGGAATATTTACGGCAATTGATGATGGCCAGTATTTCTAACTTGGATCTTACTGATGATGATAGTCCGGTTTTGGGGAGTTTACGGATTAGTTTTACTACTGAAGAGTTAAAAAAATTAAAAAAACAATCTGAAGAGGTGAGTGATGAAAAAATAAATGAAATGATGGAGATCTTTTTAGAAGCCGGAGAGAGAATGAATCATTCTCCCATACCTCAACTTCCGATTGAAATTGCTATTGTTAAAATAACTACTTGATTTTTATTATTAATAGGTTATAATTTTAAACGTTTTTGCGAGATGGTGTAATGGTAACACGCTTGGTTTTGGTCCAAGTAATCCAGGTTCGAGTCCTGGTCTCGCAGCAATTTATTTCCAATAAATGCAAGAGACTGTGGCGAGAACCTGAGATGCCCTATTGCGAAGCAATCCGA
>CAYWPY010000009.1:0-16135 GCA_964460255.1 uncultured Candidatus Saccharibacteria bacterium | reverse complement strand
TAAATGCAAGAGACTGTGGCGAGAACCTGAGATGCCCTATTGCGAAGCAATCCGACTGTCCTTACTTTTAATTTTTCCTGAGCTTGCCGAGGGAAGTTCGGGTCTCGCATATTCAAAAATATTAATTTTACACTTCCTTTTAATTTGTCAATTATCAACTGAAAGCAAATTAGTAAAAGGAAGTTTTTTTATAAAATGAAAAATACAGATAATAAAGATTTAAAAATAGAAATTTTAGAAGAAGGAGAAGGGCAAGAGGTAGAAAAAGGAGACAAGATTTCAGCTCATTATGTGGGTTGGTTGAAGGACGGGACCGAGTTTGATTCCAGCAGACATAAAAAACCAATTTCTTTTATTGTCGGTCAGGGAAGAGTAATAGAAGGTTGGGAGAGGGGAATTTTAGGGATGAAAAGAGGAGAAATAAGAAAATTAACTATTGGACCCGATTTGGCTTATGGAGAGAAAGGAATAGAGGATGTTATTCCTCAGAACGCTACTTTGATTTTTGAGATTGAGTTATTAGAAATTAAATAAAAATATAATGTCATTTAAAATAGGAATAGTCGGTTTACCGAATGTAGGTAAATCAACTTTATTCAAAGCAATAACTAAAAACCAGGTGGGAGCGGAAAACTATCCTTTTTGCACCATTGATCCCAATGTAGGAACGGTAAAAGTTCCCGATGAGCGTTTGGAAAAGCTTGCCGAAATATCCGACTCTAAAAATATTATTCACACGACTATCGAGTTTGTAGATATCGCCGGTTTAGTTAAGGGAGCGCACGAAGGGAAAGGTTTGGGAAATAAATTTCTTTCTCATATAAGAAAAGTGGACGCCATTGTTGAAGTTTTGAGAGATTTTGAAGATCCCGATGTTGCTCATGTAGAAGGATCGGTAGATTTAAAAAGAGATCAGGATATTATTGATATAGAACTAATAATGGCTGATTTACAAATGGTTGAAAAAGCGATAAACAGAACGGAAAAAGAGACTAAAAGCAAAACTAAAGAACTTAAATTAAATACTTTAAAAAAGATTAAAGAATTTTTAGAAGATGAAAAATTATTGTCGGAATTAGATTTAAAGAGTGAAGAAAAAGAAGTAATTAAGGATGTAGATTTTTTAACTGATAAGCCGATAATTTACTTAAAAAATGTGGATAAGCCAAAGAAAGACGGAGAATTTTTAGAAATAAATGCGAAGATAGAGAGCGAATTGGCCGGATTTTCAAAGGAGGAAGCTCAAGAATATTTAAGATCTTATGATATAGAAGAGAGTGGTTTGGATAAGTTAATTAGAAAAAGTTATCAAGCGCTTAATTTAATTTCTTTTTTCACCTCCGGAGAAAAAGAAAGTAGAGCTTGGACTGTAGAAAAGGGATCGACCGCGCCGATTGCCGCCGGTAGAATTCATAGCGATTTTCAAGATAAATTTATCAGGGCCGAGGTCGTTTCTTATCAAAACTTTGTTAAATATGAGGGCTGGCTGGGGGCTAAAAATGAAGGTAAAGTTAAAGACAAAGGAAAAGATTATATAGTTAAAGACGGGGATGTAGTTTTCTTCAAGATTGATAAGAGTAAATAAAAAAAGAGAAGGCTTTTTAGCCTTCTTTTGTAATTTTACTTTTAATTTTTTGGAGATCATTTTTTATCACTTTGGAATTCATTTGCCAATCTCTAAGCCAAAAGACAATTGCATTTTTAGCTAAATTTTCATTGATTACTATTCCGTTCAAGGGATCACGATCTTTTAACTTGGATAGTATTATTTCTACACAATCGGAATGAAATAATAAAAAATAAAAATCATTTCTTAAAATATCGGTTTCAATTGAATCTTGACTTAAAGAACCCATGGGAACAAAAATTCCCATTTTTGTTTTTACCGTAAAAAGAGATTTGTTTAATTCTCTTTTTAGCTTTTTCAAACTATTTGTGGTTAAGTTTATTTCCCTGTTTTCAATTAAAACATTACCAAGTCTGGTTTTCCAAGATAAAGCAATCATGAGAGAGATAATTTGTTCGATTATCTCCTTTCTACCATTAACTGACTTCATCTTCATCCCCCTTTTTTAAAAGTACTGCAATATTATGTCACTATTAATTAATTTTGTAAAGTAGAGAAAAGAATAAAATTTGTTATAATAAAAAAAATAAACAAACAGTAAAGAGATGAAAAAACCGGAGTTAATGAGTCCAATAAAAAATAGAGCCGGATTAGAAGCTTGTGCAAACTATGCTGATGCGGTTTACTTTGGGCTTTCAGAGTTCAATTTGCGTGCAAATTCAAAAGGAATTACTCTTTCCAATTTAAAGGAATTAATCAAAGACTGTCATCGGAAAAATATTAAGGGGTATGTAACCGTTAATTCAACTTTATATAATCAGGATCTAAAAAAGGCAGAAGAGTTAATTACAAAAATAAAAAAGGCAGGGGTTGATGCGGTCATAGTTTGGGATCCGGCAACAATTGAAATTGCAAAGAAAATTGAAATTGATTTTTTTATTTCTACTCAAGCCAATATTTCCAACTGGAAAGCGGCTAATTTTTATAATTCCTTGGGGGCTAAGAGAATAATTGCTGCTAGAGAAATGACTTTAAATCAAGTTAAAGAGATGAAAGAAAAAGTGAAAAACTTGGAGGTGGAAGCTTTTATTCATGGTGCGATGTGTTTAGCAATATCGGGAAGATGTATTCTATCCGGTTTTTATGAAGGGAAGTCGGCTAACCGAGGAGCTTGCAATCAAATTTGTAGACGAAAATTTAGATTAGTTGACGACCAAAATCAAGTGGTGGAAACCGACGGTAGTTATTATATGAGTCCGAAGGATATTTGTATGATAGAATATATTCCGGAAATGATTGAGGCGGGTATAGATTCTTTTAAAATAGAAGGAAGACAGCGAAGCACCAAATATATTCACGAAACGGCAAAATATTATCGAAAAGCAATTGATGATTATTATAAAGGAAGCTTTTCCAGAGAAAAAGCTCGGAAGTGGAAGCAAAAATTGGCAAAAGTATATAACAGAGGTTTTTCAACGGGTTTTTATTTTGGCACTCCCGGAAAAGAAGGAATTAATTTTAAAAGCTCCGGAAACGCGGGAACGATTAAACGCTTACAATTAGGTAAGGTTGTCCATTACTACCCGGAAGTGGAAGTTGCCTCTTTAAATCTAATTCATCGAGAATTGGAGCTAGGAGATAAAATTTTAATTGAAGGAAAGACAACTTATTTGGAAGAAGTCGTTAATTCTATCGAGATAGACGGAAAGCAAATAAAAAGAGCCGGAAAAGGTCAAGAGGTGGGAATTAAAGTTTCTAATCGAGTTAGAAAAAACGACAAAGTTTTCTTAATCAGGGATTAGTTGCACTCTTAAGAAATATCTTTATAATTAAATAATGGATTTTAATAATAGTAAGAAAATAACAATATTAGTAGTTGCTTTACTGGTTGTTAGTATTGGTGTTTTTTTAGCCGATGATAAAGAAGATGTAAGAGAGGAAGAAGAGATTTTAAGCGAAGAGTTTAATGGTAATTTAATAATTAATAATCCCGGCCTGGATGAAGGTTGGCATTTGAGTTACGAAGAAGAAGGAAGTCCCGGTTTGACTAAAAAACTAATTTTGGAAGAAGAGAATGTTAACTGTGTCGGCGATTTAACAACTTGCACCGATTTTTTTCAAATGGAAGAGGATTTAGCCGGCCGAGAAGTAATCGTATGGGGAGAAAGCAAGGAAGATGGAATGCAAGTAGAAAAAGTTGATTTTAAATCGGAGAAATCCGAATGTAATTTTGATTTTGATGATTTTAAAACGGAAGAAGTTAATTTAAAAGATTATAAGATTGATTTTGATACTGCACCGGATGCTTTGAATTTTGAAACTAAAATAAGAGAAAGTGTTAACAATGGACCCAATTTTGCAGGTAAATACGCATATGCGGGTTGGGGTTGTGGAACTAATTGTGAATCAGCAGCAATAGTAAACTTGGAAACAGGAGAAATTGTCGAATACGGACTAATTAATTCACTGGGTGCGAAACATAGAGAAGATAGCCGACTTTTAATACTTAATCCCCGGCAAGAAGATGAATTTTCAGAAAGTGACAGCGTTTTTTCGGAAGTAAAGAGTAAATATTTCTTAATGGAAAAAGATCAATTACTCCTTTTATGTGAAGAGTAATTTAATAAAATGGATAAGAAAAAAATTTCCGATGAATTAAATATTTTTAAACTTTGTTCAAAGTACGATATTCCGCTTTGGAAGTGTCCTCAGTTTTTATTTCTGATGATGGGAGTGATAATTATTGCCGTTATTCTGTTTACTTATTTTGCCGGTGGAGATTATTTTGAAGATCCGTTCAAAATAATAAGTATAGTTAGTGGAGAAGCGATAATTTTATTCATAATCGGTTATGCAATAATCGGTGGATTTGATAAACTGGCGGAAGTTAATAGAATGAAGGCTGATTTTGTTGATTTGGTTACTCATCAACTCAGATCACCGCTAACTACTTTAAAATGGGGATTTGAAAGTTTTAGAGAAGATATGGAAGGCAATGAAGAACAGGAAAAATTGTTTACAAGTTTAGAGAGTAATGTCGAAAAAATGGCTGAAATGGTTAACAACTTATTACTGGTATCAAGAATGGATCAAGAAGGGCATAAATTTGAAATTAAGAAGTTTTCAATTAAAGAATTAGTAGAAGATGTTTTAAAAGATTATATTCTTGATGAAAATAAAAACGTGGCGCTTAAAAAGCAGATTGAGGAAGTTCCGGAAATAAATAGTGACCCGAATCAAGTTGAGATTGTTATTGATAATTTTATATCTAACGCGATAAAATATACACCGAAAGGGGGAGAAGTTGAAGTTAAATTAAAAAAAGATAAAAGTTTTGTTCTTTTTGAGGTTGAAGATAATGGCATAGGAATACCTAAAGAAGAACAAAATAAAGTTTTTGCAAAATTTGAAAGAGCAAGTAATGTTGATCAAGTAGAGGAGACCGGTTCGGGATTGGGTCTTTTTCTTACTAAAAAAATTATTGAAAAATTGGGAGGGAAAATTGGTTTCGAAAGCGAAGAAGGTGAAGGTTCGAAGTTTTGGATTAAATTACCAATTTAAATAAAAAGGAGGATGAATAAATGTAAGGTTTTAATGTTCGGGTGGGAACTACCCCCCGAAAATAGTGGAGGCTTAGGTGTAGCTTGCTTAGGACTAACTAAGGAGCTTTGTGGTCGTGGTGTAGATTTAACTTTCGTGGTTCCCAGAAAAACGAAGTCGATGGAGAAAGATTTTTTGAATCTTTTAGCGGCCGGTGTTAACTACAGAGAAATTGAGTTTGAATCGCCAATCACTCCCTATATAGACTCTAAAACATATAAAAGTGTCCTCAAAGAAGAAGAAAATAATATTTACGGGAAAAATCTTTTTGAAGAAGTTTCCCGTTATCGAAAGTGCGCTAAAAAGATAGCTCGATATGAAAAATTTGATATTATTCACGCTCACGATTGGCTCTCCTTCGGGGCTGGAATTGAAGCTAAAAAGATAACCGGTAAGCCGCTTATTGCTCATGTTCACGCTACTGAATATGATCGAGGAGGAGGGAAAAACGTTGATCCCCGGGTTTATAAAAGAGAAAAGGAGGGAATGGAAATGGCGGATAAAATAATTGCGGTCAGTAACTATACGAAAAAGATAGTGGTTGATAAATATTCTATTCCCGAGGAAAAAGTAGAAGTAGCTCATAACGGAGTCGATTTAAAGGAAAAACCGACCGGAGAAGAGATATTAAAAGAGATTAAAAGATCCGGTAAGAAAATTGTTTTGTTTGTCGGTCGTTTAACTCTTCAGAAGGGCCCAGATTACTTTTTAAGAGCGGCGAAAAAAGTTTGTGAGTATAGAGATGATATTTTATTTATTGTTGCCGGATCGGGCGATATGGAAAGGCAAGTAATGGATGAAGCGGGGCGGTTACAAATTAGTGATAAGGTTATTTTCCCCGGCTTCGTCCGCGGAGAGAAATTACACGGTTTATATAAAGCAGCTGATTTATTTGTAATGCCTTCCGTCTCCGAGCCGTTCGGATTAACGCCTTTGGAATCTTTGATAAACGGAACACCGGTTATTCTTTCTAAACAATCAGGAGTATCGGAAGTTGTCAGCCACGCTCTGAAAGTTGATTTTTGGGACACCGACGAAATGGCGAATCAGATTTTAACTTCTTTAGAAAATAATTCCATCATTGAGTGTTTGGCTAAAAACGGTAAAAAAGAGGTTAAAAAGATTACTTGGGAGTCGGCAGCGGATAAGTGTTTACAAGTCTACCAAAAATTAATTCATAATAATTAAAATATGCCTTCAGTTTGTTTTTATTTTCAAGTTCATCAACCTTTTCGGGTAAAAAAATATAAATATTTTAACATTGGAAAAGATCATAATTATTTTGATAGTAAAGGTGATCAAGATTTGAATAATGAAAGAATTTTAAAAAAGGTAGCTCGCAAATCATATCTCCCAACAAATAAAATTTTACTTGACTTATTAAAAAAACATCCTGAATTTAAAATAACCTTTTCTTTTTCGGGAGTTGCTTTAGAACAAATGGAAGAGTATTCTCCGGAAACAATTGACTCTTTTCAAAAGCTTGTTAATACCGGACAAGTGGAAGTTTTATCGGAAACTTATTATCATTCTTTATCTTTTATTTATTCGGAAAAGGAATTTGAAAGGCAAGTTCAATTACATAAACAAACGGTAAAAAGGATATTTGATTATGACCCGGTTAATTTTAGATGCACTGAACTTTCTTATAATAATGATTTAGCCAAAAAAGTAGAGAGTATGGGGTATGAAGGAATATTAGCGGAGGGTGTAGATAATATTTTAGGATGGAGAAGCCCCAATTTTTTATATAAACCAAAAGATACGGAGATTGCTTTATTTTTAAAAAACTATAAGCTTTCTGATGATATAGCTTTTAGATTTTCAAGTAAAAAATGGAAGGAGCATCCCTTGACTGCCGATAAATTTGCTCAGTGGATTTCAGCAATAAACGGAAACGGCGAGGTTGTTAACCTTTTCATGGACTATGAAACTTTTGGAGAGCATCAATGGGAATCAACCGGAATTTTTGAATTTTTAAAAAGGTTACCGGAAGAAGTTTTAAAACATCCGGATAATGATTTTGTTACTGTTGAAGAAGCTAATAAGAAATACTCAAAAATGGCCGAGCTTGATATACCTCATTTTACCTCTTGGGCTGATACGGAGAGGGATTTATCCGCTTGGATAGGAAATCCGATGCAAAAAGACTTATTACATAAACTTTATTCCTTGGAAGAGGAAGTTATTAACTCCAAAGATGAAGAACTGATTGAAGATTGGAGGCGATTACAGACCTCTGATCATTTTTATTACATATCGACTAAGGGTTTGGAAGATGGAAGTGTACACAATTACTTTAGTCCTTACGAATCTCCTTATGAAGCCTACATCTCCTTTGTTAATGCTTTTAATGATTTTAAATTTAGATTAAAAGAAAAAACAAAAGTAAAAATTAAAAAATAATGGAAAAACAAGAACCAAAAGCAGAATTTTTATTTGAAGTTTCTTACGAAATTTGTAATAAAGTAGGGGGGATTTATCGAGTTATGGAATCGAAAGCAAGTAATATGATCGACAAGTATGGAGATAATTATTATTTGATTGGGCCTCATTATCTGGATAAAAATAAAGGTGAATTCAAAAAAGAAGCTCCTTCCGAAGAATTAAAAAAAGCTTTTGAAGAATTGGAAAAAGAAGGGATTAAGTGTCACTACGGAAGATGGATGGTAGGTGGAAAACCAAAGACGATTCTGATTGACTTCAATGATTTTTACTATAAAAGTAATGAAATAAAAAAGGAGTTTTGGGAGGATTACGGAATTGACTCTTTGGGAGCGGGGAATACTTTTGATGAACCGGTTGTCTGGTCATGGGCTAGTGGAAGACTAATTGAAAAAATTAATCAGTACTTGGTTAAAGATAAAAAAGCAATTGCTCATTTTCATGAATGGCTGTCCGGAGCGGGTCTTCTTTACTTAAAAAAATATACTGAAATCCCAACCGTTTTTACTACCCATGCTACCAGCTTGGGAAGAGCTTTAGCTCATAGTGACGTAAATTTTTATACACTTTTTGATAAAATTAATCCCGTAGAAGCAGCTTATGAAAATAATGTTCACGCTAAACATCAATTGGAAAAGCGAACAACTCAAGAAGCAGATGTTTTTACGACCGTTAGTGAAATTACAGGGATTGAAACTGAAAACTTTTTAGGACGAAGGCCGGATGTAGTTTTATCAAACGGGTTGGATTTGAATAAATTCTTAACTTTTGAAGAGATTGTTATAAAACATAGACTACAACGAAGAAGACTTCGTGAGTTCACGATTTCTTTCTTTTTTCCTTATTATAAGTTTGATATCGAAAATACTTTATTTTACTTTATAATCGGTAGAAATGAATATAAAGCAAAAGGAGTAGATATTTTCATAAGGTCTTTAGCTGAATTAAATGAGAGATTAAAAAAGGATAAAGAAAATAAAAAAACCATCGTTGCTTATTTTTGGATTCCTTCCGCTGTTCGTTCCGTGAAAACAGAATTGATTGAGAATCAAGAATTTTTTAAAGACGTAAAGGATTCTTTAACTGGAGCGATGCCCGCGGTTGAAGAGAAGATCTTATATAATCTTCTCTACGATAAAGAAATAACTAAGAAAAACATAATTGCCGAAGACTATCTATTTGAAATTGAAAAAAAATTGTTGAGAATGGATAAAAAGGAAGATGACGTACCTTTATCAACTCATGAATTGGCCGATACGGATAGCAACAGAATAATTAACACTTTAAAAGAAAACGGTCTAACAAACAAAAAAGAGGATCCGGTTAAGGTTGTTTATTATCCAATTTACTTAACCGGGCACGATGGATTATCCAATTTAAGTTACCAAGAAGCTTTGGAAGCATGCCATTTGGGCGTATTCCCCAGTTTTTATGAGCCTTGGGGTTATACACCTTTAGAGGCGGCTGCTTTAGGAGTTGCTTCGGTAACTACCGATTTGGCTGGATTTGGTCGTTATAGACAAACATTAAAAGAAAAAGAAGGAAAGGAAGGAGTATACGTTTTAGAAAGATTAGAGAAAAGCGATCAGGAATCAGTTAAGGATTTAGCCCAGTTTATGCATAACTTTTCCAGTTTTAATCGTCAGGGAAGAGTGGATAATAAAATTGAAGCCAGGAAAATTGCATCTAAAGCTGATTGGAAAGATTTTGTTGAAAATTATATAAAAGCGCATAATAAAATTTTTGATGATAGTTAAACATATTCTAGGAAAAGAAGAGAAGCAAAGAGAAACGGAAGAAAAAAATTCTTTTCTTACGGCTAATCGGTTGGGAGATTATATTTGGCTGGATGAATATCCCAGAAGTAGATATCAAGGCTGGTTTTTTGCTCCTAAAAAATATCAAGGGAAAAAGGTATACAAGGTTATTGAGGATATAAGACCCGTTGATCGGTCTGAAGTGAAAAAGATTACCAATTATTTTTCTAAAATAGTAAGAGAAGGTAATAACTTTAAGGAGATTTTTTCTATCGACCAAGAAAAGCATCTTTTAAACTATCAATTAGAAAAAGAACAAGAAATTGAATTAATTCTGGATGTAAGAGATTCTTATAAAAATAGTTATCCGGATTACCAAATAGAGGAGATTAGAGATAAGATTTTAATTACCGTGGAGGTAGACGGAGAGATTATTTACTTATCAGTTGCCGGCGCTAAAAATTTTGAGATAATTGATGAATATTTTGTTAGAAGATACGACTTGGATGAAGAGAGAAAATCACCTCCGTTTGAAAAAGCGGTTTATAAAGCTTTGAGAATAAAGGGGAGTGATATATATTTTTCAGTCTCCAACTCGAAAGAAGAAGTTTTAGAGAAGGTTGAAAAGTTAAATCTCTTAAAAGTAGACGATAAAAAAGAACCACTTGATTTTATTGCCGCTAAAACCGGTTTGGAAAATTTATTAGTTGAAAATAAAAGGATGTATGCCGGTTATCCTTGGTTTTTTCAATTTTGGAAAAGAGATGAAGCCGTTTCTTTAAGGGGATTAAATATAGTTAATGAAAAAGTATCTCGTGATTTATTTTGGAATTTATTAAAAAACGAGCAAGACGGAATTAAAAAGGATAACTGCGTGGACGGTCCGGGTTGGATCTTTAAAAGAGCCTTTCTCTTCTTAAATAGCTTTAATGAAAAAGAAGAAAAAAAATTATCTTCTTATTTAGAAAAAGCGGTTGATTTTAATAGAAAAAATCCGTTAATTACAACTGGCAAAAAACGGACTTGGATGGATTCGATAGAGAGAAAGGGAGCTCGAATTGAGGTTCAAGCATTACAGCTAAATATGTATAAACTGGGAAGGTTAGTTGATGAAAAGAGAGAAGAAGAATACACTCGTCTTGAAGAGAATCTAAAAAGGGAAGTAAGAGATATTTTTTGGAATGGAGAGGTGTTGGCTGACGGTTATTATGTTGAGGAAAATAAAGTAGACCGAACAATAAGACCGAATATTTTTCTTGCTTATTACATATATCCCGAACTCTTAACCAAAGAGGAATGGATCAGGTGCTTTAGAAGAGCTTTATACGTTTTATGGCTTGATTGGGGAGGGTTGGCGACAATAGATAAAAACAGTCCTAAATTCAACTCATATCACAGCGGAGAGGATTCTAAAAGTTACCACCAAGGAGATAGTTGGTATTTTATTAATAATTTAGCGGCTATAGCTATGAATCGTCTTGATTCGGGGAAATTTTCTTATGAAATAAATAAAATAATTACTGCCAGCAGGAAGGATTTGATGTGGAAAGGAGCTATTGCCAACCATAGTGAAATTAGCTCTGCTGAAGAGCAAAGGGCACAAGGAGCAGTTAGTCAAGCTTGGAGTTTTGCAACTTACATTGAAGCGATGTATGAAATATTAAAGATTGACAACTACAGTTGGTTTTAAATATTTTCAATAACTTCTCTTAGGTGTTTCATTTTTGAGGATTGATAATCCTCTTTTTTTATATTTTTACTAGCTATTAGTGCGTTGAGAGGTTTAGTCTCTTTAAATTGATATTTTTTAGGATAATTATTTTCCAAAGCTCCTTTTAAGACGAATATATTCTTTTCTTTTAATAATTTTCTTTTTTGGTTGTCGTTAACCTTCCTTTTTCCGAACTTCTTTTCAAAGATATAGTTCAATCCGTCGCCATCAACCATAATTAAATAGGGGATATCATAAATGCAACAAACCTTCTCATAAAGCTCTATGTCTCCAAGACCACCGGTATAAACTACTTTTATATCTTTTCCGTTATCTAAAAATTTATCTATCAAACCTCGCATCAAAATAGAATCGGAAACACCCTCAACCAATAAAACTTTATCCGAAAATAACATAGCTGAATTGTCATCATTTATTTCTTGAATAAAGCGGTCGGTTTCCAAATCCATTTTCTTTTTAAACTTATAAATTTTCGTTTTTCCTTCGCTATCTCTGGCTACTCTCCAAATTTTATCCAAAAATTTTGCCTGAACAAAAGTTGGATGATGGGTGGTCATTAAAATTTTAGTATTCAAATTATTATTATCCAAAATCTTTAGAAACTTTTTTATCACCGAAGGGTGAAGATGCAATTCCGGTTCATCAATCAGTAAAATTTGACATTCGGGATGAAAAAGATAAAAAAGAATTACGAAAAGTCTTTTAAATCCGGCCCCCATTCTTTTTATTGGTTCTTGATCGGAGTTTATTTTTACATTTGCTTTAAATAAATCTTCATTTATTTGGATGTTTTGAAAATAATTTTCAATTATTTCTATAAACTCTTTATATTTCTCAGGATGGTTAATTTTAAATTTCTCTAATTCTTTAGTGACTAATTTTTCTAATGAGTTTTGATCATCAATTCTTTTAATTGCTTTTTTAATTTTTAAATATTCGTCTTTAGAAAAATTATAATTTAATTTCCCATTTTTATATACTATTGTTTTTAATTTACCATCTATTTCCAGCTTTAGCTCAATATCACTATTTAAACGTTTTAGACTTTTACTTTGATTGAAAAAAACTTCAAAAGAATCAAGAAAGTTTGTTTTTCCGGCATTATTAGGACCAACCAAAATATTAAATTTGGAAAACTTTTTTATACTTTCACCTTCGATAGTTTTGTATTTTTTTATATTTAGTTGTTTTATTTTCATATTAAATGAGTATAGCATTTATCTTATTTTTGACAAAATAACAATTAGATTGTATGATATGAAAAGGAGGTGTTTTAAATGAAAACAGGTTTTAGATCATTAAAAAAAGAAGTAAAAAATACTGATGACTTGGCAACTATTATTTCAGAAATAATTTCTGAGACGGAAGGGGTTAAATTCGATATCAGTGAAAGAGAATATCAACAAAAAATTTATTTTTTCGGAAGAGAAACTTCATTTAATTTATTTCATGTAGTGGCTATGGTCCCGGATCAAAAAATACCAACTTGCAGTTTGAAATTAGGCAGAAAAGGAGCGATTATTCAAAATAAAATTATCTTATCAGAAGATCTTATCAGCTTTTCATTATCCGTACTTCCGGGTACAACTTATTTCATCAGACTTTACTTGCAACCGACAGAAGAAGTTAATTTAGAACCTCCTTCGGATTTTAAAAAAATTTTAAAATCAAAAAATAACGATTCAATATAAGCGTCCCAAAGGGGCGTTTTTTTCTTGAATTTATTTTTAAATTAATTATAATGGAAAAAGTTATTTTTTACTTGCTAAAATAAACTTGCATTAAATATTTATTTTTTTTATAATTGATAAAGTTAATAAAAAAGGTCGGTAAAGTAAAGTTTTACAATCATGGATAAAAAAACTATATTAATCGTTGTTGTTGTAATCGTTGTTCTCGCTGTTATTTTGGGAGTTTCTATGACTGAAACACCTGAAGAAATTGAAACCGACATTGAAGAAGATATAGAGGATGTAGAAGATGTAGAAGAAGGAGAAGAAGGTGAAGGTGAAGAAGAAGGAGAAGAAGAAGAAGGAGAAGAGGAAATAGAAGTAGAAGTGGATGGTGAAGGTGAAGAAGAAGTAGACGTAGACGTAGAGGAAGAGGAAGAAGAAACTCAAGGTGAATAATTTTACCTTTTTTGTGACTAAGACCCCACTTTTTTTGGTGGGGTTTTGTTTTTTTTATAATATGTTAAAATGAAATTGATTAGAAACATAAATTAATAAAATTATGGGTAAAAAAATACTTTTAGCAGCCTTAATAGTAGTTCTTATAGTCTTTGGATTCAGCTTTTTAAAAAGTGAAGATTCTTTTAGCTCGGAAGAGGCTACTGATTTAGCTGAAGAATGGATTCGAGATAATTCTCCAACTTTTAAAGAGAGAGGAGGATCTAATTTAACTCATGTAGAAACGGAAGATTTAGATGGAAATTTTGAAGTTGTTTTTGATTTTGAAACCAACTTTACCGGTTACGGTTCCGTAGATGAAGAGGAAATGAATGCACAGGTAATCACACCACATACAGTTAGAGTTTTAATAGTTTCCGAAGAAGTGGATAGCGTTATAACCGATGAAGTTTTTGATGAGATGAATGATAGTATGATTGAAGAAAACCAAGAGGAAAATCAAGAGGAAAATCGGGAAAACTCGGAAGAAGCGGAGGTTAGTTTGTACTTTGCAGAAGTGGTGGATGGAATGGAAGAATTAGTGGAAGTAAATAGAACTATTACTATCGAAGAAAATAATTTACCCCTCGAAACCTTAGAATCCTTATTAGAAGGACCAACTGAATCCGAAGAAGATTATTTTTCGGCAATTCCGGAAGGAGCTGAAGTTTTAAATTTAGAAATAAATGATGGAGTAGCTACTGCTTTGTTTAATTCAGAGTTTAATCAAGCAGCCGGTTCGGCAACCGTAACGATGATTAGGGATCAAGTAGAAAATACTCTTTTGCAGTTCGATGAAGTTGAAGAAGTTTCAATTGAAGTTGAGGGAGTTGATTCTTCAGAAGTACTTCAACCGTAAACCGACAAAAAGATAATTTTAGAAAAAAGACAACCGGTAACCGGTTGTCTTTGTTTGTTTATATGGTAAAATTTTATAAAGTATTAAAATAAATTTTAAAATTATGGAAAAAATAAAAAAAGATTTATACACGGTGGGAATCATCCTTGTCATTACTTTAATTATTTTTATAATCTCGTTAACTTACGGGCAAATAAGAGAAAACAGTTATTTAGGTTTAAATGAAGCTAGATCAATAAATATCTCTGCAGAGGAAACAATCTATCAGAAACCGGACGAAGCAAAAATTACTTTCAGCGTTATAACTGAAGCGGACAGTTACGGACGAGCTACGGAAATGAATAATAACCAGATGGAAAACGTGAATAGTTATTTAAAAGAAGAAGGGATAGAGGATAAGAATTTAAAAACTCAAAATTTTAGTGTTCGCCCCCGCTATGAACAGATTGAAGATCGACTTTCTTCTCGCCGAGAAATAATCGGTTATGAAGTTGAAAATAATCTTCAAGTTACCGTCACTAATTTAGAAAACGTTGATACACTTATCGGAGGAGCGATAGAAGCGGGAGCGAATAAGGTTTCCGGATTAGTTTTTGAAGTTAGCAATCAAGATGAATTAGAAAATCAAGCTCAATTAAAAGCAATAGAAAGAGCAAAGGAAAAAGCGGAAGAAATTGCGGACTCTTTAGGAGTTAGGGTTGGTAGAATATTGGATTTTTCCGAATCGGGAGGATATAGACCGGTTAGCTATAGTTATGAACAAATGGAATCCGACAGCATGGGAAGAGGTGGATCTGCTCCCATAGAAGAGGGAGAAAGTGAAATAAAATCTTCAGTTGATATCACATTTGAAATAAAATAAATGCTGCTGGAAAAAGTAAAAAAAGCGAATTTACAAGGAAGAAGTGGAAGTTCGTATTCCACTTATCAAAAATGGATTAAACTTTCTTCAAAGAAAGGAGATAAGTATTTAATATGCAATGCTGCCGAAGGAGAGCCGGGAGTTTTTAAAGATCGCTGGTTGATCGAAAATGAGATGAATCGGATAGTTAAGGGTATAGCTTTAACGGTTCACGAATTGGATATAACCGAGGTATTTTTTTATGTCAAACAAGAGTACTATAAGAACTTGAAAAAAACGATAGAGGAATCTTTTGCTGATTCCGATTTTGATATGGAAGTAAAATTAAAAGAACATCGTTATATTGCCGGTGAAGAAACAGCAGTTATAAATTCAATAGAAGGAAAAAGAGCTGAACCGAAATCAAAACCACCTTATCCAACCGATAGTGGATTATGGGGAAAACCCACCTTGGTTCATAATTTAGAGACTTTTTATGCAATTAACGAGATTGCGGAAGATAACTATAACAAAGAAAGATTTTTCCACATAACCGGAGCGGTTGAAAATGAAGGAGTTTTTAAGTTTAGAGATGATCTGACAATTGAGGAGATATTGAAAAAAAGCGGAAATTATCCCGATTTTAATTTTATAGCTCAAGTAGGAGGTGGAGCGGGAGGTTTGTTTTTTAAAAAAAATGAACTAAGTGAAAATTCTGATCGATTGGGAGCCATTAAGATTTTTAATTCGGAAGATTTTAATTGGAAAAAGGAGATGTTTAGGATATCTGAATTCTTAATGTATGGAAATTGTGATAAATGCACTCCCTGTCGGGAGGGCATCTATAGGATAAATGAAATGATTAAAAATGATGAATTTAATGAAGATATTTTTAATGATTTAATTTTAGTAATGGAGAAGAGCTCTCAATGTCCGTTAGGAAGAATAGCAGCTGAAACTTTTAAGTCTTTGAAACGGTTATGAAAATTAAAGTAAATAAAAAAGTTTTCCAAGCTAAAAAAGGAGAAAAGCTTTCTTCATTAGCCGATCGGGAAAATCTTAAAATTCCCTTTTTATGTAGGCACTCCGATCTTCCGATAAGTGGTAGTTGTCGAGTTTGCGTGGTGAGAGTAAATAATGAGGATAATTTAAAGTCCGCCTGCCAG
>CAYWPY010000008.1:0-23223 GCA_964460255.1 uncultured Candidatus Saccharibacteria bacterium | reverse complement strand
GGAAGTGCAGAGGTGTGATGTGAAGAAGTTCTCGGAGATGGCTTAGCATGGTTTTGCAACTTTGTTTCAAATAAGCCATCGAGAGCACAAGAACCAAAATCCCGCTGGAATTTTGAGTTCTGGTTCTTCACATTATACCTCAAACGCAATTAAATGTTTTCCTATGAATCGGAGACATTCCGTGCTTCTTTATCGCTTGCTTGTGAGCCTTAGTCGGATATCCTTTGTGCCGGGCAAATCCATACTGAGGAAACTTTTTATCAAATTCTCTCATCAACCTGTCCCTACTAACTTTGGCGACAATGGAAGCCAGCGAACACTCTAATATTTTTTCATCGGCTTTAATAACTGATTTTTGTTTCCTTTTAATTGGAATGCTGAAATTTCCATCAATTACTACCAACCCTTCCTCACTTATTTTTGCAACCGCTTTTTTCATTGCCAGCTTGGTCGCCTCCAAAACATTAATTTCATCAATTACTTTTTCATTACAACTGGCAACAGCAATAATAATATCTTCCGATTTAATTATTTCATCAAAAATTTTTTCCCTTTTTTTCTCACTTATTTTTTTGCTGTCCTTTATTTCTTCCAGTAAAGAATTTGGTCTTTTTATAAAAGCGGCGCCGGCAAAAACCGGTCCGGCCAAAGGTCCTCTTCCCGCCTCGTCAACTCCAATTATTTTTCCTTTATTTTTCATTTTAATCTTTATTTTTAAGCCAATATCGTATACAATACTAACAAGTAAAATAATAATTACCACTAAAATTAGATGGATTTCACACACTTACATGTTCACTCTCACTATAGCATTTTAGACGGTCTTCCTAAAATAGACGAAATCATTGATCACGTTAAAGAAAACGATATGGATTCAGTTGCCGTCACTGACCACGGAGTTTTATATGGAGCAGTAGAATTTTATAAAAAAGCAAAAAAAGCGGATATAAAACCGATTATCGGCGCCGAAGTTTATGTTGCTTACGAAGGAATGGAGCAAAAAAGACCCAACGTGGACAATAAATCTTACCATCTGGTCTTATTAGTTAAGAATGAAACCGGTTATAAAAACTTGGTAAAGATGATTACCGAAGCACATCTCCGAGGATTTTATTACAAACCCAGAATCGATGAAAAACTTTTAGAAAAGCACCACGAAGGATTAATTGCTTTAACCGCCTGCCTCCAAGGAAAAATCCCTCAATACATATTAGCCGGTAAAGAAAAACAAGCTAAAAAGTTAGCTTTAAAATATAAAAAGATGTTCGGAGAAGACTCTTTTTATTTTGAGATTCAACATCACCCTAATATAGATAAACAAAAGAAGATCAACGATACTCTTAAAAAATGGTCCGAAGAGATGGATATTCCTCTGGTAGCAACTTGTGACAGTCACTATTTAAAACCGGAGGACGGAGAAATCCAAGACATATTAATGTCGATAAGCACCGGCTCAAATGTTAATGATCCTGATCGCTTATCCTTAATGCAGGACGATTTTTCAATGAAATCCCCACAGGCAATGGAAAGAATTTTTAAAGACACTCCGGAGGCAATCGAAAATACTCAAAAAATAAAAGAGCTTTGTAATTTTGAATTTGAATTAGGAAAGACCAGGCTACCCAAGTATCCGGTCCCCGAAGGAAAAAATGATAATGAACATCTCCGAGACTTATGTGAAAAAGGATTAAAAGAAAGATATAAAGAAGATCAACTGGAAGAAGCACAAGAGAGATTGGATTATGAATTAAGTATTATTTCTCAAACCGGATTTTCTTCTTACTTTTTAATAGTTCAAGACTTTGTAAATTGGGCTAAAGAAAATCACATCGTTGTCGGTCCGGGAAGAGGATCAGCAGGGGGGTCGATAGTCGCCTATTTATTAAAGATAACCAACATTGATCCTTTAAAATATGACCTTATTTTTGAAAGATTTTTAAATCCGGGAAGAGCAAAAGTTTCCATGCCCGATATCGACATGGACTTTACTGATAAAAGGAGAGGAGAGGTAATTGAATACTTAGCTCAAAAATACGGAAAAGAAAACGTTGCTCAAATAATTACTTTTGGAACTATGGCCGCCAAGGCGGCAATTAGAGATACGGGAAGAGCATTGGGTTATGAATACAGCTATTGTGATCGAGTCGCAAAAATGATTCCCAACGGACAGAATTTGGAAGAAGCTTTAGAGAATAATGTTGATTTTAGAAAAATATATAAAACCGATCCGAAAGCGGAAAAGTTAATTGATTCAGCAAAAAAATTGGAAGGGGTTGTTCGTCACGCATCCACTCACGCTTGTGGGTTGGTTATCGGTAATGAACCGCTCCCCAACCGAGTTCCACTTCAACACCCTTCTCAGGATGATGAAATAATAGTAACTCAATACGAAATGCACGCGATTGAGGATATCGGTCTTTTGAAAATGGACCTTTTAGGGCTTAAAAATTTAACTATAATCGAAGACACTCTTAAAAAAATATATGCTATCCACAGTAAAAATATCAATATAGATAATTTACCTTTGGATGATAAAAAGACGTTTAAACTTTTGCAAAAAGGAAACACTACCGGAGTTTTTCAGTTGGAGTCTTCCGGTTTTCAGCGCTATTTAAAAGAACTAAAACCAACCAATATAGAGGATATTATCGCTATGGTCGCTCTATATCGACCCGGTCCAATGCAATACATACCAACCTATATTAAAAGAAAACACGGCCAAGAAGAGGTTGAATATCTCCATCCGGACTTAAAGCCGATTTTAAAATCAACTTACGGAGTATGCGTCTATCAAGAACAAGTTATGAAAATTGCTCAAGAAATGGCCGGCTACACAATGGCCGAAGCGGATATCTTAAGAAAAGCAATCGGTAAAAAGATTGCCGAACTACTGAGAAGTCAAAAAGAAAAATTCTTAAACGGTTTGGAAGAAAATGGTTATTCTAAAGATTTGGGAGAAGAAATTTGGAGTTGGATTAAGCCTTTTGCTCAATATTCATTCAACAAGAGTCACGCCGCTGCTTATGGACAAATCGCCTATCAAACAGCTTATCTTAAAGCTCACTATCCGGAGGAATTTATGTCTTCCCTACTTACTGCTGATGAAAAAAATATCGACCGTCTCGGTTATTTGATGAATGAGTGCAGACGAATGGGAATTAAAGTTTTACAACCCGATGTCAACGAAAGTTTTGATTACTTCAGTGTAGTTCCTGATAAGCACCAAATAAGGTTCGGATTAGCAGCAATTAAAAACGTAGGATCAAAATTAGTAGATGAAATAGTTGAAGATAGAAAAAACAATGGTAAATACAAATCTTTGGACGACTTCCTTTCTAGAATACACTCTCGTCACTTAAATAAGAAATCACTGGAAGCTTTAGCTAAAGCGGGAGCTTTTGAGGGAATGATGGAAAGAAATCGAATCCTAAAGAATATGGAAAAAATATTAGCTTATAGTAAAGAAAAAAGAAAAAAAGAAAAAAACGGGCAGACCGGTTTATTCGATTCCGGAGCGGCTTATAAAACAGAGATAAAATTAGATGAAAAACCTCCTGCTCCCAAAGAGAAAAAATTAAGATGGGAAAAAGAACTTTTAGGCCTTTACATTACCGGTCACCCTCTGGATCAGCACAAAGAAAAATTGGAAAAAGCAACCGCTCTTAAAAAAGCAAAACGCCAACCATCGGATAAAAAAGTGCGAGTTGGAGGAATGATAACCGTTACTAAGACGATTACGACCAAAAAAGGAAATCAAATGATGTTTATGACTCTTAAGGATCGAGAGGAAAATATGGAAATAATAGTTTTCCCAAGTACATATCAAAAATATAAATCCGTTTTAGAAGAAAATAATTTGGTTTTCATATCCGGAAAAGTAAATCATCGTGATTCGGAAGCTAAAATAATTGCGGAAAAAGTAAAAAGAATTGAATAAATTTGACTTTTTTGCTTCACTTAGTAAAATAAAGACAATGTTAAAAATAAATCGACAAACAGCTACGACAACAACCTCTTTATAATGAGAGGTTCTTTCTAGTTGCTTTTTTAAAGAACCTCTCCAAAGAGGTTTTTTCTTTTAATAATTAAATATGATAAAATAATTACCATGAAAAAATTAGAAAAACAGAGACATTCATTCGCCCACGTTTTGGCAATTGCCGTTTTAAGAAAAAATCCAAAGGCTAAATTGGGTATGGGTCCTGAAGTAGAAAACGGCTTTTACTATGATTTTAGAGATATAGATCTAAATGAAGATGATTTTGAAGATTTAGAAAAGGAAATGAAAGAAATTATAAAAGAAGATTTAGAGTTTAAAAAAGAAGTCGTTACTAAAAAAGAGGCTAAAAAAATATTTAAAAACCAACCTTATAAATTAGAGTTAATTAAGGATTTGGAGGAAAAAATAACAATCTACAGAACCGGTGATTTTGTTGACCTCTGTAAAGGACCGCACGTAGAATCAACCGGTAAATTAAATCCGCGCGCATTTAAGTTGGATAGAACTTCCGGAGCTTACTTTAAGGGGAGTGAAGAAAATGATATGCTGCAAAGGATTTACGGATTAGCTTTTAAAAATAAAACGGAATTGAATAAATTTTTAGAGCAAAGAAAAGAAGCTAAAAAGAGAGACCATCGAAAAATAGGAAAAAAGCAAGAATTGTTTATGTTTGATGATGAAGTTGGACAAGGTTTGCCACTTTACTTACCGGAAGGAGCTATGCTTAGGCATCTCTTGATGGATTTTGCCCTGAACACTTACCTTGATAACGGTTACCAATTAGTTTCAACACCCCACATTGCTAATGAAGAATTATGGGAAAGATCGGGTCACTTGGATCACTATGCCGATGATATGTATGGACCTTTAGAAGTTGACGAAAAAAAATACCGCCTAAAACCGATGAACTGCCCTTTTCACGTCAAAATGTACAATTCCAAGACCAGAAGTTATAGAGAGCTACCTAAAAGATGGGCCGAAATGGGAACCGTTTATCGTTACGAAAAATCAGGTGAATTACACGGTTTGACCAGACCAAGAGGATTTACTCAGGATGATGCTCATATCATATGTAGATCTGATCAACTTCAAGACGAAATAATGGGAGCTTTAAAACTAACCAAGTATATATATTCAACTCTGGGAATGGAAGATTTAATCTTTAAATTATCAATTAGAGATCCTCAAAAAAAAGAAGATTACTTTGGAACCGATAAGCAATGGCAAAAGGCGGAAAGCGCTTTGGAAGAAGCTTTGAAAAGCTTTGGTAAGATAGATTACATCAGAGAAGAAGGAGAAGCTGCCTTTTACGCTCCTAAAATAGATATTGATGCCGTGGATGCAATGGGTAGAAGATGGCAACTATCTACTATTCAAGTTGACTTTAACCTTCCATCCAGATTTGAGATGACTTACATAAATGAAAACGGAGAACAGGAAACTCCTTTCATGATTCATCGCGCCTTGCTGGGCTCTTTAGAGAGGTTTATGGGGGTTTACATCGAACACACCGAAGGAAAATATCCCGTCTGGTTAGCGCCTACTCAGGTATGGGTTATTCCCATTTCAGAAAAGCAAGAGGATTACGCTTACGAAATAAAGAATAAGTTACAAAAAGAAAGAATAAGAGTAAATGTAGAAGGAGTAAATGAAACTCTATCAAAAGCGATAAGAAATGGAGAAGTTAAACAAATCCCCTATTTACTGGTGGTTGGAGATAGAGAAAAAGAATCAAAAACGGTAAACGTAAGGTTTAGAAGTGAAAAGAAAGGAGAAATGAGCATTAAAGATTTTATTGAAGAAGTAAATAAAAGATCAACAAAATAAATATGCCGGAATTAGCGTCTTCCACTCAAAAGTTAATGGAAAAATACAGATCCTCTTTAAATCAAAAAGTGGATCTGGATAATAGCTCGGTTATTCATGTTGATGAAATAGCTAAAAAAGTAGCCTCTTTTTACGATAAAATAAGAGGAATAATAGATTGGAAAGGAGAACATTTATTAAGAAGAAACGCAATAGAGAGAACTTTAAGAAGAAAAACCTTGCCCAAAGTCAGTATTCTAAAAAATGAAAAGAAAGAAGTTGATGCTAAATCACTCGTTTTAGAATTAATTAGAGCCGGACATTTACCTAACGACACGATTAAAGAATCAAAAATAGAAGAAGTGCAACACTCTCTGGATAAATACGTTTACATTTTAAACAATTTACCCACCAAAAATAATAATGATTACAAAACGGCTATTTATCAATGGTTAACTTCAATAGCAGCCTGTGAGGTGGAGGAAATTCTCAATCCTTCAAGGGTTGAAAAGTTCTTACTTGATTATATGTTCGAGCAAATGAAAGAAAGGATTAAACTGGAAGACGGAGCAAAAGAAATTGATAAAAGAACAAAAGAAACACTTATCTTTATTGCTACTCAAAGAGCTTTATTTGGACTTGACGAACCAATAATAACCTATCACTTATTCAAGCATAATTACTCAAATTGGAATAAACTTCCGCAAAAAGATCTCCGGGCTATAACCAATAAGATCTATAAAATAAGAGAAAAAATAAATCGCTACTTCACTCACGAATTGGAAGCTAAATTTTATCAATTATGTAAAAAACAGAGCACACCTTACCTGTTAATTGGTGATATTTTAAAAGAAAATAAAGAAGAAACCGGAAAAATGCTTTCCGCACCCGAAGCTTTAGAAAAGAAAATAAAATCGGTTTATAAAAAAAGAGTTAGCACTCTTAAAGCTCGTCTTTCCCGTTCGGCTACTTATTCTACAATATCGATATTTATCACTAACGTAGCTGCTCTTTATTTACTGGAAATACCGTTAGCTAAGATTATTAACTGGCAAGCGAATACCCGATGGACTTGGGAAATATTCGGCCTGGACTATCCTATTTCGGCAATTTTGGGAACTATATTGATTCCCACCATAATTATGGCCGCCTTTGTGCTTACCGTCTCTTCTCCCCCGAAAGAAAATCTCCACAAAGTAATAATTGAAACGATGAACGTCGTCTATAAAAAAGAAAAGGTCAACCATTTAAAAGTTAAAGAGCACCGCAAAAGAGGATTTATTTCTAACATTTTAATTAATTTTGTTTGGGTTCTAAGCACTATTTTTTCTTTGGGGTTAATAGTTAAAGGATTGAGCTTTTTGAACTTTCCTCCTCTTTCTTATTTAATCTTTATTATTTTTCTTTCTTTAATCGGTTTTGCCGGAACTAAAATAAGAGAAAGGTCAAGAGAATTACATATGTTAAATGAAAAAGAAGGTTTAACTAGTGTAATTTTAGATATTTTTGCTCTACCGATGATTAGAATTGGAAAATGGTTTACTAACAAATGGAAAAAATATAACATAATATCCGTTTTCTTCAGCGCTTTAGTTGATCTGCCTTTTATGTCTTTTGTCCGCTTTTTAGAGCAATGGAGAGGTTTTTTGAAAGAGAAAAGAGAAGACATATACTAATTTCGAATTTCTAATTACTCTAATTGGGATTTTCTTTTTATTGATTATTGGTTGTTTTTTTAGTGTAATTAGGTTGATTAGTGTAATTAGAGTAATTGTTAATGATTAAAAGTTAATAGTTAATGGTAGAAAGTTAAGAGTTATATTTTATGAAATACCACATTATTACTTACGGTTGCCAAATGAATACTAACGACAGTAGGAGAATTGCCTATCTGTTTGAAGAATCGGGCTTTAAAAAATCTTCCGAAGAGGAAGCTGATTTTATAATAATCAATTCTTGTGCCGTTAGAGGTCGAGTCGTAGATAGAATTAGAGGAAAAATAAATAATTTGGATTCAAATAAAACTTTAATTCTGACCGGTTGCGTATTACCAAAGGAAAAAAAAGAATTTCTAAAAAGATTCGATTACTTTCTTGATATTAAAGATCTTCCTAATTGGCACCAGCAAATTAAAGAATTAAAAGAGATTAGCAAAAAAGAAAATTATTTTCAAATTAAAGCAAAAAGAAAGGGGTCTATTGCTTACATTCCAATTATGACCGGTTGTGATAATTTTTGTAGTTATTGTGCCGTTCCTTATACTCGTGGTAGAGAAACATCTCGTCCTCTTGAAGAAATAATAGAAGAAACTGAAAATTTAGTCGATAAGGGTTTTAAAGAAATATGGTTTTTGGGGCAAAATGTAAATTCTTATAACAAAGACAATTCTCCCGATTTCTCGGATTTACTGAAAAAAGCTAACCGGATTAAAGGTAATTTTTGGATTAAATTTACCAGCTCTCATCCGAAGGATTTTTCTCAAAAATTAATTAAAACAATGAAAGAATGTGATAAGGTAAGTAATTATCTTAACCTTCCCCTACAATCCGGGGACGATCAAATTTTAAAAGCAATGAATCGACCTTATAGCTTCAAAGAATATAAAGAAAAGATTAATAAATTACGTAGAGAAATTCCGGAAATAACTCTTTCTACCGATATTATCGTCGGCTTTCCCGGAGAAACAAAAAAAGCTTTTAAAAAGACAAAAAAGGCTCTTCAAAAAATAAAGTTCGACATGGCTTACATTGCTCGCTACTCGCCTCGCCCTCACAGTAAGGCATCTCAACTTGAAGATAATATCTCCGACAAAGAAAAAAAGAGAAGAGCTAAAGTATTAACTAAAGTCTTGAAAAAAACAGCCTTAAAGCAAAACAAAAAGAAAATAGGTCAAACAGTTAACTTTCTTCCCTTAAATTATAAAAATGGTAATCTAATCGGAAAAACGGAAGATTATAAAACAATAAAAGTAAAAGGAAGTGAGAGAAAATTAAATGAATTTCAAAAGGCAAAGGTAACCGAAGCTACTGACTTCGGATTAAAAGGTCAATTATTATGAAAAAACTAATTACCATAACCGGTCCAACCGCCTCGGGAAAAACAACTCTTTCTCTACAAGTAGCTAATTGGCTTCAAAACGCAGAAATTGTATCCGCCGACTCCCGTCAAGTTTATAAATATATGGATATCGGAACCGATAAGGTAAAAGATCAAAAAGGGATCCCTCATCATTTAATAAGTATTATTGAGCCCGACCAAACTTTCAGTGCCGGTCAATTTAAAAAAGAAGCCAGAAAAAAGATTCATCAAATTCAAAAAAGAGAAAATATTCCTCTACTTTGTGGAGGAACTTGGTTTTATCTTCGAGCGGTAATTGATGGTTTAGTTCTCCCTCAAGTAGCTCCGGATTGGAATTTTAGAAAAAAGAAAGCTAAAGAGACTACTACTGATCTATTTAATGAGTTAAAAGAAAAAGATTCTCGTCGAGCAAAAAATATAGATAAAAACAATAAACGAAGACTAATAAGAGCTTTAGAAATAATTGAAAAGACTGGAAAACCGGTTCCAAAACTAAAAAAAGATAAACTTCCCTACCCGGTTTTAATTTTAGGAGTAAAAAGAAAAAGAGAGCAAGCTTTCAAGAAAATTGACCAAAGAGTAGAGGAAATGATTGTTGAAGGGTTAGAAAAAGAAGCCAAAGAGCTTTTAGAAAAATATAACCACACTCCTCAAGAAACTATTGGCTATAGTGAATGGGAGGATTATTTTAAAGGAGAGAAAGAAAAAACCAAAGTTATTGAAGAAATAAAATTACACACAAAACAATACTATAAAGAACAGCTCAAATGGTATAAAAACGAAAAAAGAATAACTTGGGTTAAGAATTTTAAAGAAGCAAAGGAAGAAATAAAGAAGTATCTTTAAAATAAGTATTAAGATAAAAAAGCGATAATTTAATTTTTATCGTTTTTTTAGTTTAAATAATTGACAAATATAATTTTTTTATGTATAATTTAGAAGCTTAAAAAAATAATATGACTTCTAAAAATAAAAAATTATTAATACTTTTTTTAGTTTTTGGGGCACTATTTTTGCTCTTATTTTTTCTTTTTGCCAATGATGAAAATTATGAACAAGAAAAAGATATATTACAAACAGCAGTTGATCGATATGTTGAAAATAATTCTTGCTACCCGGCAGAAAGAGAGGTTGAATTTGGAAATCCGGCCCCACTTGACTTTCAAAAAATATATTCTTTTCTTCCTCAAGACTTTGAATTTAAGGAAGATCTTTATTATTGGATAAGCTTTGACGGCCGAGTCTGGATCTCAAAAAATAAAGCTCCGGAAATAATAATGGGTGAAGATAAAATTACTTACGACCGGAAAGGAAAAAATTATTATTACTTCTATTACTATGAAGACGAAAATCTTAAAAAAGTAGAAACCAGAGAAAAGGAGATTCCCGACGGTTATGCTATCTCGGAAGTCTTTGGAAACGGATTAGCCTCTCCCCCGATAAATGAAAAATATGAAGGATATAAAAAACAAGATCCGCTAATTACTGTTAAAAACAAAGAAGAATCTTCAGATCTACTTTCGATGATAGAGCAAGAAGAAACAAACGGAATTATAAGAAGTGCTCTTGCTAATATTAGAGGAAAAGAAAAATGGGAGAATAAATACACTCTTGATATTTACGGAGAAGAAATTACGGCCAGCGAGTACAGGGAAAACGACTCTTTAGGAGCAGTTAAAATTACGACTGCAGATGGACGAGAATCCGATTGGGTTGATTTAAATAATCCGACCATAAGTGGAACTTGCCCCTTGATAAATGAAGAAAATATTAATCAAGATATAATTACCGTTGAAAAACAAGGAATATTTAGCTTTTTAAATCCAAATAAAGAAAACGAAGAAGATGATGAAGTTGAAAATGAAGATGAAGATGAAGTAGAAGATGACAAAGATGGAAAGGATGAAGATGCAGAGGAAGAGAAAAATCACAATGAAAATTACTCTCAGGAAAAAAGCAATTACCCACAGAAAGAACCGTCAACAGAACAAGAAACTAAACAAATAACCGTAATCGGAGGTCCAAAAGATAATTCCGATACTTTTGAAGAAAAAATTCCTTTCTCAAAAGATGGTTTCAGTGGTCTTTTATATAAATATAAGGATCCAATCTTAAAAAAAGAAGAAGATAATATCATTTATGATTATTTCTTAGAAGGAGAAAAAAACTTTCCGGAAACTATTAGTTATCCCGAAAGCGATGATAAATTAAATTTAGATTCCGTTAAGAAAGTTAAAGATGGTTATGTTGGCTTTTACAAAGGTAAAATAAATGTAAAAAGATATTACCAGCTATACCGAGGAATTTTAAGGAAATAGTAAAAAAATAAACCCGCTTATTTAAGCGGGTTTTTTATTTTGTCTTTATCGTTACCTTTCCTTTTAATCCTACTTCTTTTAAGTAATCAACTAATTTCTTTCTTGCTTCTTTTCCTAACTGCTTTCCACCTTTAACAATCAACTCGTCTTTTTTCTTTATCAAAAACACCTCCTTAATAATTTATTTTTTTAAGGACTACTCGTTTCTTATCAGCATCAAAATAGATGTCTAAAAATTCAGTCAACCAGATCGCTTCTTGAACTGTTAATTGAGAATAATCAATTTCCCCTTTTTTTAAAAATCTTTTTAATCTATCAGTAAGCAAAATAACCACCTCCAGGGTGGTTATATTATAAATTAAAAACTTATTTTGTCAATATTAGAATCTTTCTTTTAAAATTCTATTCACCGCTTTTGGATCCGCTTTACCTCTGGTTTTAGCCATTACCTGCCCCATTAAAAATTGCTTCGCCTCCGGTTTTCCTTCTTTAATATCTTTTACCGCCTCTTCATTTTCATCAATAACTTCTTCTATTATTTCTTTCAATTTTCCTTCATCACTAACCTGTTTTAAATCTTTTTCTTTTATTATTTGAGTAGGATCTCCTCCGGTTTTATACATTTCTCTGAGCACTTTTTTAGCAATTTTACTGGATATTTCTCCGGTAAAAATAAGAGTGATTAATTCGGCAAAGTTTTCCGGAGTTATTAAGAAATCTTCATCAATAACCGAAGATCCTTCCAAAAGCCCTTGCAAATCAGATAAAACGTAGTTGGAGCAAAGAGCTATAAATTCAAGCTTCTCCTCTTCAGTCAAATTGTCTTTTTTTGTTTTTAACCAATTAAGTCCTTCACTGATAACTTTTTCAAAATAATCACCCAACTCCTTATCAATTATGTAAAGCTCTTCTTGTAGATTATATTCTTCTTTAAATCTTTTTCTTCTATTGGTTGGTAATTCATTACCAAGTGATATTTTGCTCTTTTCAAACGGTTTCTCGTTTAAATCCATCGGTGGTAAATCCGGTTCCGGGAAATAGCGATAATCATGAGCTTCTTCTTTGGCCCGTTGCGAAACTGTTTTTTGAGTATCTTCTCGCCAACCTCTTGTTTCTTGTACTATTTTTTTTCCTTTTTTCAAAAGTTCGGTTTGTCTTTTGATTTCAAAATCAACAGCTTGTTCAACGACTTTAAAAGAATTTAAATTTTTAATTTCTACCTTGGTTCCCATTTCTTCACCTTCCTTTGCCATCGATATATTCACCTCCACTCTCATTTGTCCTTTGTCCATATTGGCATCGGAAATGTCCAAGTATTTTAGAATCAATCTTAACTCTTCTGCAAATTTTCGGGCTTCTTCTCCGGAAGTGATATCCGGTTCGGTAACTAATTCCATGAGAGGAACTCCGGAGCGATTAAAATCAACCAAAGATACATTTCCTTCATGAACTAAACTTCCGGTATCTTCCTCCAAATGAATTCTGGTTATTTTTATTGTCTTTTTATCAATTTTTAACTCTCCTTTTTGACATATGGGGTAATTAAGCTGAGAAATTTGATAACCCTTTGGTAAATCGGGATAAAAATAATTTTTTCTATCAAATCGAGAAAAATCAGCAATTTCACAATTTAAAGCTTTCCCCGCTCTGATTACTTTCTTTACCGCTTCTTCATTTATTGTTGGTAGGGCACCGGGATAACCCAAGCAAACGGGACAAACTTTAGTGTTTGCTTCTACCTTTTTAGAAAGATTACTGCAAGAGCAGAACATCTTTGATTTAGTTTTCAATTGACTGTGAATTTCTAATCCGATTGTAGGCTTGTACATAAGTTGATTTTACGAATTATTTTCTCTTTCTCTTAGTTCTTTTGCTATTTCTACACCGGAACTGGTTCCGATTATATCCGCTCCTTTTTCAATCATCATTTCCGCGTCTTCAAGCGTTCTTATTTTAGCGGAAGCTTTAACTAGTAAATCGGGGGCAGCTTGATGCATTATCTCTACATGTTTTGCTTTTTCTTTTAATTCTCTTCTTTCCAAAGGATCTTTATTAGTTGCCGTCTTAACGCAAATTGCCCCCGCCTCTTGAACCAATTCAGATGCTTTTTTAATCTCATCATCAGTTAAAAATCCGGAACCGATAATTACTTTTGTATCCGCTAATTTACATATTTCGGATAAATCTTCCAAAACGGATTCATATTTTTCATATTTTAAATCGATAATATTCATAACCACATCTAATTCATCAGCACCATCTTGAACCGCTCGTTTACAAGCATCCATGCGCTCTCTGTGACTGGAAAGTCCCATTGGTGGATCAATGAGTACTATGACTTTCATGTTTGTCTCTTTCAGCTCCTCAGCTACCAGAGAGACCCATTCCGGATTAACATCAACTCCTCTAAAGCCGTACTCTTTAGCTTCGTTGCAAGTTTTAATTATATCGGCCTCCGTCGCCTTGGGATCTATATTGGTATGGTCGATTGTTCTTAATATATTTTTCATACTTTTTTATAAGTCTTAAAAGTTAATAATTTATTTTCGCCCTTTTTTTCTTTAATTAATTTCCAATTACTTGTGTTGAAATCGGGAAAATATTTGTCACCCTCAAATTCTTTATCAATAACGGTAAGAATCATCTTATCCGCTTTACTTAAAAATTGCTTGTAAATACTAGCTCCTCCGGCAATAAAAACTTTTTCTTTTGCCATTGATAAGGCTTCTTTAATAGAACCGGCTACCCTTACCCCTTGGGGTTTAAAATCCGAACTTCGAGACAAAACGATGATTTCCCTATTCGGAAGCGGCTTCCCTATTGACTGAAAAGTTTTCTTTCCCATTATAACAAAATTTCCACTCGTTGTCTTTTTAAAATGTTCTAAATCTTCCGAAAAGTGCCAAGGAAGTGAACCTTTATTTCCTATTAATCCGTTTTTATCCAAAGCGGCAATTATTATTATTTTCATACTGCCATTTCCGCTCTGATTGCGGGGTGATGTTTGTAATTAATCAATTCGATATCATTCATTTTAAAATCATCAATCTTTTTTATATTTTTATTCAATTTTAGTTTAGGTAGAGGATAAGGATCTCTGGTTAATTGCTTTTTTACTTGCTTAAAGTGATTTTTATAAATATGAGCATCACCCAAAACATGAATAAATTCTCCCGGCTCATAATCGGTTACTTGAGCTATTAAGTGTAAAAGTAAGCTATAAGAGGCAATGTTAAAAGGAACGCCTAAAAACAGATCACAACTTCTCTGATACATTTGCAAAGACAATTTTCCTTCAGAGACATACAATTGAAAAAAAGAGTGGCAAGGTGGAAGAACTTGTCTATCCAATTCACCGGGATTCCAAGCGGTAACTATATTTCTTCTGCTGTGAGGATTATTTTTAATCGTTTCAATCGCTTTTTTAAGCTGATCAATTGATTCTCCTTCCGGATTTTTCCAGTCTCGCCATTGCACTCCGTAAACCCTTCCCGCATCAGTTTTAAATTCCTTTTTATCTTTCCAATAATCAGCATCTACATTGGCATCCCAAATATGACAATCCCTTTCGTGTAAATCGGAGATATCCCTACTACCGGAAATAAACCATAATAATTCTGCTTTTACCGATTTAAAAAATAACTTTTTAGTAGTTACAGCCGGAAAGCCTTTTGAAAGATCGTATCTTTCTTGCATTCCAAAATAAGATCTGGTTCCGGTTCCGGTTCGATCAGGTTTATCTACTCCTTCATCCATTACTTTTTGTAAAAGAGATAGATATTTTTTCATATTATTTTAAAAGATTTAGTATTTTTTTATTTATTTCTTCTGGAGGTAAAAATTCATTATCCTTAGTAACTTCAACAATTTGAAGATTATCTTCTCTTTCAGCAAGTTGCATATAAGCTTGATGAGCTCCTTTTAGATGATTTAAATCCGTTTCATGTATATCTTTATTTTCTTTATCTTTTAAAGACTTCATTGCAAATTTGGGGGTAATTTTTAAATAAATAATTTTATCCGGTTTAGGAATTCCAAAAAAATTGAATTCCAAATCAAATAACCAATCTATAAAATTATTTCTTTCTTCTTTGTTTTTAATTTTCCCCGCTTGATGCATGTTTGAAGTTGTATAGCGATCAGCAATCACAAATTTACCCTCCTTCAACCATTTTCTTATTTTAAAAGAACCGTCATAACGATCTACAGCAAAAAAAATAGAGGCGATCTTGGGACCTACCTCTTTAGCCGTTCCGTATTTCCCGGATAAATATTCTTTCACTAGTGCGGATGAATTTTTATTGTATTGAGGAAACTCAATAAACTCTACTTTTTCTCCTTTATTTCTTAATTCTTTAATTAATAAATCTGTTTGAGTAGCTTTTCCGGAGCCGTCAAGCCCTTCCAAAACAATAAATTTATTTTTCATTTAACTTTTTAATTAAATTAAGAACTTCTTCTTCTAATTCTTCTTTTGTTCCGTTATTATCAATTATAAAATCAGCTTTTCTTCCGATTTTCTCAATCTGTCTTTCCGATCTACCTTGATCCAATTCTAAAAATTTTTTATAAGAGACATTATCATCCTTTTTTTCACCTCTTTCTTTTGTTCTTTTCCATCGTAATTTTGAGTCAGTTTCAATAAATACCAAATCTCCACCAACTTCTTTTAGCATGTCATAATCATCCCAAACTCTAACTCCATTCAATAAAACGTAATCCGTTTTCAATTCCTTTATTTTTTTCTTTATGGCCTTAGCTAAAATATCCTCTCCAAAATTATCTCTCAACTGATTAACTAACCATTGCTGATCTTCTCTTTTTACTTCTTCAAAAAATATTCTTAATACTTCGGACAAGGGATCGGAAAATTTTAAAACTTCCACCGAGTTACTATTTTTTTTAAAATAATCACAGAGAGTATCCTTACCCGCTCCCGGCTTTCCAATAATACCTAAAATATTCTTTTTCATTTTAATCTAAAAAATTTACTTTTGAGGATGGTTTTTTACACTTTTCAAATACAATTCCGGCTTCTTTAAAAAGCTCTATAAAAGAATCGTCAGCGTATTCACTATAGCTGACGTAGCGCTTTATTTTGGCGTTAACTAACATCTTGGCGCAAAGAACACAAGGAGTGTGCGTACAATAAATAGTAGAACCCTCCAAACTTACTCCGTGGAGGGATCCTTGTATGATTGCGTTTTGCTCGGCATGAATCGCTCTACAAATTTCATGCCTGGTTCCGGAAGGAATATTCTTTTCATTTCTTAAGCAGCCTAATTCCAAACAGTCTTTAGCTCCGGAGGGAGCTCCATTATATCCGGTAGTTAAGATTCTTTTGTCTCTAACAGCAACCGCTCCTACGTTGTGTCGTCGACAAGTAGACCGTTCAGCAACAACGGCGGCAATTTTTAGAAAATATTCGTCTAATGGTATTCGCTCCATTTTATTTCTTAATTCTTAATCCCATATTTTTAGCGGTTCCTTTGATTATTTCAACCGCAGCATCCAAATCATCGGTATTAAGATCGGGCATTTTTTTCTTCGCTACTGCTTCTAATTGTTGGCGATTAATAGTTCCAATTTTATTTTTATTCGGTTCTCCGGAACCTTTTTTAATTCCCAACTCTCTTTTAATTAGTTGTGATGCGGGAGGTTCTTTAAGAATGAAATCATAACTACCATCTTGATAAACAGTAAGTTCTACAGGCACAATATCATCACCCCGGCTTGAAGTTTTATCGTTAAAATCCTGACAAAACTCCTGCATATTAATTCCGTGTTGAGCAAGCATCGGTCCAATTGGAGGAGCGGGACTCGCCTTACCGGCTTTAATTTGTAATTTTACAATTGTTTTTTTCTTTTTAGCCATAATTTAATTAATTAATTTTATATTTTTTCAATCTGTAAAGAATCCAATTCTACGGAAGTATCACGACCAAACATATTAACTAAAACCTTAACCTTTCCTCTTTCTTGATCTACTTCCGAAACTTTTCCGTCGTAATCTTTGAAAGGACCGTCGGTTATCTTAACGCTATCTCCTTCTTCAACATTAATTTCATGTTTGGGAGTGTCTTTACCCATTCTCTTTTTTAAAGTCTTAATCTCTTTATCGCTGAGCGGTATCGGTGTTGTTCCTGATCCAACAAATCCACTAACGTTTGGGGTGTTTCTAACCACATACCAAGACTCGTCAGTAACAATCATTTGGACTAAAACATAACCGGGATATATCTTTTCTTCAATTTCTTTTCTTTGTCCATCTTTTATCTTTATCTTTTTTTCTTTTGGTACTACCACACTAAAAATCTTATCTTCCATCCCCATAGTTTCAATTCGTTGCCTTAAGTTGTCAGCAACTGCCTCTTCATACCCGGAATAAGTGTGAATTACGTACCAATTTTTTTCTTTTTTTAGTTTTTGTTTGGGCATTTTAAATTATAAATTCTTCCAAGAAAAAATTAGTGAATAAAAAGTCCAACGTGCCCAAATATGTAGCAACTGCCAAAGTTGTTCCTATAACAATTATGGTATATTTCGTTGCTTCCTGTCTTGTGGGCCAGTTAACCTTTTTCATTTCCACTTTAACTTCCTGAAAAAAGTTTTTAATTTTTTTAGTTATATTTTTCATAATTTTTTATTTAAAAAAGCCTTTTTCAGGCCTTTCGCCTGGATTATACACTAAGCTTTGAAATAAATCAACTTTAATCTTTAAATATCAACGTTATCAGCTTCTTTAGCGTGAGTTCTTATAAAATTCTTTCTTGGTGCCACTTCTTTACCCATTAAAGCGTCAAATATCCTATCCGCTTTTTGAGCGTCATCAATCGTAACTTGAAGTAAAACTCTGTTCTCGGGATTCATTGTTGTTTCCCACAACTGCTCCGGATTCATTTCACCCAAACCTTTATATCTCTGAATATCAATATTACTCTTTCCGTCTTCTTTCATACTTTCAACAATTTCCGCTTTGTCTTCTTCCAGGTAAGCATACTCAACTTTTCTCCCCGCTTTTATTTTATATAAAGGTGGTTGAGCAATGTAAACGTAACCTTTTTCAATAAGTGGTCTGAAATATCTGAAAAATAAAGTTAAGAGAAGAGTTCTAATGTGATTACCATCATAATCGGCATCACACATAATAATTATTCTGTGGTAACGCAAGCTTTCAATATCAAAATCATCACCGATAGCCGTTCCCAAAGCAACAACCAAGGCTTTAATTTCTTTTGAAGAAAGGACTCTGTTCAATCTGTATCTTTCCACATTCAAAATCTTTCCTTTTAAAGGTAATATCGCCTGAAACTTTCTATCTCTGGCTCCTTTACAACTTCCACCGGCCGATTCACCCTCAACGATGTACAGCTCGGATTGTTCCGGCTTTCTGCTGGTACAATCGGCAAGTTTACCAGGAAGAGCTAATCCGTCCAGAATCCCTTTTCTTAAAACGGTTTCTCTAACTTTTTTGGCCGCTTTTCTTGCTTTGGCGGATAAAATTGATTTTTGAATTATTGCTTTTGCGTCTTTCGGATTTCTTTCTAAAAAGTCTAAGATTGCATCTCCGGCCAAGGTTTCTACTGCTGATCTTGCTTCGGAGTTACCTAATTTTGTTTTTGTCTGCCCTTCAAATTGTGGTTCTCTAAGCTTAACGGAAACTACACTGGTCAATCCTTCTCTAATATCACTACCGGTTAAATTATCATCGTTTTCTCCCAAAATATTGTTTTGTTTTGCGTAACGATTGATTGTCTTGGTTAAAGCTGATCTGAATCCGGTCAAGTGATAACCTCCCTCTTTAGTGTTAATATTGTTGGCAAAACTTTCTTCATAAAGCTCATACTCGTCGGTATATCTAAAAGCAACCTCGACTATCATTCCTTCTGATTTTCCATGGCAATAAAATATATTGGGGTGAGTCGGTTTAGCATCTTTAGTCAAATGTTTGACATAAGACTTAACTCCACCTTCAAAATAAAAAGTATAAGGCTTTTCGATTTCTCCTCGAGCATCGGTAAATTTAATTTCTATTCCTTTTGTCAAATAAGCTTGTTGACGCAGATGATCTTTAATTTTTTTAGCATCGAATTTAACATCATCAAAGATTTCCGGATCGGGTCTGAAAGTGATCGTTGTTCCCGTTCTATCGGTCGTTCCTTCTTTCTTTAATTTTCCGAGCGGTTTCCCTCTTTCAAATTCTTGAGTATAAATATGTCCATCTCGATGCACTTCAGCTTTAAGATAAGTAGAAAGTGCACAAACCACTGAAATTCCCACTCCGTGCAGACCTCCGGAAACTTGATAAGCTTTACTACCAAATTTAGCCCCTGCATGAAGGGTTGTTAAGACTGTTTCCAAGGCTGATTTTCCGGTCTGTGAATGTTTATCAACCGGAATTCCCCGCCCGTCATCAGAAACTCTAACCATGTCGTCATCAAGAAGAGTTACGCTACCCTTACTACCATAATCACCCATAAACTCATCAATAAAGTTATCGACTCCTTCCCAAATCATGTGATGGAGTCCTTCTTTTCCCGTAGAACCGATGTACATTCCCGGTCTTTTCCTAACCGGATCAAGTCCCTTGAGAACACTAATGTCTTTTGCGTCGTAATTTGATTTTTTCTTGGCCATTGTTTTTTTATTATTTATTTTTTCTAACTTCCCAGCCCGAATTTTTCTCCAAACTGGATATTATATCTTCTAATAAATTATTAATTTCTTCTTTTGATAAAGTTCGATCTTTAGCTTGAAAAAAGAATCTTAATCCCAGGTTTTTCTTTCCATCGGGGATCTTTTCACCTTCATACAAATCAAAAAGATCTACGTCAACCAAAAGATCGCTTGCTTTTTCTTCTGCTTTTCTTAAAACTTCTTCATACTTAATCTTTTTAGGAACTAAAACCGATAAATCTTTAATCGCCGCCGGGAATTTGGAAATTCTTTCGTATTGGGTTTGTCGGGAAGCCATTTCAATTAATTTTTCCATTTCCAATTCAAAAAGGAAAAGATTACTTTTAATTTTCATTTTTTTCAAAATATCTTTTGATACTCTTCCGATAATGCCAATTTTTTCTTGCTTTACCTCTATTGTCGCCGACTCGAAACTCCAAAAAGAGTTATTATCTTTTAAGTTATTGAATTCCGCCTTTCCTACCGCTAATTTTCTAAGTAAGAAATCAATATCTCCCTTTAAAGTTAAGAAATCGGTATTGGATTTAACTCCGGCAAGAATTATTTTTTCTTCCGGTTTCTTTTTATTTTTATTAATAAAAACTTTTCCCAGTTCAAAAATATTTATATTATGATATCGTTCTTCGTTCTTTTTTACATTTTTAATTAAATGCGGTCGTAAGCTGGGTCGTAAAAACTTATGATCACTACTGACCGGATTTTCCATTTCAACCGGATTATCAATAGAGAATAAATTTTTTGTTTTTTTATCAATAAACGAATAATTATAACTTTCGGTATAGTTTAATTGTTTTAATATATCTCTAATTTTCTCTCCCCAGAACAAATAATCATTAACGTTGGGAGAATTAACAAATGCTCTCGGTTTTTTAGCTTCTATATTTTTATATCCGTAAATTCTACCTATTTCTTCAATAAGATCTTCTTCAAACTCAATATCTTTTCTTTCTAACGGAATGGTTACTTTTACTTTTTCGGTTTCTTCCTTCGGGTTGAATCCAAGAGATTTTAAGATTGAATTAACTTTTCCTTTTTTTATATCGGCTCCAAGAACATCATTTACTTTTTTGTATTCTAATTTTAGTGATTTGGTTTTTTCTTTATTTGGATAAACATCAATCTTACCCTTTAAAGGAGTCGCATCAGCGTATTTTTGAAATAAAAATGAAGCTCGTTTTGATGCTTTTTCGGCAAGTACAGAACTTAAACCATGTTCAAATCTGGCCGAAGCATCAGTTCTTAATTTTAAATTGCGAGAACTCTTTCTGATTCTTTTTGAATCAAAATTAGCCGCTTCCAAATATATCTTTTCTGTTTTCTTATCAATCTCTGCTTTTTTTCCGCCTTTAATTCCCGCAATTCCAACCGGATTCTTGCCATCAGCAATTACTAAAGTTTTTTTATCCAATTTGTAATGAATATCATCCAAAGTATCTATCTGCTCCTTATTTTTAGCCTCTCTCACTATTATCCGATCATCTTCTATCTTATCACCGTCAAAAGCATGTAATGGTTGACCGGTTTCCAGCATGACGTAATTAGTGATATCAACCACGTTATTTATTGATTGCAAACCGCAAGTTTTTAATCGTTCTTTTATAAATTCGGGAGTTTTTTTAATTTTAATATCTTTAAATCCGCGCAAAACATATCGTGGACAGAGTTGATTGTCCTCAACCTCTACTTGAACATAATCATTAATATCTTCACTACCTTCTTTTAATTCCGATTTTAATTCTTTAATTTTTAGATCATATAAAACGGCAATTTCTTTTGCCACTCCGTAATGAGAAAAACAATCCGCTGCCCTGTTCGGTAAAACATCTATATCAATAAGAGTGTCTTGACCTATTTTTTTAATCTCTTCCACTTCAAAAAAATGCATCATCAACTTTTCGGCAAGCTCCTGTGGCTTGGGTAAGTCTTTTTCAAAAAATGAATCTAACCAGTTATAAGAAAATTTCATACTAAAATTGATTTAAAAATCTTAAATCCCCGCTGTAAAAAAGTCTAATATCTTCTACTCCGTACTTAATCATCGCCAATCGGTCAATTCCCATTCCGAAAGCAAATCCTTGCCAATTTTTAGGATTAAGCCCCCCGCTTTTTAAAACGTTGGGATGAACCATTCCCGCTCCTAAAACTTCTACCCAGCCGGTATTAGAACAAACCGAGCATCCCTCGCCCTTACAAACCGTACAACTCATATCAACCTCAAAAGAAGGTTCGGTAAACGGGAAAAAGGAAGGTCTTAGTCTCACCCCCACTTCACCCTGAAAAAATTGGTTAATGAAATCAGTGATAATCGCTTTAAAATTAGCAACTGATATATCTTTATCAACCATTAAACCTTCCAATTGATAAAAATTAATTTCATGGGAAGCGTCGGTGGTTTCATTTCTGTAGACTCGACCGGGAACAACCACTTTAAAAGGAGGTTGATTTTTTTCCATGTATCTTATTTGAACCGGTGACGTATGCGTTCTCATTACATACCTTTCATCAGCAGAAAGATCTTTTTCTTGTTGTAAAAAAAGACTGTCCTGCATTTCACGAGCAGGATGTTCTTTAGGAAAGTTTAACGCGTCAAAATTATGCCAAACATCTTCTATGTCCGGTCCTTGAATAACCGAAAAGCCCATTCCTTTGAAAATCTCAAGCAATGATCTTCTTACTAAAGTAAGAGGGTGAAGATGTCCTTTTTGAAAACTTTTCCCGGGTAAAGTGGGGTCAAAAAAACTTTGCTTATTATTTAAGTTTTTTTTCTTTACTTCTTTTATTTTTTTAGTAAGTTTTTTCTCAACTAAAACTTTCAGTTTATTTGCCTCTTTCCCAAAATCCGCTCTCTTGTCTTGAGGGACTTCGGAAATTAATTTAAAAAGATTGGAAACTTGACCGTTTTTGCCCAAGTACTTGTTTTTTAGCTCTTTTACTTCCTTTTCTGAATCCGCTTTTTTAATTTCGGACAGAGCTCTTTTTTTCAAATCTTTAATATCTTTCATAGTATTATTTTACCTTAAATTCAGCAAAAAAGCAAATAAAACCTAACTCAGTAGAGTTAGGTAATTTTTAATCATTAATGGTTAATTTTTAATCAAAAAACTATCACTTAATCCATCTCGTCATCCTGAGCGTAGCGAAGGATCTCTTTATCTATTATCGTTTTATATGGGATTCTTCCAGCAAAGCTCTCAGAATGACAGGAGTTTTTCAAAGAAAAATTAACTGGTAATTGTCAATTTCTAATTTTTAATTGTTAATGGTTAAAGGTTAATAGTAAATAGTTAATGGTTACCTTAAGCGAAGATACCCTCTTTGAAGAAG
>CAYWPY010000007.1:0-23346 GCA_964460255.1 uncultured Candidatus Saccharibacteria bacterium | reverse complement strand
TTCTGCTTTACCTCTTAATGGAGCTGAGTTTGATATAGTCGGCGTTATTTTATTATTTATTTCTTTAATCTTAATTTTAAATCAATCAATTACAAAAAATAATTGTAAAATAAAATCATGAATGAAAAAGAAAAGGCAGTAGTTAATTTAAAAAAAGCGAAAAGTCTAATAAATAAGATACTGGAAATGATTGAAGAAGATGAGTATTGTATTGATGTAATGCAACAAAATTTGGCGGTAATGGGAATGCTTAAATCATCCCACGAAAAGTTAATGAAAAATCATCTTAATACTTGTTTTAGGCAGGCAATGGAAACCAGCAATGAAGAAAAAAAACAGAAAATGATTAATGAAATTATAAAAGTTATGAAATTTTTAAATAAATAATATGAGAAAAGAGTTCGATATATCGGTAATTCATTGTATTGGCTGTGCAAATTCTATTGAAAAAGAAGTCGCCAAAATGGACGGCGTTACTTCTGCTAATGTTGATTTTACCAACGAAGTGTTGGTCGTTGAAGGCCAAGAGATTGCAGAAAAAAAAATTAAAAAGATAGTGCAGGATTTAGGATATGAAGTAGGTTCAAAAGAAAAAGATAAAGAAGTGGTTCAGGCAAAAAAGAAAGCCTTTATATCTCTTGCTGTAGCCGTGTTTCTGATGGTGCTTATGGGGGTTCGTTATTTTTTTGAACCGTTTTTTGGATTTTCCTTTTTAAAAATATGTTCTCAACATTTACAACTTACTTTTGAGGCTATCATTGCCTTTTTTCCGGTTTACTACTTTGGAAAGAAAACCCACCTTTCTGCTTTTAAGTCAATAAAGAAAGGTTACGCTAATATGGATGTGCTTATTTCTATGGGTGATAATGCGGCTTACTTGTTTGGATTAGCAGCTTTTTTAAACCCCCAACTACCCGCCTTTTTCGGTGTTGCCGCTTTTATTATGGCTTTTCACTTATTAGGCAGGTATTTAGAAACCAGGGCAAAAGGAAAGACTTCTCAGGCTTTAAAATCATTATTACAGCTTGAAGCTAAAACTGCTAATGTGTTAGTTGACGGAAAAGAAGAGCAGATTAGAGTTGATGAGTTAAAAGAAGGAGACGTAATGATTGTCAGACCGGGAGAAAAAATTCCGACTGACGGAGAGGTTTTGGAGGGTAAGACAAGCGTGGATGAATCAATGGCTACCGGTGAATCGGTTCCGGTTACTAAAACAGAAGGTGATGAAGTGATTGGCTCGACTATAAATATTGAAGGGGTTTTAAAAGTAAAAGCTACTAAAATAGGTGAAGAGACTTTTCTTTCTCAAGTTATAAATTTAGTTAAACAGGCCCAGGGATCAGAAGTACCAATTCAAAACTTAGCGGATAAAGTTACTTCTTATTTTGTTCCCGTAGTATTATTTTTATCGGTAATTACTTTTTTAGTTTGGGGTTTTGTTTTGGGAGAGTGGTTTACCGCTATTTTTGCCGGAATGACCGTTTTAGTTATTGCCTGCCCTTGTGCTTTGGGTTTGGCAACCCCCACTGCTTTAACCGTAGCGGTGGGTAAGGGAGCTCAAAGAGGGATTTTATTTAGAAAAGGATCAGCAGTAGAAGAAATTACAAAAGTAGATACAATTGTTTTTGATAAAACCGGAACCATAACTAAAGGAGCTCCAAGTGTAACTAATATATATTCTTTTAAAGGAACGGAAGAAGCTTTATTGAAAGTCGCTGGATCATTAGAATCTAATTCTGAGCATCCTTTAGGAAAGGCAATTACGGAAAAAGCAAAAAAAGAAAATATAAAGTTGGAAAAGGTTATTAGTTTTGAAGCGCTTTTCGGGGAAGGGGTCACCGGAGAAATTAAAGGAGAAAAAGTGGTAGCAGGAAGGAAAAGCCTATTAAAAGAAAAAAGATTTGATTTACCGGAAGAACTTTTAGTTAAAAAGAAACAGTTAGAAGGACAAGGAAAAACAGTAATAATTGTTGGCGGCAAAAACTTACTTGGACTTATCGCTTTAGCCGACACTATAAAAGAGACTAGTGAAGAAGCAATAAAAGATTTACAAGAAAAAGGATTTGAATTGGTTATGCTTACCGGAGATAATCAAAAAACCGCTAAAGCGTTAGCTGAGGATTTGGGAATTAAAAAAGTAATTGCAGAAGTTTATCCGGATCAAAAGACAGAAGCTATAGAAAAGTTACAAAGACAAGGAAAAGCCGTTGCTATGGTAGGAGACGGAATAAATGACGCCCCCGCGCTAACTAAGGCTGACGTCTCTATAGCGATAGGAACGGGAACGGATATAGCTATCGAGTCCGGAGATATAACTTTAATTAAAGGAGAATTAAATAAATTAGTGGAAGCAATAGAATTATCAGAAAAAACCTTTAAAATAATAAAACAGAACTTGTTTTGGGCTTATCTTTATAACTCTTTAGCTTTACCAGTTGCCGCTTTGGGATTTTTAGCTACTTCCATAGGTCCGGCTATTGCAGCGGGGGCAATGACTATATCCTCAGTTTCGGTAGTATTTAACTCATTAAGGATAAAAAACGATTAAATTTTGACATCTTCTAATTCTGGTTTTATACTAAAAAAGCACTTTAAAAAAAGGAGGAAATAAAATGAAAAGATTAGCTTTAACTATCTTAATTTTGTCTTTTTTATTTACAGGTATTGTTAACGGAAACGACTTAGATTCAAAAAAAGTACTTGAACCGGCTCCATGGACTGTTCTTTTTACTTATCGATCTTCTTCTGAGGGGATGCTTGGAGAATTAATCGTACTTGAAAATAGTGAAAGTGAAGACCCTAAAGTTTTTAGAGTTACTATTTATACTGAAAACAGAGAACCGCAAATTCAAAAAATATTTTTTGGAGCAATTTACATTAGTGAAAAAGAACCGAAGGATTTTATAGAGATAATAAAAAAAGAAAAAAATAATTCGGTAGTTATCACCGAAGAAAAAATGGAAGAAATAATTTCCCTTATTAGAAATAGTGATGAGTGGATAATTTTGGATGATTATGAAAAGGGAAAAGATTCTTTCAAATTACTACAAAACCGACTGTAAATAAGCCGGTTTTATTTTTTAATTTGTTTTTGTTCTTTTTTTTGCTATAGTTGACTAAAGTTGGTTAAAAATAGATAAAAATAAAATGTTTGATAAATTTAAACAAGCCAAGAAGATAAAAGATTTACAAAAAAATCTTTCCAAAGAAAAAGAAAGTTATCAAAAAGAAGGTGTAACAGTAACGGTAAACGGACAAATGCAAGTTGAAAATATAGAGATTAATTCTGAAGCTGACGTGGATGAGGTTCAGGATTTAGTTAAAGAATGTACCAACGAAGCACTTAAAAAAGTTCAAAAAAAAGCGGCCAAGATGATGCAGGGGATGGGAGGATTTTAGAGGATAAAATTTATATCGGCAATAAAAAAATGACTCTTTAAGAGTCATTTTCTTTTTTTGTCGGGCCGGCCGGATTTGAACCGGCGATCTCACCGCCCCCAGCGGCACGCCCTAAGCCTCTAGGCCACGGCCCGAAAACTATTTATTTTGAAATAGCTTTAATACACTTGGTGCAAGCGGTTACTTTTTTGCCCGCAAATTCCTTATAAGCCTTTTTTTGAATATCTTCGGGAATGAAAACTCTCTGTAGATTCGGTTTTCTTCTTCTTTTTCCGGTGGGATTATATTGCCCTCTGGTTTTTGCGTAGTTACCGGCTATTTCTGATTTTTTTTGACAAATTTGACACTTAGCCATTTTGGTAGCCGAAATGTAATTCTTTTACATCCGGTCGAGTTGATTAATACTGGAAACTATTATACATTATAAAAGATGAAAGTCAAAATGATATTGATTATTAACTATTAACTATTGACCATTAACTATTGACTGTTGACTGTCGACTCTTTAAGTCTTTTTTTTGGGTTTTAAAAATAAAATAATTCTGTTAGAATTAGCGCAATGGATTTACAAACAAAAATTTTCGTATACTTTATTATTATCATGTCCGCCGTTTTTCATGAGTACGCTCACGGGTGGGCTGCTTTCTCTATGGATGATCCGACGGCAAAAGATGCGGGAAGGTTAACTTTAAATCCGATTCCTCATATTGATCCTTTTGGAACAGTTCTCCTTCCTTTATTTTTAATGATTGTTGGGGGAATGTTTATCGGATATGCAAAACCGGTCCCTTATAACCCTTATAATTTAAGTGATCAAAAATACGGCCCGGCCAAAGTTGCCGCTGCCGGTCCCACTTCTAATTTTTTAATTGCTTTTATATTTGCGATGATATTGAGGTTTGTTTCTTTATCGCCGATTTGGATGACTACGGTTTCTTTGATAGTCTATGTAAATATAATTTTGGCGCTTTTCAACTTAATACCGATACCCCCCTTGGACGGAGCGGAGATTATGAAAACGTTTACCGATTTTGACTTCTCGCTCGGAAGTGGTTTTATGGGAACTTTTCTAGCCTTAATGCTTGCTTTTACTTTTCTTCCCACTTTAGCTCAAGCTGTTTTTCAGATTTTCACGGGGATGAGTTTTTGATTTCTTGACAAATAATTATCTTTTTTGTAGTATTTATCATACGACTGAGTAAATAAGATTTTTAATTTACAGATTATTTTTATTTAAGACATGCCCACAATAAACCAATTAGTAAGAAAAGGTAGAAAGAAGCCAGTAAAAAAGCAGAAATCACCTGCTTTATCTTATGGTTTTAACAACTTAAAGAATAAAAAATCGTATTATTCTTCCCCTTTTAAAAAAGGAGTTTGTTTAAAAGTTTCTACTGTTACCCCCAAGAAACCGAATTCAGCTTTAAGAAAAGTAGCCAGAGTTCGTCTCAGTAACGGAATGGAAGTTACTTCTTATATCCCCGGTGAAGGACACAGCTTACAAGAACACTCGGTTGTTTTAGTAAGAGGAGGTAGAGTCAAGGATTTGCCCGGTGTTCGATATACCGTAGTAAGAGGAGCACTTGATTCCGAAGGAGTAGAAGGTAAGAAACAGTCAAGAAGTAAATACGGAACTAAAAAATCTAGCTAAAAAACATGTTTGAAGAAAAAGGAAAAAAATATAAAACACACCCAATTGATCCCGATCCGAAGTATCAAAACGTTGTTGTTGCTAAATTTATAAATCATATAATGAAAGACGGGAAGAAATCTTTAGCTAGAAAAATACTCTATAATGCTTTCGATATAATAAAGAAAGAAACCAAAGGAGATCCGATAGAAGTATTTGACCAAGCTTTAAATAATGTATTTCCAAATAAAGAGGTAAGATCAAAAAGAGTCGGAGGAGCAACCTACCAAGTACCTTATGATGTTGATAAAAAAAGAGGAATGAGTTTGGCAATGCGCTGGATTTTAAATGCCGCTCGTTCAGGTTCCGGTTCTCCGATGGAAGAAAAATTAGCAAAAGAAATACTTAATGCTTCCCAAAAGCAAGGTTCAGCAATAAAGAAGAAAGAAAACATGGAGAGAATGGCCGAAGCGAACAGAGCCTTTGCCTTTTTAGCCAAGTAATTTTTTTTATTTTTAAAGTGCTCCAAGAAGCACTTTTTGTTTGTAAGAATTAAAATTTAGAAATTAAAATCGTATGTCCAGAGAATATAAATTAGATAAATACAGAAATATTGGAATTATAGCCCACATTGATGCGGGAAAAACAACAATGACTGAAAGGGTTTTGTTTTACACCGGTATTTCTCATAAAATAGGAGAAACACATGATGGTGCTTCAGTAATGGATTGGATGGATCAAGAAAGAGAAAGAGGAATTACCATTACTTCTGCTGCTACCACTTGTTTTTGGACTCCTACCTATAAAAAGAAGAAAGGAAAAGGTAAAGGAGAATACAGAATAAATATTATTGATACTCCCGGTCATATCGATTTTACCGCCGAAGTGCAAAGATCTCTTCGAGTTTTAGACGGGGCAATAGTGGTTTTTGACGGAGTTTCCGGAGTTGAATCACAATCAGAAACCGTCTGGAGACAAGCCGATAAATTTGAAGTTCCCAGAATTTGCTTTATTAATAAAATGGATCGAGTTGGAGCTACTTATGAAGGTGCAATTGAGACTATCGTCGAAAAATTAACTCCAAATGTAGTCCCGATGCAGATTCCTCTCGGAGCAGAGAAAGGATTCGAAGGAGCAATTGATCTTTTAGAAATGAAGGCTTGGAGGTACGAAGGAGAAATGGGAGAGAAGGTAGTTAAAGAAGAAATTCCAGAAGAATTAAAAGAAGAAGCAGAAAAGAAGAGAGAAGAAATGGTAGAAAAAATTGTTACCGAAAATGAAGATCTTTTCGAAAAATACATGGACGGAGAGGAAGTAACAGTTGAAGAATTAAAGAAGGCACTCAGGGAGGCGGTTATAAATTATGATTTAGTCCCGATATATTGCGGAACAGCACTAAAAAACAAAGGAGTTCAATCGGTAATCGATGCCGTTTGTGATTTCTTTCCCGCTCCAACCGATTTACCACCGGTTAAAGGAGTTAATCCCGAGACCGATGAAGAGATTATCAGAAAAGCTGACGATGATGAGCCTTTTGCCGCTCTCTCGTTTAAATTAGCCAGTGATCCTTATGTAGGAAGTCTTACTTTTGCTCGAGTTTACTCGGGAAGTTTGACGGGAGGTTCAAATGTGGTAAACTCTACGACAGGAAAAAAAGAGAGAATTAACAGAATTTTAAGAATGCACGCTAATGACCGGGAAGAATTGGATGAGATTTATGCAGGAGATATTGTTGCCCTGGTCGGTTTAGATGAAACTGCCACCGGAGATACACTTTGTGATCCCAAGAACCCAATCGTTTTAGAAAATATAACTTTTCCCGATCCGGTAGTATCGATTAAAGTAGAGCCGAAAAGTAGAGAAGACCAAGAAAAGATGGGATTAGCACTTAGAAAATTAGGTAAAGAAGACCCTACTTTTAAAGTCAAAGGTGATATCGAAACCGGTGAAACGGTTATTTCCGGAATGGGTGAGCTTCACTTGGATATTATAATTAATAGATTAAAAAGAGAATTTGGTGTAGAAGCCGAGGTTGGAAAACCACAAGTTGCTTATAGAGAAACAATCAGAAAGGAAGCGGAAGCTGAATCGGAATATGTTAAGCAATCCGGTGGTAGAGGTCAATATGGTCACGTTAAGATGAAGATTGAGCCGATGGATTATGAAAGTCAAGAAAAAGAAGACAGATTGGAGTTTGTTGACGAAATTACGGGGGGAGCTATTCCTCAAGAATATATTCCGGCCGTAGAAAAAGGAATTGCCGAAGTAATGGATAAAGGAGTTGTAGCCGGTTATCAGATGGTCGGCATAAAAGCTACTCTTTTGGACGGATCTTATCACGAAGTTGATTCGTCAAAGATGGCCTTTAAAATCGCCGGTTCGATGGCTTTTCAAGACGCCTGTAAAAAAGCGAGCCCGGTTTTACTAGAACCCTTTATGAAGGTGGAAGTGGTCGTTCCTTCAGAATATTTTGGTGATATTGTTGGTGATTTGTCTTCCCGAAGAGGAGAAGTTCAAAAAACTGAAAACACCAAAGGAAGTATGGATATGAAAATAATCAGAGCGAAAGTACCTTTAGCAGAAATGTTCGGATACGTTACTACTTTAAGATCATTAACCGAAGGAAGAGGAAACTTTACCATGGAATTCTTAGAATACAAAGAGGTTCCCGCCAGCGTAGCAAAAGAAATTAAAGAAAGTAGATAAGGCTGGACTTTTTCTGTAAATTATTGTAATATAAAAAGCACTAAAAAATTATAAAAAAGTAATTATAAATTAAAAATTTTAAGCAATATTTTGCTTAATTAATAATAAAAAAAATATGGCTGAAAAATACGAAAGAAATAAACCACATCTTAATATCGGAACAATTGGTCACGTTGACCATGGTAAGACTACTCTTACCGCCGCTATCTTAAATGTTTTAAGCATGCAAGGTAATTCCGATATGAAAGCAAGTATCGAGGACATCGATTCCGCTCCTGAAGAAAAAGCAAGAGGTATTACCATTGCTGTTTCTCACCAAGAGTACGAAACCGAAAAAAGACATTACGCACATATCGATTGTCCCGGGCATGCCGACTACGTAAAAAACATGATTACCGGTGCGGCACAAATGGACGGAGCAATTTTAGTTGTATCCGCTGCTGACGGACCTATGCCACAGACTAGAGAACATATCCTTCTTGCTAGACAAGTTGGACTTCCTTCTTTAGTGGTTTACTTAAATAAAACCGATATGGTTGATGATCCGGAAATGATTGAATTAGTAGAATCAGAAGTAAGAGAACTTCTTACTAAATATGAATATGACGGAGAAAACGTTCCCGTTATAAAAGGTTCTGCTCTTAAAGCTTTTGAAGCTGATAGTGCTGATGATGAATCAACAAAATCAATTATTGAATTAATGGAAGCTTTGGATGATTATATTCCCGCTCCGGAGAGAGATGTAGACAAACCTTTCTTGATGGCAATTGAAGACATATTCTCAATTGAAGGAAGAGGAACCGTTGCTACCGGAAGAATTGAAAGAGGAGTTATCAACTCTAAAGATGAAGTAGAAATTATTGGACTTAAAGAAGACATTGACAAAACAACAGTAGTTAGTATTGAGATGTTTAATAAAACACTTGATCATGGTGAAGCTGGAGATAACGCCGGACTTCTTCTCAGAGGAATTAAGAAAGGTGATATTGAAAGAGGACAAGTTTTAGCAAAACCGGGTTCCGTTACTCCTCATACCGAATTTGAAGCAGAAGTTTATATTTTAGACAAAGACGAAGGAGGAAGACACACTCCGTTCTTTAATGGTTATAAACCACAATTTTACTTCAGAACAACTGATGTTACCGGAGAAGTAGAACTTAAAGAAGGAGCTGAAATGGTTATGCCCGGTGATACGGCAAACCTCAAGGTTAAGCTTATTGCCCCTATTGCACTTGAAGACGAACAAAGATTTGCAATCAGAGAAGGTGGTAAGACTGTTGGAGCAGGAGTTGTTACGAAAATTATCAAATAGTTACATACAGTAATTCAATGGCTAAGAAGGAAGAAAATTTTAACAAGATCAGAATAAAGCTTCGTGGTTATGACCACAAAGTTATTGATAGCAGTGCTAAACAAATAGTAGAAACTGCAACCAGGTACGGGAGTGAGATTTCGGGTCCCACTCCCTTACCAACCGAGATTAAAAAGTATACGGTTAACCGTTCTACATTTGTTAATAATAAATCCAAGGAGCAGTATGAGGTCAGGGTCCACAAAAGATTAATTGATGTCATGGATGCCAACCCCAAAGTATTGGATGCACTTAGAAACCTTACTCTCCCGAACGGAGTAAATATTGAAGTAAAAATGTAAAGTTTTTAACTTTACTTTTTTCTTTGACTTTTAAGTTAATGCTTAAATTCAGTAAATTTTAATTCGAAGAAGTTTTAGGCTTTCCAAATCGGGGGAGAGCCCGATATTTTTGTTTGCTTAAATTAACTTAAAACCCGGTGAACAGCTTACGACTTAGAGGATTAGAAATTTCTTCAAGAAATATATGAAATTTATTTTAGGAAAAAAAATAGGAATGACACAAGTTTTTGATGAAGACGGAAATATTGTTCCGGTTACTTTGATAGAAGCCGGACCTTGTGTGGTTACTCAACTTAAAACTAAAGATAAAGACGGTTATCAATCGGTGCAAATCGGTTTTGATAAAATGAAAGAAAAGAAAGTTAAGAAACCTCAACAAGATAAACCATTCCGATTTTTATGTGAATTCAAAGTAAAGCCGGACGATTTTGAGTTGGGTCAAGAAATAAACGTTTCTGTTTTTGAGAAAGGGGACAAACTCACCATTTCCGGAACTACCAAAGGAAAAGGTTTTCAGGGAGTAGTGAAGCGTCACGGATTTGCCGGACAGTCCAGAACTCACGGAACCAAGCATGATGGCAGAAAAGGGGGCTCAATTGGGTCTGCGTATCCACAAAGGGTAGTTAAGGGTAAAAAGATGGCCGGAAGAATGGGATCGGATAGAAAAACAATTAAAAATTTAGAAGTTATGGAGGTTGATCAAGACAAAAATACGTTGGCGATTAAAGGATCACTTCCCGGTGGAAAGAATAATCTTTTAGAGATTAAGTGTATATAAAAAAATGAAAATTTCTCTTTACAATAAAAAAGGAAAGACGGATAAGAAAAAAACATTACCCGATGAGATTTTTAATGTGGGAATAAATTCTGATTTGATTTATCAAGTTGTTACTTGTCAGCAATCAAACAGAAGACAAAATAGCGCCCACACTAAAGATAGATCAGAAAAGCGAGGTGGTGGTAAAAAGCCTTGGAGACAGAAAGGAACCGGGCGAGCAAGACACGGTTCAAGAAGATCTCCAATTTGGCGTGGTGGTGGTGTTACCTTCGGACCTCGAAATGAAAGAAATTACAAAAAGAAAATAAATAAAAAAGAGAGAAGAAAGGCTTTATTTATGAGTTTATCCGGTAAAGTTAATGATGATTCGGTAATAGTTTTGGATAAATTAGAAGTTAAAAAACCAAAAACTAAAGAACTTTCATTTTTAAATAATTTACCTTGTAAAGAAGAATCGGTTTTAATCGCAATTGATAAAGTGGATGATAATCTTTTACTGGCAGCTAGAAATCTTCCCGACGTAGAGGTGATGGAGGCCAGGAATTTGAATGCCTTGGATGTATTATCTTATAAATACTTACTTTTACCGGAAAAAGCAGTGGAAACAATAAAAGAAACTTTTTATGAAAAGCATAATTAAAAAACCACACATAAGTGAAAAATCAACAGAGTTGATGCAAGAAGAAAACAGTTATGTTTTTGTGGTTGATAAAAACGCAAATAAGATAGAGATTAAGAAAGCAGTAGAAGATCTTTACGGAGTTGATGTTCAAAAAGTGACGGTAATATCCATTCCGGCAAAAAAGAGAAGATTAGGTCGCACTCAAGGGGAAAAGAAAGGATACAAAAAAGCAGTTGTCAGAATAAAAGAAGGACAAAATATAGAAATCTTTTCTGCTTGACTTTTAATTTAAATATGATTTAATAGTAGACGTTATGACCCAGAAACCAGACAAAAACAGTCGCCCGCCAAAATCTTTAACCGTCAGTCTTAAAAAGACGGGAGGAAGGAATAATACGGGAAAAATGACTGTCAGAACTCGTGGAGGCGGACAAAGAAAAATTTGGCGTAAAGTTAACTTTGGACAAGAAAAAATTGGAGTTAAAGGAGAAGTTAAGCGTATTGATTACGATCCGAACAGAACTTCTTATTTGGCTCTAGTTGATTATGAAGATAAAACGCAAGGTTATATTTTAGCTCCACAAGGAATTTCTGAAGGAGACGAAATTGTAATTGATGATGAAGCTCCAGTGAAAGAAGGAAACAGGATGAGGTTGATGAATATTCCCGTTGGAACTCAAATCCATAACATTTCATTGAATCCGAACGGAGAAGGTAAAATGGTTAGAGCAGCAGGTTCTTCGGCTGTAATTTTAGCTCAAGAAGGAAAGCATACTCACTTAAAGATGCCTTCTAAGGAAGTTAGAAAAGTAAATAGGAAATGTTTTGCATCAATCGGTGAACTTTCCAACCCGGAACATAAATATAAGAATATCGGGAAAGCGGGAAGAAACAGAAACAAAGGTAGAAGACCAGTAGTGAGAGGTAAAGCAAAGAATGCAGTAGATCATCCGCATGGAGGTGGTGAAGGTGGTTCAACAATCGGACTTAAACACCCGAAAACGCCAACCGGAAAACCGGCTAAGGGAGTTAAAACCAGAAAAAGAAAAAATACCGATAAATATATTATTCGTAGAAGAAACAGTAAAAAATAATTTACAAATATGGCAAGAAGTTTAAAAAAAGGACCAAACATAAATGAAAGGCTTTTGAAAAAAGTTAATTCTCAAAAGCCGGATGATGGAGTGATTAAGACTTGGGCACGAGATGCGGTTATAACTCCGGAAATGATAGGTTTTACATTTGGAGTTCATAATGGAAAAAAACACGTGGAAGTTCAAGCGACGGAAGATATGGTTGGTCATAAATTGGGAGAGTTCTCCGCCACCAAGAAATTTGTAAGGCACGGTGGTCGAATGCAAAGAGAACAGGAAAAAGAAAAAAAATAAGGCTGAAATAATATGAAAGTTGATGCAAAATTAAATTATTTAAGAATAGCGCCTCGAAAAGTCAGATTAGTTGTTGACTTAATTAGGGGTAGAAAAGTTTCCGAAGCAGAGGATAGACTTAGATTTGTGAAAAAAAGAGCCGCTAAACCGGTTAGTAAGCTTTTAAAGTCAGTCATTGCTAATGCCGAACATAATTTTGATTTAAAAAAAGATAATTTATACATTTCGGAGATTAAAGTTGATGAAGGCCCTACTTTAAAAAGATGGAGAGCGAGAGCGAGAGGAGCAGCTAACGAGATTCAGAAAAAGACTTCTCATATTACTATTGTTTTGGATGAAATTGAAGCCGGTAAAGAGATAAAAACGGGAAAGAAGGGTAAGATTAAGATCGTTAAGAAGAAAGAAAAGCCTAAAACCGATATTTCCGAAAGTAAAAAAGGAAAAAAAGTAAAAGATAAAGAAAGTTCAAAAGTTAAAAAAGATCAAAAACAAAAAAGTAAAAATATTTTTAGACGTAAATCAATATAAACTATGTCTCAGAGATCGCATCCCAGAATTAAAAGAATAACTACCACGACCGATTGGAGGTCCAAGGGTTTTTATAATGGTAAATTCCCCGAGTATCTTCATGAAGATCATTTAATAAGAGAGTATATGAATGAGAATCTTGATGGTATGGGAGTTGCTGAGATAGAAATTAGAAGATCTCCTTCCGAACTTAACGTTGTAGTTCATTCCTCTCGTCCAGGTATCGTTATTGGAAGAGGAGGAGAAGGAGTAAAAAAACTTAAAACCGGACTTGATAAAATTTTAGATAAAAAAGGAATGGGAACCGATAGAAAGATTAGAATAGAGGTTAAAGAAGTTAAGGATCCCTGGTCATCAGCTGCCGTGGCCGCCAAAGAGATGGCTAAGCAACTGGAGAAAAGAATGCACTACAGAAGAGTTATAAAGCACGGAATGGGCAAGATAACAGCCAATAGGAGTGTTAAGGGGGCAAGAATTCAAGTTGCAGGAAGACTTAACGGAAGTGAAATTGCCCGAACGGAACATATTTCAGAAGGTAATTTACCCAGAGAAACGCTTAGAGCTGATTTGGATTATGCTTTTGAAGAGGCGTACTGCAAATTTGGAACCATAGGTGTAAAAGTATCAATTTACAAAGGAGAAAAATTTAATTAATATGTTAGTACCGAAAAAAGTAAAACATAGAAAAAGACATAAGGAAATGAGAAGGCTGAAAGGAGTTGCTAATAAAGGAACCAAGGTTGAGTTTGGAACTTACGGATTGAAAACACTTGATCCTCACTGGATTACTTCCAGACAAATAGAGGCGGCCAGAAGAGCAATAATTAGATATCTTAGAAAAGGTGGAAAAATGTGGATTAGAATATTTCCCGATAAGCCGGTTACCAAAAAAGGACTTGAAGTGCCGATGGGAGGAGGGAAAGGAAGTGTTGATCGTTATGTAGCACCAGTTAAACCAGGAAGAGTCCTTTTTGAGCTGGATGGAATTGATGAAGAAACAGCAAGAGCTGCTTTTTCCAAAGCGAACGACAAGTTACCCATAAAGACTAAATTTATCATAAAAAAATGAATCCTGAAGAAATAAGAAAAAACAGTGAAAAAGATTTAAAAAAACTTCTAAAAGAAAAGAAAGAAAAATTTAAAGAAGTTAAGTTTAATCTTTCTTCAGGGCGAGTTAAAAATACGAAGGAAGCCCAAAAAATAAAGAAAGATATAGCCAGAATATTAACTATTCTAAACGAAGGTTCATATGAAAAATAAATTAAAAGGAAAAGTAGTTTCTGACAAACAAGACAAAACGGTTGTTGTGGAAGTTTCTCGTGTTAAAGAACATCCCCGTTACGGCAAGCGATACGAAGTGAGTAAGAAATACAGTGCTCATGATGAAGATAATAAATACAAAGAAGGTGATGAAGTAACAATTGAAGAAACAAAACCGATTTCAAAAAATAAAAAGTGGAAAGTTATTAAAAAAAATTAACAGCTTATGATTCAGCCGGAAACAAAATTGAAAGTAGCGGATAATGCCGGAGCAAAAGAAATAAAATGCTTTAAGGTTTTAGGTGGTTCCAAAAAACGATATGCTCGGATAGGTGATGTTATTGTTGGAGCGGTAAAAAAAGCGGAACCACGAAAAGAAGTTAAAAAACATGATGTTGTTAAGGCAGTAGTAGTAAGACAAAAAAAAGAATTTCGTCGCAAAGACGGGTCTTACGTCCGCTTTGATGAGAACGCAGTTGTTGTTTTGGATGGGGATACTAACAACCCCAAGGGAGGAAGAATTTTCGGACCAATCCCCAGAGAATTGGCTGATATGGGTTTTAAAAAGATTACTACTTTAGCAAAAGAGATAGTATGAAGATAAAAAAAGAGGACAAAGTTTTAATAATTGCTGGAAAAGACAAAGGTAAAACCGGTAAGGTGATGCACGCTTTTCCAAAAGACAGACAAGTTATTGTCGAAGGTCTTAATTTAATGAAAAAGCACGTTAGGCCAAAGAAACAAGGAGAAAGTGGTCAGATAATTGAATTTCCAGCTCCGATTCATGTATCGAACGTGAAATTTATTTGTCCAAAATGTGATAAAGCTACCCGATTAGCGATTAAAAAAGAAAGAGAAAGTAAAAAAAGAGTTTGTAAAAAGTGCGATAAAGTAGTTGATTAATTATGGAGAATATAAAAGAACAACAAAAAGTAGCAATTAAAGAAATGACTGATGAGTTCAGTTATAGTAATACTATGGCTGCTCCCAGATTAACTAAAGTAACTATTAATGTCGGAATTGGTGATAAGATAAAGGGAATGGCTTCTGATAAAGCTAAGCAAACAATTGACTACGTAGTAAATGATATTGCTCTTATCGCCGGTCAAAAACCGGTGGTGACCAAAGCTAAGAAATCAATTTCAGCTTTTGAAATCAGAGCCGGTGATCCGGTCGGGGTAAAAGTTACTTTGCGAGAAGAAAGGATGTTTAATTTTCTAGAAAAATTAATTAACGTTGTTTTGCCCGGATTAAGAGATTTCCGTGGTTTGGATCCCGAAAAAATTGATCAAAGTGGTAATTTCTCTTTAGGAGTTGAAGAACATATTTCTTTTCCCGAAATACCGGCTGATGAACGTGATGATATTTTAAGTTTACAATTAACCGTAACAAATACAGCAAAATCAAAAGAAGAAGGATTGGAATTTTTAAAAAAAATTGGCTTTCCTTTTAAAAAATAATAATAATTATGGCTACAAAAGCACAAAAAGAGAAGCAAGATAAAGAACCAAAATATTCAACCAGAAAAGTAAACCGCTGTTTTAAGTGCGGGAGAAGAAGAGGATACATGAGAGATTTTGGTCTTTGCAGAATTTGCTTTCGGGAAAAGGCAAATAATGGAGAAATACCAGGAGTAAGAAAATCAAGTTGGTAAAAATATTATGACAGATCCAATAACAGACATGTTAAATAGATTAGGAAATGGTCAAGCCGTTAATAAAAAAACGGTTGATATCCCCTTTTCTAATATAAAGTTTAAGATTGCCAAGGTTTTACAAGCGGAAGGCTTCGTAGAGTCTGCGGTAAAGAAAGGAAGAAAACCCAAGAAGATAATTAGAGTTAATTTGAAGTACGATAAAGACGGAGAACCGGCAATTACCAAAGCTACCAGAATTTCTAAACCGGGAAGAAGAATTTATACCTCAGCTAAAGATGTAAGGCCTGTTCGAGGAGGTTATGGAATTTCAATTATCTCCACTCCTAAGGGAGTAATGTCTAACAATGAAGCTAATTCAGCGGGTCTCGGAGGTGAAGTTTTATGTAAAGTATACTAAAAAAATATGTCAAGAATAGGAAAAAAACCAATAAATATTCCCGAGAAAGTAGAGGTTACGATTAAAGGTCAAGATATAACTGTCAAGGGACCAAAAGGAGAGCTTAACCATACTGTTAGACCGGAAATAGCGGTTAAACAAGAAGAGGAAAAAATAAAGCTTTCCATTCAAAAAGATACTAAACGATCCAATCCGTTTTTAGGTTTGGAAAGAAGTTTGGTATTCAATATGGTTAAAGGAGTAACCGATGGATTTGAAAAGAGATTAGAAATGAAAGGGGTTGGTTACCGAGCCAGAATGGAAGGAACTACCCTCGTAGTGGAAGCTGGATTTTCCCATCCGGTAAAAAAAGATTTTACTGACGATGTAAAGGTTAATGTTGAAGAGGGTAAAATAGTTGTTTCCGGAATTGACAAGGCTAAAGTTGGTCAGATTGCTGCTAAAATAAGAAAGATAAGACCTCCGGAACCTTATAAGGGAAAAGGAATAAGATATGTTGGTGAAGAAATTACATTAAAAGAAGGTAAAAAAGCAGTCGGTTCTGAATAAATAAAGTAAAAATATGTTTAAAAGAGACAAGCAAAGAAAAAGAAGACATAAAAAAATTAGATCCAAAGTAAGAGGAACTAATGAAAAGCCACGACTTAATGTTTATAGATCAATTAAGCATATTTATGGTCAATTAATAGATGATACAACCGGAAAAGTTTTAGTTTCCGCTAAAGATATTGATATAGAAAAAGATATAAAAGACGATAATAGGAAGGTAGCTTTAGCTTTTGAAACCGGAAAACTTTTAGCTGAAAAAGCTTTGAAAGAAGACATTAAAGAAGTTGTTTTTGATCGGGGAGGTTACAAATACCACGGAAGAGTAAAAGCTTTAGCTGAGGGAGCTAGAGAAACGGGTCTTAAGTTTTAAGTTTAATATTTATGGCAAAAAGAAAACAAAAAAAAGATAAAGATTACAACTCCGAAGTTTTGGATATTGATAGAGTAGAAAGAATGACTGCCGGGGGCAGAAGACTTAGATTTAGAGCTCTTGTAGTTGTAGGAAACAGAAAGGGAAAAGTGGGGGTAGGACTCTCCAAAGGAAATGATGTTGGAAAAGCTATTGAAAAAGCAACCAGAAAAGCTAAAAAAAATATCATTGAAGTAAATTTGAGAGACGGTACTATTGCTCACGAGGTAAAAGGAAAGCACGGAGCTGCTGAGATTTTACTTAAACCGCAATCGAAGGGGCGTGGTTTGGTTGCCGGAGGTACTGTAAGAGCGATTTGTTCTATGGTTGGAATTCAAGATATTTCTTCTAAAATTTTAGGAAACACCAGAAATAAATTAAATAACGCCAGAGCCACAATAGTAGCTCTAACTAAATTAAAAGAATAATGCAACTTAACGATTTAAAATCAAAAGATAATAAAAAAAAGAGAAGAGTTGGTCGCGGTGGTGCCCGTGGAACTTATTCCGGTAGAGGAGTAAAAGGCCAAAAAGCAAGAGCCGGAACCGGTGGAGAGCCGATCATTAGAGGTTTGATTAAGAGATATCCAAAGCTTAGAGGTTATAATACTACTGAAGGAAAAGATAAAGCCGTAGTGAACGTTAAGGATTTGGAAAACGCTTTTGAAGAAAAAGAGGAGATTACTCCCGAGAAATTAGCTAATAAAGGCTTGGTAAAGAGAGAAAAAGGAAGAGCACCGGAAGTTAAAATTTTGGGAGAAGGTAAAATTACTAAATCTTTAACTATTAAAGATTGTTCCTTTTCTAAAACTGCTGAAAAGAAGATTAAAAAAGCGGGTGGAAGTATTTAATTTGCTAATTACCGGTTAAAAAAATGTTTAAGAAAATAGCGGAAATATTTAAAATTGAAGATCTTAGAAAAAGATTGCTTTTTGTTTTGGGAATGCTAGCTATTTTTAGAGTAATGGCCAATATTCCGATGCCCGGAATGAATAAAGAAAATTTACAAGAGTTTTTTAATCAGTTTCAGATGTTTGAATTCGCTAATGTTTTCACCGGAGGAACAATGGATAAGTTTTCTATTGTAATGCTCGGATTAGGACCTTACATTACCGCTGTTATTGTTATTCAGCTTTTGACTATGGTTTTTCCCAAATTAGAAAGACTTTATAAAGAAGAGGGTGATCAAGGAAGGCAAAAGATTAACCAATACGGACGTTATTTAACAATCCCCTTTGCCGTTTTACAGTCTTTTGGAATGTTGACACTTTTTGAAAATCAAGGAGTAATAAATCCTTTATCGACGATTGATATGATTACCACTATTACTACAGTTACCGCCGGTACGGTCTTTTTAATGTGGATTGGAGAATTGATCAGTGAAAAAGGAATTGGAAATGGAGTTTCAATAATGATTTTTGCCGGGATTATCGCTAATTTCCCTACTCAGCTATTACAAGCTATCGCTAACTGGAGCATGTCTCAATTACCCTCTTATATTTTATTTTTATTTTTAGGAGTCTTTATTATTGCCGCCGTTGTGTTAGTTAATGAGGCACGAAGAAACATTCCCGTTTCTTATGCCAAACGAGTAAAAGGAAGAAAGGTTTACGGGGGTTCATCCACCTATATTCCTCTCAATATCAATCCGGCGGGAGTAATTCCGATTATATTTGCTCTCAGTTTATTGGCGATGCCTCCGATGATTGCTCAATTTTTAGCCGGATTCGGTGGTTTGGTCGGTTCTATTGCTCAAACCATTGCAACGCTTTTTGAGAATCCTTGGTTCCAAGGAGGAGCTTATTTTATTCTCGTTTTTCTGTTTACGTTTTTCTATACGGCAGTTACCTTTGACCCTGAAAACGTTGCTGATAATTTAAAGAAGATGGGTGGTTTTATCCCCGGAATAAGACCCGGAAAACCGACCGAAAAACATATTAGATATATATTAAACAGAGTGCTTACCGTCGGGGCGCTTTATTTGGCAACTATAGCCGTAATGCCTTCAATCGTGGCGGGAATAACCGGTGTAGGTACCTTTCAGTTTTTAATGGGTGGTGCTTCCGTTTTGATTATTGTCAGCGTAGTTTTGGATACCACTCAACAGATAAATGCTCAACTACAGATGAGAGAATATGAAGAAATATAAAACTCCGAAGAAGTTTAATTGTTAATCCGTGATCGATAATTATTAATCAGCAATTATTAAGCGGTGATAAATAAAGAAAAAATTTAGATTAAATAAGTAAGCAATCTTTAACGGGTTGCTTATTTAGTTTAGTATTATAAATTAAAAGTAAAATTATGAAAGTAATATCATTAATAGGAAGACCGGGTTGTGGAAAGGGTACTCAAATAGAACGATTGATAAAAAAAACGAACTGGAAAGCCATTAAAACAGGTCAACTTTTAAGAGAAAGATCTAAAGAAGATGATTTTATCGGTAAAAAATTGAACAAGTCTTTATCCGAAGGAAGATTAATACCAACTCCGATCGTTTTTAATATTTGGATGCCGAAAATAATTAAAATAAAAGAAGAAAGTTCGGCGGAAGGAATTATTTTTGATGGTAACCCACGTAAATTTTATGAAGCTAAAATGCTGGATGAAGTTTTTCAACTTTTTGAATGGAATGATGATTTTACCCCTATTTATATTGATATAAGTGAAAAGGAAGCTAAAGAAAGACTGCTAAAAAGAGGAAGAGCTGACGACAATGAAAAAGAGATAGAGAGAAGACTTAGTTGGTTTAAAAGTGATGTGTTGCCGGTTTTGGAGTTTTACAGAGAAAAAGGAATTTTAGTGGAAATTGATGGTGAGCAATCAGTAGAAGAAGTTAAAGAAGATATATTTAAAACTTTAGATTTAAATGACTAAATTAAAAAGTAAAAAGCAAATTGACTTAATGAGAAAGAGCGGGAAGATGCTTTCCGAAATAATAGAGAAGGTAAAAAAGAAAGCTGAAAGCGGGGTGAAAACTAAAGAGCTTAACAGGCTCGCAGAAAAGTTTATTAAAGAAAAAGGAGCTACTCCCTCTTTTAAGGGTTATAAAGGCTTTCCGGCGGCCTTATGCACCTCTATTAACGAAACAGTGGTTCATGGTATTCCTCGTGAGGAAAAGCTAAAAGAAGGAGATATTTTATCTTTGGATTTGGGGTTGTGTTTCAATGGATATCATGCGGATATGGCAACTACTTTTCCCATTGGAGAAGTCAGCAAAGATACAAAAAAATTATTAAAAGTTACTAAAATTTCTCTCCAAAAAGGGATTGAGGCTTTTAAAGCGGGAAATAGATTGGGAGATATCGGTTACGCAATTCAATCTTATGTCGAAGGGCAGGGATTTACGGTTGTCGAAGGGCTTTGTGGGCACGGAATCGGGAAAGAAGTCCATGAAGACCCACAAATTCTTAATATTGGGGAGCCGGGAAAAGGAATGAAAATTAAAGAGGGAATGGTGATTTGCATAGAGCCGATGGTTACCACCGGTGATTCTTCAATAAATTATGACGCTGAAGGAATAAAGACTAAAAATTTATCAGCGCACTTTGAGCACACTATTGCTATAGTGGATGGAAAACCGGAAATATTGACTAAATAACTATTAACTATTAATCATTAACTATCAACCTTTGACTATTGACCGTTAACTATTTACTTTTAACCATTAACAAAACCGCCGAGAAGGCGGTTTTTTGATTATCAATTATTAATTAAAAATTAACAATCATAAATTAACAATTAAATCCACTTATGTGGATTTTTACAGATAAGCCTCTTGCGAATATTGTCTAATCATTCTTTCTGAGTTAAAAAAGGAAGCATTAACGGCAATGGTGTGGCGCATTGTTTTCTTCCATTTTTCCGGTGTTTGATAGTAACGAGGAATAATTATATCTGCTAATTTTTTATAGATATCTTCGGCGTCTTTTTCTATTCTTTCTTCCGGAGTTAGATTGTTATTTTCTTCTCCGATTGCCCAACCGGTCTTTGATTTTATATAACCTTCTATCCACCAACCATCCAATGTACTAAAATGAGGCACTCCGTTATGAGCTGCTTTCATTCCACTGGTTCCCGAACCTTCGTTGGGCGGAAGCGGCGTGTTTAACCACAGATCAACTCCGGGAATCAACATTTGAGCTACATTTATGTCGTAATCTTCTAAAAAGACAATATCTATTTTATCTTTATAATTTTTTATAATTTGATTAATTTCTTTAATCATATCTTTTCCCGCCTGATCGTGAGGATGAGCTTTACCGGCGTAAACAATCTGCACTTTACCTACTTTTTCATTGATTTCTAACAACTTTTCCATATTGCGGAAAAGAATGGTCGGTCGTTTGTATGTAGCAAATCGACGAGCAAAACCGATTGTAAAAATATCTTCAGAGAGTTCTTTATTATTATTTTCTTTAATATATTGGAGAAGTCTCCTTTTACTGCTTTGATGAGCGTTCCAAATTTTTTCAGTCGGAATATTGAATGTATTTCTGAGTGAAAGACTACAACCTCTCCAACTGGGAATATATTGATCAAATAATTTTTTAAAATCGGGAGAAGTCCAAGTTTGAGAATGAACTCCGTTGGTAATAGCGGCAATTTTATGTTTGGGAAACATTTTAGTCGAAACTTTTTGATGTTCTCTGGAAACTCCGTTGATGTAAGAGCTAAAATAAGCTGCAAGATAACTCATATTTAATTTTTCATCAGTTTTTAATTCCGATAAATTAGGAAAGTTGGGTTGTAATTCTTCAACTAAATCCAAAGAAAAAACGTCATGCCCCGCCCTTACCGGAGTGTGAGTAGTAAAGACACATTTTTCTCTTATTTTATTTACTGCAGTTTGTCCCCTTTCTGAATTTAAGGAAAAAACTTTAGGTTTAAATTGGGATAATAATTCTATAGTTGCTAATCCGGCATGCCCTTCGTTAAGATGATATTTTTCAATATTTTGATAGCCCAAAAGAGGTAAAAGTTTAACTCCGGCTCTTCCCAAAACAATTTCTTGCATTAAGCGGTACTTTTGATCACCACCGTAAAGTTGGCCGGTTAGTGACCTATATTCTTCTTTATTTTCTTCTAAATTAGTATCAAGAAAATAAACGGGAACAATATGCCCATTATAACCTTCTATTTTATACTCCCAAACAGCAACTTTCACTTGATCACTTTTAATTTTAACCGTAGTGATTACATCCAGCTTATTTAACTCTGAAAGATTATAATCATCAACCTTTTCTTCTTGTTCTCCATTTTGATTAATTACTTGCTTGAAGTAGCCTTTGTTGTTTAATAGAGTTATTCCCATCATTGGCACTTTTAAATCCGCCGCCGCTTTTAGAGTATCTCCAGCTAAAACACCCAAACCTCCACTATAGCTTTTTATGTCGTTTTTAATAGCTATTTCCATACTGAAATAAGCGACTTTCATTTCATGTTTTTTAATCTCCGAATTCATAATTTTATAATTAAAAAATTTAATATTTACTTGCTTTATTCTACCAAAAGAAAGGGAGCTGGACAAGCAGAAGTTATTTACTTTTAATCATTAACCATTAACAATCATTAATTAATTTTTCTATAGAAAATTCTAAGAAGATTATTTTTAAGGATCTTTTTTTATGATATATTTAAATAATATTGCTTAACCTTTATAAAAATATATAAACCATGAATAAAAAAGGATTCACCATTATAGAATTACTGATTGTAATTGGAATAATAATGTTACTTGCAATAGGATTATTTATTGCTGTAAATCCAACTACTAAGTTAGCGGAAGCAAGAGATAATCAAAGAGAGACTCATCTCCATGCAATAAATAGAGCGGTTAAAGAAAAAATAGCCAAAGATGGATGGGAAGGATGCCCGGCACTTCCGGAAACGCCAACTACCGTATCAAGTAGTGATTATGATCTTTATGATTGTCTGTATCCGGAATACTTATCCAGTCCGGTTTATGATCCACAAACAGGTAACTTTTCAAGTACAAGTGATTACGATACCGGTTACCAAATTGCAATAAATTCGGTTGATTATACTTATTTGGAGGCAGATGGAGAAACTAGGGAGGTTTCTTTAGGTAATGAGCCGACTTTTGCTTGTGGAAGCGACCTTACAGACGATAGAGACGGACAAACTTATACTACCGTAGAGATAGGAACTCAGTGCTGGATGGCGGAAAATCTTAATATCGGATCTATGCTTTCTAGTGGATCAGATAATCTTTCTGATAATGGAGTAATTGAAAAATGGTGTTATGACAACAGCTCTTCAAATTGCGACACTTATGGTGGTCTTTATAACTGGCATGAAATGATGCAATACGTAACAACTGAACCTAATCAAGGGATTTGTCCTAGCGG
>CAYWPY010000006.1:0-24051 GCA_964460255.1 uncultured Candidatus Saccharibacteria bacterium | reverse complement strand
CAAGTTCGTAAAGAGATGATTCAAATTCATCGTATCTATTCATTAACTCATTAAATTCTTCTTCGGTTAAGTCGTCTCTGACTTGATTAATTTTATCGTAAGCTTCTACTAATTTCTCTTGTGCATCCCAAGCTGATTGCTCTACTTCACTCTGCTCTTCATTGGGTTCTTGATTTTCTTTATTTACTGTAAATACTATTCCAAAAATTAAAATAACCGAAACAAGTGCTATTATCCCCCAGGTAACTTTTTTATTCATATTTTTATATATTATTGATAAACGCCTCTTATAAAAGATTACCACTAAAAAAAGAGACAATCAAGCTAAACATAAAGTATCTCAGGTTCTCTGCACAGTCATACAGATATATAAAAAAATAAAATGCCCTAACGGACATTTATTTTAAGACGCGAGGACCAGGATTCGAAGGTTAATGGCTATTCGGATCGCTTCGCGATGGGGTATCTCAGGTTCTCACTACAGTCACATTATTAAAAAATAAGACGCCCTCACGGACGTTGATTTTTTAATGCTGCGGGACCAGGATTCGAACCTGGGTGACGGGTACCAGAAACCCGCATCCTACCACTAGATGATCCCGCAATTAAAATTAAATTTCCAAATATTTTCTAACAGCAACAAAAGAAGAAGCAACACTGAGCCCTATTCCGGTTAAAAATTGTAAAAGTAAAATATACGATAAATTATCCAGTATATGACTTTCCAAATTAATTCCTAAAGGATTATAACCTTGATGCATTATTAAAACCATTCCCATTAATATCAGAAAAGAGATGACGCTGGCGGTAAAGCCCAGTATAAATCCTTGAACCAAAAAAGAACCCTGCATAAAATAATCAGAAGCACCCACTAATTTCATTATCTTTATTTCTTTATTCAAGCTATAAATAGAAAGTCGAATTGTTCCAAACACTATGAGAATTGAAATAATAGCCAAAATAGATCCAATAATAGTCAATGAATTTTGAACTCGCGAAGTAACCGCAAAAATTGATTCTATAGCCTCTTTTCTTCTGTAAAAATCAATTTCATCAACAATATCCAAATAATTACTACGGACATAATCAGCTATTTCTCGATAGTTATCTATATTCTCCGCTTTAATATCCAAAGTAGCAAAAAAGGGATTTCCGATTTCATCCAAAGCTTCCATTAAATCTTCTCTATCCTGATTTTCATCCCTAAAACCTTCCAGAACGTCATGGCGAGAGTTGTATTCAATATCAGTAACTTCAAAATTACTCCGTATATCTTCAGCAACGGCTATAATTTCATCTTCCGGAGTGGCTAAGTCAAAATAAACACTTATATCGGCCCTACTTTCAATATCTTCAACAACCTGCCTGGAAACTTCTTGTGCTAAAAGTAAGGAGGTAGCTAAAAAGCTGGTAGCAACCAAGACAACAATTGCAACCACGGAAAGACCTCCTGATCTTTTAAAATTTTTCCACCCCAGCCTACAAGCTCTTTTTATTGATGTAAACATAGTTTTTAATTTCGAATTTCTAATTCTCTAATTTCGAATTACTATTATTAATTTTTTACCCTATGAAATATAATTATAGATTATCTTTCAGCTTCACTGAAAGTTTTATAGGGTGAGTTTCTAAAGTCTAAATCTACCATTTTCAACGTCACTGATTACCTTGTTATTCCTTAAGGTAACCACCCTTTTATCCAGATAATTTACTATTTCTTTGTCGTGAGTAGCTAAAATAATAGTAGTTCCCGTCTTTCCAATCCTTTTTAGTAAATTAACTATATTTTTAGAGTGATAAGGGTCTAAATCTCCGGTCGGTTCGTCAGCCAATATAACTTCCGGATCGTGAATCAATGCCCGGGCAATAGCTACTCTTTGCTTCTCCCCTCCCGAAAGCTGCTCCGGAAAACGTTCTGCCTGTTTGGAAAGACCGACTATCTCAAGTATCTCGGGAACATCTCTTTTTATTTCTATATCGGAAGCTCCCGTCACTTCCAAACCATAAGCAATATTTTCATAAACTGTCTTAGTAGGCAATAATTTATAATCTTGAAAAATAACCCCTACTCTTCTTCTTAATTTATATAAGTTTCTCTTCTTTATTTCTGAAATATCCTGACCGTCAAAAAGTATTTTACCATCAGTAACTTCTTCTTCTCCGGTTAAAAGCTTAATCAGAGTAGTTTTTCCCGCTCCCGATTTACCGACTACGGATAAAAATTCCCCTTCTTCTACTTGAAAAGAAACATTTCGTAAAACAACGGTTTCTTTTTTATTCTTGTAAGGAGGATAAATTTTAGTTACGTTATCAAATGTAATCATTTAATTGCTATTTAATTATTATCTTCCAACATTATTTCCGCTTTTATAAATTGATCCAAATCGCCTTCTAAAACCGATTCCACATTACTCGTTTCTACTCCTGTCCTGGTATCTTTAACTAACTGATAAGGATGAAAAACATAGTTTCTTATTTGATTTCCCCAACTGGCAGCAGAATTATCTTTGGCATTTTTAATTTTTTCCTTTCTTTGCTCTTTTTTTAATTTTAGAAGCTTAGCTCTTAAAACCGCCATCGCCTCTTCTTTATTTTTTCCCTGACTTCTCTCCGCTTGACTGGAAACAGTAATGCCTGTCGGTTGATGGGTTATCCTAACTGCGGTTTCTCTTTTATTAACATGTTGTCCGCCGGGACCACTGGCTCTAAAAGTATCTATCTTTAAATCTTCTGATTTTATTGTTATCTTTTGCTTGCTCTTTCTTAAATCGGGAATAATATCCACTTTGGCAAAAGAAGTGTGTCGTAAATCCTTGTCCGAAAAAGGAGAAATTCTAACTAAACGATGTACTCCGCTCTCATTTTTAAGCTGTCCGTAAGTGTATTCACCTTTAATTCTAGCCGTTCCATTTTTCAATCCTATTCTTCCTTCCGGACCTCCTCCTTCTCCATATGAAGAATCTATAGTTTTAAATGAAAATCCTTTCTTTTGACAATAACGTTTATACATTCTAAAAAGAATAGCCGCCCAATCTTCCGCATCCCTTCCACCGGCTCCGGCTCTGATTTCCAAGATAGCATCTTTCTGATCCCACTTCCCGGATAGATAAATTATCTTCTCTTTATCTTTAACTTTGTCTTTTAATTTTTTAATTTTTTGGGCAATTTCTTTTTCCATTCCTTCATCCATTTCCAAATCAAAAAACTCTTCAACTTCTTCCATCTCTGCTCTTAGTGATTCTATCATATTAATATCATCTCTTAAAGAAGAAATCTTCTTTTTAATTTCCGCCCCTTTCTCTGGATCATCCCAGAGATGAGGATCTTGGGCCTTCTTTTCAAGTTCCCTTAACTTTTCCCGTTTCTTTTTCGGGTCAAAGACAGTCCTCCAGATGGAGGATTTTAGCTTTTAATTCTTTAAATTGTTCTTGCATATTATTTTATTTAATTGGAGCCAGCGACCGGATTTGAACCGGTGACCTACTCTTTACGAGAGAGTCGCTCTACCCCTGAGCTACGCTGGCAAAGGATTATCTTTTTATTGTTTTTTATTAATTAATCTACCCAAGGTAAAAATTTAAATATCTTTTCCGAGGTCGATTCTTCTTTATCTTTGGAGCTTTTCTCTTCACTTTGGTCCAGTAAAATAACAACTTTTTCTTCTCCCGGTTTTTTCATTAAAAAATCTTCTCTTAAAACTCTTTCAATATATTCCCGATCATCAGACTCATCAAGGCTGCTTCGTAAATCTTCTTTTCTCTTTTCTAAACTTTCCACTTCCATTTTCAGTTGCTCCAATCTTTCTTCGTTACCTTCTCTTCTTTTTATAAGTCTATAATTAATAGATGCAAATAGTAAAATTAATCCGATCATTAATCCAAGGCCCAATTTTAACTTTAATTTCCTTTTTCTACTTTTCCTCATCATAAGCTAGTTAATTATAAGCCCAGAAGCAAAAATAGCAAAACACTTAATCGCTATCTTTAAAAACCTTAAAGAAAACTTCCTGAGGAACATCAACCGATCCTTCTCTTTTTAATCTCTTCTTTCCTTCTTTTTGCTGTTGTAAAAGTTTATCTTTTCTGGTTCGATCTCCTCCGTAAAGATCCCCGGTAACATCTTTTCGACGAGCTTTAATCGTTTCTCAGGCAATAATACGTCCATCAACTTTCGCTTGAATGGGAACCGGAAATTGTTGCTTAGGTAATAATTGCTTTAGTCTTTTTGCTAACTTTCTCCCCTCCGCTTCCGCCTCATCTCGAGAAACAATTTTGGAAAAAGCTTCTTCCGGCTCTTTATTTAGTAAAATCTCCATCTTAGCCAAATCCCCAGCTCGGTACTCGGCAATTTCATATCCAAAAGACCCATAACCCTTGGTGACGCTTTTCAAGCTGTCATAAAATCCGGTAATGACCTTTCTAAAAGGTGCTTCGTAATTTATAACCAATCTGTTTGATGCTGAAAAATAATCGGTATCCAAATAATTTCCTTTTAAGCCATCTAAAACTTTATTTACTCCTCCCATATAATCTTGAGGAGTGACTATCTCCAACAATGCCCAGGGTTCCAAAACTTCTTTTATTTTTGAGCGATCGGGAAACTCGGTAGCGGTTTTAATTATTTTCTCTTTGCCATCGGTCATTCTAACCTTATAAGATACGGAAGGAGTAGAAATTATGAGATCCAAATCATATTCTTTTTGTAGTCTTTGAGATATAATCTCGACGTGTAATGATCCTAAAAAACCGCATCTGAATCCGCGTCCAAAAACTTCTTTGAATTCGGGAGTAAAGCTGAAAGCCGGATCAGAAAGTCTTACTTCTTCCAAAGCCTTTTTAAATTCGGGAAATTGACGGGAATTTTTAGGGTAGAAAGAAGTAAAAACAACGGGTTTCGGCTCTTTGTAGCCGGCCAAACCTTTAATGTCGGTTCCCGCTTTTCTAATCGTATCCCCTACTCTAACTTTATCCACTTCTTTAATTCCGGTAGCGATATACCCTATTTCACCGGAAGATAATTTTTTCTTCGGTTGTAGTTTAGGATTAAAAAATCCAAGCTCTTTTACCTCTCCATCCTCTCCGACCGCTACCAATTCAATCTCTTCTCCTTTCTTTATTTCTCCCTGAAATACACGAATAAATGCCACTACCCCTTTATACGGATCCCTTTCAAAGTCAAAAATAAGTGATTGAAAATCCCCATCTTTTTCTTCCGGCGCGGGAATATCTTTAATCAAAGCATCAAGGAGCTTTTCTACATTAGTTCCTTCTTTTGCTGATATTTCAATAATTTTATCACGATCAATATCAATAATGGACATTATTTCTTTAGCTGTTTCTTCAATTTTAGCACTGGGTAGATCAATTTTATTAATCGCCGGAATTAATTTTAAATCCTGCTTTTTAGCCATTTCTAAAGTGGTGATGGTTTGAGCTTGAACTCCTTTAGTGGCGTCCACAAGTAAAATAGCTCCTTCTACCGCCTTCAAGGAGCGAGAAACTTCATAAGAAAAATCAATATGGCCGGGAGTATCGATCATATTGAGAATAAAATTTTTCCATTTCATTCTGGCCGGTTGTAATTTAATTGTAATTCCTCTTTCCTTTTCCAATTCCATATTATCTAAAAATCTATCTTCCATGTCTCTACTGGCTACCGTCTCGGTTAATTCCAAAAAACGATCCGCTAAGGTGGATTTTCCGTGGTCAATATGAGAAATGATTGAAAAATTCCTTATTTTCATAAAATTCTTTTTAGTATGGATTTTACTTCCGGAGAGTCAAACCAAATCGCCGCTAAAATATAAACTACCAAACTAACCAAAGTAGCTATTGAAACTTGAACAAAAACGGAAATAAATGTATTTAAAATAATAAAATTAGTTACTATTCTTAAAGTAATAAAAGCGAAAAAAGACATCACGATTGAAGCTCCTAAAATTCTAATTGTTGAATCAACGATTTCTTTTCTTTTCAAGTTCCCGATTCTGCTTTCTAAAGTTCTAAAAAGATATATGAATTGAACTAAAACCGAAAAGAAAAAGGCGGTGGGAAAAGCTAATACTTCCAAATTTTGAAGACCTTCCAGTTTAAGTAAATAATTGAAAGTGAGCTGAACAAATTGAGAATTTTTAAGTAAAAATAAGAAAAGAAAAACTAAAACAACATTGGTAACTACTCCAATAATGGAAGCGAAAACGGGTGTTTTAGTGTCTTGGAAAGAAAAATAAGCTCTTATCACCAAATGCATAAGACAGTTAGCAAAAAAGGAAAGTGAAAAAATACCCAAACAAGCTGCAGTTAATCTGGTATCGGACCAACCAAAACGACCGGTCCCCAAAATAAGTCTTACCACCTGCCCTCTGAACATGAAAGTTAAAAAAGAGAGCGGTAAAATGGCGAAAATTATTTTCCGAGCCGAATTGGAAAAATCATTTAAAAATTTTTGTTTGGCTCCGTTAGCTAAATCTTTTGAAAAACGAGGAAAAGCAGCTACGGCAAAAGAGATTCCGATTATTCGAACCGGAAAAGCTTGTAGATGATCGGCAAAATTAAATATAGCTAAACTTCCGGCGGCAAGTGTAGAAGCAATAGCGGTAATCACTATTAAGTTTATTTGACTTGAAGCCTGACCTACTAAGCGAGGAATTATTAACTTAATTATTTTTTTTAATTTTCTACTGGAATAGTCAAAAACAAATTGATATTTAAAACCTATTATTTTAGCAGCCGGAAACTGAATCAATAAGTGAAGCAAAGCTCCCAAGATAACTCCATAGGCAAGTCCGGTTAAATCAAATATCGGGTATAAAAATATAATTCCAAAAATTATACCCAGATTATATAAAATAGGAGCTAGCGCGTAAGTTATAAAATGATCAAAATACTTAAGCATTGCCGAAAAAAGACTGGAAATTCCCAAAAGTATCGGGCTAAGCAACATTATTCTGGTCAAGTGAATCGTCCATTCGGTTTGCAAAAGCGTAAAACCGGGAGCAATTACTTTCACTACCCAGGGAGCAAAAATAAAAAGAAAAAATGATAACCCGGATAAAGTTAAAATTAAAAAATTAAGTAAATTACTAACCAATCTCCATCCTTCTTCTTCATTGTTTTCAAAAGTTTCTGAAAAAACGGGCAAAAAAGCGGCCACTAAACCACCGGTAATTAAGACTCCGTATATAAAATTAGGAATTCTAAAAGCGGCAAAGTAAATATCCAACTCCACCCCGGCTCCAAATGTTCCCGCCAATATTCTATCTCTGAAAAGCCCTAAAAAAGCACTCAAAGTGCTGGAAACAGCTAATATTAAAGCAGAAAAGGTTATCGTTTTAACTTTTGATCTGAACAGTAAATTAATCATAAATAAATTCCATAAAAAAAGCTCAAGCAGGAAATAAGCCGAATTCTGTACTTTACAAAAAGTAAAGCGACAATCATTTATCTGGGCTTTGAATTACTCCAAAGCTCTAGCGAGCCACCTTGCCCTATGGGCTTTGTTTGCTCTTGCATTCGGGTAGGGATTTAGCCGTTTCACTCTTATCTTGCGATAAGATTATTCCCAAAAGGAATTCCCAAGTTTTTCAACTGGGACGTCACTGTTCGCACCCCGCATTTCACAATGGACGGGCGTTACCCGCTACCGACGCCTACGAAAACCCAAGTTAGCATCACTTTAGAAAAGAAAGAAATATTAAATTTAAGAAAACAGAATAATCAATGCCTTATTATCAAAACTAATAAAGTCATAAACTTTTATCTTCTTTTCTCATGGAGCAAATTTAATTCATTTATCTTCGTCGTCTTTCGTCACTTATTTATCAAAAATAAATAACTCTTCTCATTTCTATAATATAAAATGAATTATTATTCGCTAAAGAGCTTCTAACTTGGGCTCTCGTAGACTAAATGTTCGGACTTTCCTCACCGCTAATTAAATAACGGAGCGATTGCCTATCCTACTTGAGCTTGAGTTATATAATAATAAAAAAACATCCTCTTGTCAATTAATTTAAGTTAAAAAATTTGACAAAAAAAGATATATATATTAAGGTGTTAATTACCAAATAAGGAGGTGATTTTATTGTCCACTAGAAAGAATAATTTAACCATGGCTCCCGGAGGATATACTATCTTAATTGAAAAAAAACCGGATAATCCCGCTAAAACCGAAAACTATAACGATTTAGCACTCGGTTTAGAAAAACCAGAACTGGAAAGAAATTTCAAATTTAATACGGGAGAATATGGAGATTCTCAATAAAGATAAACAAATTACGCAGACCAAAAGGTCTGCGTTTTTTTTATTAACTTACTCGTTTACCATTTTCTACTTCTCCATCGGTAGTAAGTAGTCGAGCATTTTCTCCAACCGCTAAAAGCATTCCTTGAGACTCTTCCCCGAACATTTCCTTCGGTTCTAAATTAACTAAAACTATAATTTTTTTACCAACTAATTCTTCAAGCGAATAAAATTTTTTAATTCCGGCCAATATTTGTCTTTTTTCATCACCCAAGTCCACTTTAATTTTATACAAACTATCAGCATCTTCAATTTCCTCCGCTTCTATAATCTCCCCTACTCTTAAATCCAGTTTTTTAAAATCTTGATAAGTAATCATGAGTCTAATTGTTAATTATTGATTTTTAATTTTCTTGATAAATCCTAATAAAGTTTTCTATTGATCTGTCGTAAGTGGTTTCCACATTTTTAGGAAAGTAGCAAGCCGGTAATTCATTTTTTTCTCGATGATAAGCAACACATTGACAGCAAATACCCATGCGAGGACATCCTTGGTAAGTACAATTACAATTTTTTAAATTTTCTCTTTTTCTGGAACAATTCATAAAATTTTATCAATTGATCTTATAAAAATTAACTGCGTCGTAATCACTGCTTTCTAAATAGTCTAAAAAGTTTTCTCGTCTAACTTCTCCAAAAGTACTTGAGGCGTGAACTAACTCTTGATTATCAATAATAAATCCTTCGTGACGGACATCCAGACCGATTTCCTCGTCGCCGTCTTTAATAAACATCACTCCGGCAACTTGAGGAAGGTTTTTAATTACTTTTGAAGCATCTTCTTTATTAACGTAATCTAAGTTGATTTGCTTTTTCCAATCGATATCAATAAGATCTTCTTTGTTAAGTAAAATAGATTTGCTTTTTGTAAAATCACCACCGGCTTGAGCGGTAATATCTTCAAAGTAATCGGATACTTTATTTCGATAACTGGAAAAATGAAGTCGGTTTTCATAACTTACTTCTCCGGGAGGATAATAATTAATTTCCTTAATCACCTCTTCCGGATTGGAAGAGTGTAAATTAGAAACCGAAACTAAAACAAGCGTAGTACAATCAAAAACATCATCTCGATAGATGCTTTCATTTGGACCTTCTCCGAGAGGTCCTAACTCATAAGGAGTCCCCAAATAGCCCGATATTATATTTTTCAGTTCTTCCGCATCAGTTTTTAGCTCCACTTCATTAACTTGGCTTACATCATCCTCTTTACTAAAAAATAAGTAAGAAGAAAAAAGTAAAACAATCAAAAGCAGAAGAACGATTCTCTTTTTATTCATCTGAATTCTCTACTTTATTAATCTGAAAAAAAGTTACTCCGTCATAATCGGACTCTTCTAAAAAGCTCAAAAAATCATCTCTAACCACTTCTTCTTCCTGAGAAGAGGCGTGAACAAATTCTTCTTGATCAATTAATAATCCTTCGTGGCGGACATCCAGACCGATTTCCTCGTCGCCGTCTTTAATAAACATCACTCCGGCAACTTCGGGAATTCTAGAAATTAGTTTGGATATGTCTTCAACCGGTATGTAAGTAAGTGATACTTCCTCCTCCCAATCGATATCGATAAGGCGACCTTCGTCAAATTCTCCGTTTAGCAAAACTTCCTTACTTTGATAATAATCTTCTCCTATATCACGAGTAATATCTTCAAAGTAATCGGAGACTTTATTTCGATAACTGGAAAAATGAAGTCGGTTTTCATAACTTACTTCTCCGGGAGGATAATAATGGATTTCTTTAATTCCTTCTTCGGGGTTTTCAGGAAAATTATATTTGGTAGCAGCTGCTAAAACCAAAGTAGTAGAATCAAAAGCATCTTCTCGGTAAATATCTTCATCTTCATCTTCTCCCCACGGACCACGTTCATAGTCTTCACCGACAAAATCAAGAATAATTTCTTTTAGACTAACTTCTTCCTCCTCCTCTTCTTCCTCCTCCTCTTGATTTTCATCTTCGTTCTCATCTACAATTTCCTCGTTTTCTTCATTCGGTAAATCTTCTTCCGGAGATCTGGTTATAAAGAATCCAAAGATTAGGGCTATAATTATCGTAGATGTTATTATTATTTTTTTGTTCATAATTTTTACAACCAACTTTTGGGCCGGTTGTTTTTAATTTTAAAAGATAATATACTTATTTAAGAACCCGGTGAAGAGACAATGAGTAAATAATTTTCTTTTATAAAATTATACTCTTCTATAATCGGGTCAATTAATTTTGAAATTTTAGAACAGTCATCAACACTAACCATCCCGTCTTTCTTATCGATTGTAATAATAAGAGCTTTTTTAGAATCTCTTCTTTCAATTTTAACCGAATTCAAAATTAAACCCTTAGATTCAACTATCGGACCAACTATTTTTTTTATTTCTTTTATTTTTTCATTCATACTTTTATTTTAACATGTTTCAAAAATTTATAAATAGCTTAAAAAAAATCGTAAAGGATTTAAGTTCGGAAGAGATATTCACTTTAAGTTCTTCAATCGGTTTGGTTTTTATCGGTTTTTTGATTTACGGTATTTGGCAAACAAGACTACCGGAAGAATCCACAGAAGAAGTCGAAATAAATGAAAATGAAGATGAAAATCAGAATCAAGAAGAAGAGGAAGAAGAGGCTGAAGAAAAAAATAACTTAGTAAATGAAATCCATAACTACACTATTAAAGACTTAAAAAACGAAATTACCAAAAGAGAAAAAGGGATAATTTTTAATCTTGAAGAAAATAGTGAGTTTGCAATTGAATATAAAGGAGTTACTCACGCAGTTTTTCCCAATGATGATGATCTTTCAATAGAAGACTGGCTCCACCAAAAAATAAATGAAAAAGGACCTACTGACGCTACTCTCGAGGAGCAAAAAGATTTTTTGGATATAGTGATAATCAGAGATACGGAGACTCCTATCGGCTCGGGGAAAGAAGTGGTTCGGATTAACGGAACCCAAAGTGAAGAATTATTCGTTCCTCGTGACGACTATGTTTTAAGTTTTTATTATCAAGGTGAAAACTCGGAGGAGATACTTAACAAAAAAACCGCTCGGGAAAAATTAATTAACAAAATAAATTAAGTAAAAAAGAGGGCTTTGGCCCTCTTTTTTTTATTAAATATAATTTTACATTATATCTTTAATCTCTACTTCAAATTCTTTTCCGTTAACATTATAAGTAATTTTGTCTCCGGCTTCTTTATTTAATATTGATTTTCCTAACGGAGCTTCAATGGAGAGTAAATTATATTCGGGATCATTAACCCCGACAATGTAAACTAATTCTTCATCTCCAAAATCCAAAAGAACGCAAGTGCCGATATCAACTTTTTCACAGTGATTGACTTCCACTATTTGCGCTCGGGATAAAATCTCTGAAATCCTAATAATTTCATTGATTATTTGCCCTAATTCTTTCCATTCATAAATGTAATCACTGTTGGAATCGTCACTTTTTAACTTGGTTCCCCCTATCTCCTTTCTAAGTCTTTCTCTTTCTTCTTCTAATCTCTCTTTCTTCTTTAGAAGCCTTTTTCTCTCTTTCTCTGTTAAGTAACAATTATTCATTTAGCAAACCTCCTTTTTTTATTTAAAGAACTTGAGTAGTTGTTAATTATATCTATTTAGTAATTAATTGTCAAAGTCTATTTTATTATCTCCTTCCTTTTTATCCAATTCCTGATTTACTAACTTATCGGCATCTTTATTATAATTTCTGGAAACGTGTTTCATTTTAACCTTTTTAAAATCAACACAAAGATTTCTCAATTTTATAAATCTTTTTTGCATCCCTTCATTTTTTATCTTGTACTCTCCTTTAAATTGTTTATACATTAATTCGGAATCGGTTCTGATTTCGACTTCCGTTTCTTTAGCTAATTTTTTTCCGAAGCGGGATTTAAATTTTTCTAATCCAAAAATAGCTGCCTCATATTCAGCGATATTGTTAGTTAAATTATCTCCCAAATATTTAGAATGTTTTTCAATAACCTTTTTCTTGCCGTTGCAAAAAACCACTCCGACAGCAGCCGGACCGGGATTTCCTCTTGCCCCTCCATCGGTATAAATAATAATATTTCTCATGTTTTTAATGTTTTACTTAATTCTTTTAGAAAAGTAATCTATTAAATTACTCTTAAATTCTTCCAAATTATTATTTTTAATCGTAAATCCGGCAGCGGGAGGATGACCACCGTAATTATCAAGAATTGATTCCGAAATTTTCATCGCCTCTACGGCATCAAAACCTTTAGGCACTCTAACCGTTCCCTGACTGATATCACCCTTGTTTTTATATAAAAAAACCGGTTTTTGAACTTGACTTAATACCCTGGAAGCTATCTTGCCAAGTAAAAAAGAGGGCCAATCAGAATCTCCCCTAAAGATTATAACCTCTCCTTCATCTCCTTTAATCACTTTATCTTTAATTGCTTCCGCTTTTTTTAATCTTTCTTCATAGGCTCTTTTTAAATCTTGAGCCATTTCCATTTGTTCTTTTTTATTTTCCATTAAAAAATAAGTAAAAGAAAGCGGTGTTTCAGAAATGAAATCGGTGATGTTTAAGATGGGAACTATTTTCTGAGTCAATTTATTGAAGTCGGAAAGAGTGAAAAGCTCTTCAAAAACTTTTACTCCCCGAGTAACCGGAAACTTTTCTTTTGCCGATTCGATAATTTGCTTATTAACTCCTTCTTGAGGCATCATGTCACCCAATATAGCTAAAGCCGTAAGCTCATTAAAATCATCTTTTTTTTCATTTAAAATTATTTTGGAAAGCTCCAATATAATTCCGGCATTCGGTCGCTCTTTAAAATCATCATCATATAATTTAGGACAAACAATCAAATCCGCCTCCGGCAATTTTTCATGAGGCATATGGTGATCAATAATAAAAACTTCAAAACCTAAATTTTTTGCTTTTTTAACTCCTTCAAAATTACTAATCCCGCAATCCATGGTTACTAAAACTCCCGGTGCTTGATCAGCAACCATATCAACTGATGGTGGATTTAAACCATAACCCCTTTTTCTGTTGGCAAAAAAAACTTTCGGCCTCTTTCCGATTTTTTCAAGAGTCTTTTTAGCAATCAAGGCGGATGTAATTCCATCTAAATCGGAATCACTATATAATATTATATTTTTGGCTTCTTCTAATTTTCTTGCTACTTTGTCTAAATTTTTCATTTCTCTTTTTTTAATGCTTCCACTCCCGGCATATCTTCTCCCGATAAAAAAGCGAGCATTGCTCCTCCACCCAAAGACAAGTGGTCAATATCACTTCTAATTCCAAAAGTTTTAAGAGCAAAACCGGTATCTCCTCCTCCGACAACTTTTAAGGCATTCTTATTTTTAATTATACTTTCCCCTATTTTTCTGGTTCCTTCTTGAAATTTATCTTTTTCAAAAAATCCCAATGGTCCGGCCCAAACTATAGTTTTTGCCTTTTCTATTTCTTCGGTAAAAAGCTTTATTGTTTTTGGTCCGATATCATAAATAGAATACCCTTTTTTTAAATCCTCAATATCAATTTTTTTTCCCATTTTGTTTGGTCTTTTAGCCATAATCCCGTCAACCGGTAACAAGAGTTTTTCAGAATTAAAATCGATATCTTTAATCTTACTCATTACCTCTTGACTTGGTTTAGTTAAATTATTACTTGTCTTTTTAAGACTTAAGACTTGATTCGCTACCTTCCCACCCAAAAGTATTTTATCCGCCCGCTCCATAAAATAATTTATAGTCTTTGCCTTTGAAGAAATCTTCGCTCCCCCGACAATAACAACAAAAGGTTTGCCGACTTCTTCTTTTAGTTTGGATAAAAATCTAACCTCTCTTTCAAATAAAAATCCGGGGTAAGCGGGTAATCTGTCAGCAACTCCGCTAATTGAAGCATGATTCCTATGGGAAGCGGAAAAAGCATTGTTTACATAAATATCCGCTAAACCGGAGAGGGCTCGAGAAAAATATTCTCCATTTTCTTCTTCATCCGAGTAATATCTTAAGTTTTCCAAAAGGATCACCTCTCCTTTTTTCATTTTTTTAACTCTTCTCTGAACTTTTTTTCCAACACAATCACTGATAAAGTAAATGTTTTCAAGATCTTCTTTTAATCTTTGGTAAACCGGCTTCAAGCTTTCAGTTCTCTTTTCATTTAAAAAAGTAGAACGAAGAGAAGAAAAAAATCCTTCTTCTTGAAATGATTTTTGATTTTCCGGTCTTCCCATGTGGCTAATAATAATTACTTTAGCCTCTTTTTTGACTAAATATTTAATAGTTGGTAAAGCCTCCGTTATTCTTATGTCGTCAAAAACTCTACCTTGTTTATCAACCGAAACGTTGAAATCACAACGAATTAAAACTTTCTTGTTTTTTAAATCTAAATCTTGAAGACTTTTCATTAATCTTTTTTATTTAAAGCTTGTCTTAATGCCTTTTTTAAATCGGATGCTTCTTCTAAATCCTGATCATTCACTTCTTCTTTAAGAGCTTCTTGAAGTGATCTTCCTTTTTCTTTCTTTTCTTCTTTTTTCTCTTTCTTTTTTTTCTCTTTCTTTTCTTTCTTTTCTTCAATTTCCTCTATCTTCTTTCGACAACTTCTACAATAAGTCGGTCTGCTACCATCGGGAATGAAGGGAACTTTCGTTTTTTTACCACAATTGGAACATTTGGCATCATATAAATCGACTTTGGTTCCCGCCGTTTCTTCAAAGTCCCCCAACCATCTGTTTAGTTTTTCTTCAATCGTTTCTCTTTTAACTGCGTATCTTTCTTTTGATACTCTGATAATTTTTTCTTTCTGAGAATTAAGAGGGGTTTTTGGAGGTGGTAATGTAGTTGCCGAAAAAGGTTTACCTGAAACTCCGTCAATCATTAATTTAACATAAACATGGTATTTTGGTAAATTAATGAAATCTTCCGGATATATTCCGGGAGTAAATTCCTTTTCCAGAACCTCAGCATCCTCGGAACCAACTCGAAAAGAAACAATTGTTCCCACATTTCCAAAAACGGCGTCACGCATAGAATTACCGACTTTTTCATCTTCTTGTAATTGAGAAATATATTGGTGAGCAAGCACTAAAGCTAAACGATATTTTCTGGCCTCGGATAAAATAGTTACAAATGATTTGGTGGCAAAATTTTGAAACTCATCAATATAAAGGAAAAAGTCTTTTCTTTCTTCTTCGGGAATATCAACTCTACTCATAGCTGCCAGTTGTAATTTAGTTACTAAAAGACCCCCTAAAAGCTTAGCGTTGTCTTCCCCTATTTTACCTTTGGAAAGGTTTAAAATAAGTATTTTCCGCTCGTCCATTATTTTTCTCATATCAATTGTTGAATTCACTTGTCCAACAATATTTCTTATCAAGGGAGCGGAGATGAACTGACCAACTTTGTTTTGAATAGCGGCCGTCGCTTCAACTGCAAATTGTTCTGAATATCTTCCAAACTCATTTTTCCAAAAAGATTTTACCATCGGATCGGTAACTTTTCTAATTACATCTTTTCTATAATTTTTATCGGCCATCATTCTATTGATTCCCAGCATTGTCGAGTTGGGATACTCTAAAAGAGCCAAAACCGTATTATTTAAAATATACTCCATTCTGGCCGACCAAACATCAGGCCAGATTTTTTTAAAAATTCCCATTAATCCGGAGGCAACCAAATGTCGCTTATCCTTATCAACTTGTTCCAAAACATTGAAACCAATAGCGTGAGAAACATCGGCCGGATTAAAATAAACTACATCATTAATTCTTTCCGGAGGTATAAAATCCAAAAGTTCCTCCGCTGCCTCTCCATGAGGATCAACAAAACCAAATCCTTCTCCGTTCAGCACATCTTGAACCATCATATTTTGAAGTAGAGCGGTTTTTCCCATCCCGGTCTTTCCAATCACATAAAAGTGACGTCGTCGATCATCTCTTTTAATACCAAACTTCTTTCCTTGATTACGGAAATTAGTTTTTCCAAAATATGTAATTTCACTTTTAGGATTATTCATATTATTATTTTTGTTCGGTAGGTAATCCCCAAGGAGCTTCCGCCTTCTTTGACTCAACTCTTTCCAAGATAGATGGTGGAGCGGCAATCTTGCTTGGGAAATGGAAAAGCGTCGCCAATTCTTCAGTGTTTAAAATGAATTGTCCATCCGGATTAACATTAGGGTAATAAAGCGGTGTTCTGCGGATATAGTTTCTTATAAATTTACGTTTTATTAAGTATTTTCGTCGATCGGGAAATAGAAACCAATTATACCAATTTTGTTCTTGCTTGGTAATGAAAGCCCCTTTAGGAACAATTGATCCTCCGTTATTATTACTAAAATTATTAAAATAACTCATCGGCATCTTAAACTTGGCTTTGTCGATAACGTCTTTTCTTCCAAGATAAATGTGCATTATGTGACACTTAAAATATTTTTTAGAAATCTTTCTTTCCAGCCCATCAACTTTTCTTCTTTCTCCTTGAGAGAGCATCATCTCGGGAGCGAATCTTTGCTCTTCTTTTTCTTCTTCCTGACTTCGATCAGAAATTTTAAATTCGGTCATAAATTCCAGTAACATTTCAAGAATAGAACGAGGCTCCGGATTTTCTTCTTCTACAACTCTGTTTAAAAGCTTGTCTCTTTCCGCCTCCGCTTTTTTTATGAAGTTACCATCGTTATCGCTAGCTACCGGTTTGGCTTTTATTTGAATCCAGATCTGCTCTCCTTCTTTAAGAGTAGCAATACTTTCCATCAAAGAAGCTATCGGATCAACCTTTTCTTCATCATCTTCCATTTCCGTTTCAAACTCTTTATAAGTCGTAATCGGGTAAAAGTGATTTGGAACCATTTGATATCCACACCCCATAAAATCCCATCTATCATTTGGTATGTTGGAAGGAATTCTTTTAGTGTAATCTTCAACTTCTCTTATTTCCGCTTCCGCGTATTGAGAATATATATGGCTCTGAAAAAGATCACGGAAAGGCTTTGGAACTCTAACTAAAAAATGAGGAACGCCGTCAATTCCGACAATCTCCATAGTAAAAGATAAATCTTGCTCTCCTTCAATCCATTTTTGATACCAGTTTGGAGGTCCGTAGATCTGCCAAAAACCATGTAAAACAGCCTCCATAGCACGAATCGGCTTTTTAATATCGCTGGGTGGTCTAACTTCCAAGAGTATTGATTCCGGTCTCTCATGTAGATCCCAGAGATGCTGTCTCCATTTTAAATAATACTTTACAAAAAGAGGCCATAAAATGAAAGGAAGTGGAACCCACCACCAGTTGGACACAAACTGAAAGAAGCCCTCAAATAAAGGACTTAATGCTCTAAGTTCGTTGAAAAGGTTACTTGCCTCCCCTATTATTTCGAGTGGTATAATTTCCATCAGGGGTTCTTTTGAAGTATTTTTTATTGCTTAAATTTTGAATAACCGTGTTTCTTTTAACCATCCTTTTTTCTAGAACCTTGTCAACAATTTCATCCTTGGGAAGTGGTCTGTTGGCTTTCTTTATAATTCTGGTAATAACATCCTTTACCTCTCCTTCTTTATAACCCCATTCTTTTAAAGCGTATATTCCCCGACCAACCAAAACAAAACGGTCATCCTTAATCAACTCATTGTGAACCGTTTGTGGATTAGTATCATTACCGATTAATTTAGCCACCTTCTTAAAGTGTAACGGCTCTCCTTTTCTTTTTAAGCTGATGTAAGCCATATCCTTAACCCCTCGAGGGCTAACTTCCGGCCAATCTTTTAATCCATAAAGTCCTTGCGGTCCTTGCTTTACGTCTTTTGAAATTTCAAGATAAGATATAAATTTATGAGTGGGGTAATCGGGAGATGATTTTAAGTATTCCAAGGGGACCGGTTTTTTTGTTGATTTTAATTTATTATAAGAATTTTGAATTATTTCTTCAGCGGTGCTGATTGACTTTTTATCCGTTATCCAGTGTGAATAAAAATCTTTATTTTCTTTATTTTTATCAAAAAAATCTCCCAAATTAAGTAAAAAATTTATGTAGTTTTGATAATTATAAGTTCGATCACCGAGCACATAAAGTAATCGGTCTTCTCTTTTTAAACCACCGAAATCATCAATTCTTTCCCCGAATTCATCAAGTATTTCGTTATGTTTTTTTATTTTTTTACTAAGCTTATTTAAACCCTCCTTTTCTATTTGTCTAACTCTTTCTCTTGTAATTTGATAACTTTCCCCGATTGATTCCAAAGTTTCAGTTTCATTTGACTCCTTGAGGCCAAATCTTCTTAAAATTACATCTTTGGTTCTACCGGGTAAATCATCCAATAAATCAGAACAAACTTTAGGGTAATCGTGCATTTTGTTGCCAAAGGTTTTTATCCTTTGGTAATTATTTTATCTTTTTTTATTTTACCATTAATGACTATTTTTATCAAATCCCTCTTTCCAAACCAAAAGAAGAGAACTTGCTAAAAATATTGAAGAGTATGTTCCAAAAACAACCCCCATTACCAGAGCCAATATAAAGTAAAATAATGATTCTCCTCCAAAAAAGAGAACGGCTAGAAGAACCAATAAAGTGGTAAGGGAGGTGTTTATTGATCGGGTTAAAGTTTGATTTAAGCTTTCGTTAACCACTTCTTCAAACTTTCCACCTTTTTTATATATATTCTCTCTAATTCGATCAAAAATAACAACCGTATCATTAAGCGAATATCCCAATGTGGTAAGTAAGGCTACTGCAATTGGAATTGTAAACTGAACTCCCCAGAAGTGGCCCATGATGGCAAATACTCCCACTATCATTAAAACGTCATGTAAAAAAGCAACAACCGTTGCCGTTGCTCCGTATTGCCAGGAAGAAACCGGACCGGAAGCTCCGGAAAAGGCAAAGGCTATGTAAATAATAACTAAAATAGAAGCTAAAATCATAGCGATAATCGTAGTCCTTTGTAACTCTTCACCGACAGCGGGACCGATAGATTCAAAATATTTTTCTTCTGCTCCTTCTAATACGGACATCATTTCTCCGTAAATGCCTTTTCCGGTTTCTGTCGTTCTAATTAGAATTGAACTGGATCCTATCTCTCTAACCTCATAATTACTAAGCTCTAAACTATCAAGAGAAGATTTTACTTCTTCAATAGAAGGTCTTTCTTCATACTCAACTTCCAAAGTACTTCCTCCCGCTAAATCAATTCCAAAATTAAATCCGAAAACAACAATAGCTAAGAAGGAAATAACAACTAAAATTCCGGAAATCGTTAAATATTTATTTTTGTGTTTAGTGAAATTTATCATAACCAAATTTTTCTTATTTCAGAAAGTTTACTACCTAAAAAAGATCGAATCATATTCTTGGTAAAAATCATAGAAGTAAATAAGCTAACCAAAATACCGATAATCAAAACCGTGGCGAATCCCTGGACAAAACTGGTCGCTACAAAAAATAAGATCAAAGCAACAACAATAGTGGTTAAATTACCATCCCTTATCGAAGGCCAGGCTCTGGAAAACCCTTCTTCGATTCCTTCTTTGAAGGTTTTTCCTTCCGCCAATTCCTCTTTTATTCTGGAAAATATTAAAATATTAGCATCAATCGCCATTCCAATTGATAAAATAAAACCGGCGATTCCGGAAAGTGTCAAAGTAACCGATATCAGTTTAAAAATAACCAAGACGAAAATAGCGTAGGTTAATAAAGAAATGGAAGCTAAAATTCCAAAGAATTTATAATAAACAATCATAAAAACAATTACCGCTAAAAATCCGACAATTCCCGCTTTGACTGATTTTTCCAAAGACTCTTGACCTAAAGCAGGTCCGATACTACGTTGAGAAATAAGTTCAATAGGAACCGGAAGAGCTCCTATTTTTAAGTCTTGAGCCAAGTCACGAGCTTCCGCAGCAGAAAGATTTCCACTTATTTGAGCTCGTCCACCGGCAATCTCTTCTTGAATTGTAGCTACTTGAATTATTTCCTCATCCAGATAAGTTGCAATCGACTTATCAACATTATTTGCAGTTAAATCTTGTAAAATTTCTGAGCCCTCGTTATCGAATTCTAAATTAACCGCCGGTTTTACTTGATTCAAGTTAACATTGGCGTCAACTAAAAATCTTCCCGTAAGTCCCGTCGTTTCGAATTCTTCTTCAAAAGCAAGCTCCCAATCATCAATTTCACCTTCCAAATTTTCAACCTCTTCAGGATTAATATTATCAAATGGTTTTTCTAAAACTTCTTCAATCTCTTCTCTTTTTGATGTTATTTGATCTATTTCTTCATCAGATTTCTCAATTTTAAATTCCAAAAAGGGAGTTTCTCCTATTTGATCTATAGCTTCTTGCTGGTCTTTAACTCCGGGCAACTCCACAACCAGTCTCTCTCCTCTTACTTGAACCAAAGGCTCACCAATTCCAAAATTATTAACTCGTTTTTCTATTAAATCTCTTAATGCTTCCATTCTGGAAGGGATTTGATCTTCTTCAACTTCGGATAAATCCGCTTGGTATAAAAGATGAGCTCCTCCTTGGAGGTCAAGTCCTAACTCAAAATCTTTTTCTATTATTCTTCTATTTATATTAAAAGGCAACTTTTCATTTAGTTGCTCTATTTTATTATTGCAAAACTCCGGAGCAATAAATCCGGCCGCAAAAACGGCAAAAACTAATATTATTATTGATGTAATTATTGATTTGTTTTTCATAACTTCGCCTAGTATGACAAATTTTTAACTTTGTGTCAAAAATAATGGGCTCTTTTAGAGCCCATTTTTTATTTTTTCGCCTCGTTAATAACTTCTCTTAAAAAGGATTCTACTTCTAATAGATTTTTACTCATCCTTTCTTTATATCCACTTTTAATTAATTCTTTTGATTTTTCAAGATCAATATTCTCAGAACTTTGTGCTTCTTTTTTTAAGCACTCAATCACTTCAATCCTTTTTACTAATTTTGACCAACTTTTTTCCCAGTTCATAAACCACACTCCTTTCAAGCGGTGATAACGTTCAAAGCGTCGGGACAAATTTGAACATTTACCTTCTTTGCTGAAAAATCTTCTCCGTCAACATGCATCTTTACTTGATTTAATATCTCCAACTCAGCAAAATCAATCTTTTTATAATCAATCGATTTGAATAAATCAAAAAAATTACTAAAAATAAAAAGAAATGAAAAAAACCTACCGGTTTTAGACATTCTTCTTACAACCGTTAATCCCAGCTTGTGATCATTAAAAGACGAATACTTATTTACTCTTAATCCTCCGCATTCAGTTTTTCCGTTAGCAAAAGTAATCATCAGTGCATCTTCGAATAACATCTCTTCGCAGTCTCCGGAATGAAAGTCCAGCTTTACCGGAAAATTATTGCAGTTAATTAATTTTCTCAAGGTTTCCATTTTATATTCCTTAGCCAATTTCAAGGCTTGAGCATCAAAACCGATTCCAAAACTATTACAGAAATATCTGTCATTTACTTTACCCAAATCAATTGCTTTAGTTTTTCCTGCTCTCGCTATTTTTATCGCTTTGATCGGATCTTTGGGAATTCCCAACCCACTCGCAAAATCATTGTCTTCTCCGGTTGGTATTATTCCCAGACTTAAATCGGTGTTAGCTAAATACTGACAAGCTAAATTAACAGTTCCGTCTCCGCCCATGACAACGATTCTCCTTTTCTGATTAGAAAATTCTTTTAGTTTTTCTTTAAATTGATTTTGATTTTCCGTTCTTATAATAAAGATATCGGAGAAAATCTTTTCTAATAATTTTGCAATCGGTTCGGTGTTTTGCCCGGCCTTCGGATTACATAGCACAAACATGATTATTCCTCCTTTTTTATATGAGAAGTTATTAAAGAACAAAATTACTCCGAAATGGAAGTAACTAATTTTATAAAAGCAAATTTATCCATTTTTGTCAAGAAAAAACTCCACTTTTTAGTGGAGTTGAAGGTTAAAACTAAATTTTTCATTTATTTCAGTTACTTTTTGCATTAAATAAATAGAGGTATATTTTTCTATCGGTCCGGATTCCAAAGTTTCTAAAAATTCTTTTAAACTATCAAATCTTTCTTTGTAAGGGTTAACAAAGATAACTTCATTTAAATATAATTTAAATCTATTAATTCTTTCCTCTAAAAAATAGCCGGTTGCGGGACTGATCTTTTGGTTGGGTTTTGCTCTACTTAATTCTTGGCTGCATCTAAATAAATCACTGGATATTTTTTTTGAAAAACTTTGATTGATTTTTTTAATTTCAATCAATTTATCAATTTGAACATATAAACTGATTAATTGATTTCTGCAATCAATAATTTGCAAAACGTTTGGGTTTTGTTCTTGTCTATATTCCCATTTAATAGCTTCTATGTCTCTTAAAATTCTAAAAAAATTATCCGTGTTTTTTCTAAAAAAATAAGAAAAATCCTCATTTGCCGTCATCAAGTAAGAAAACTCCTTAATATTTTTTAGAATAGAATCCATTTTCTGACTACTGAGATCAGTCAACGATTTAAAGAAAACCTCCTTTTCAATAAATAAATCGATAATATTTTCTCTGGTTTCTTCTAAGGCCCTATTTAAGTTGTCAAAGTACTTACATCGATAATTAGAAACTAAAAATAATCCTCCTTCAGAATTAAAGTAACAAAAAGAATTCTCAATACTTTTAATAGCTTCTTTTTTCATTAAAGAAACCTCCCTTCTTTTTTTATTATACCACTTATTTTTTTATTTTCAATAAAAAAAGAGACCGGCGGTCTCTTTTTAGTTTTTTTTATTGTTTTACTTACCGTGACACTTTTTGTATTTTATTACCTTCCCCGTATTGGGATCTATTTTTCCACAAGGACAGGGGTCATTTCTTCCAACATCTTTAAATTTTTCGGGGTCCACTTCTTTTTCCTTATTATTTTTTTCCTTTTTGGTCTTTAAAGTTAATTTTCCTTTTCCCGGTAAAGAAATCTTAGTGGTTGTAATTTTAGTCATTCGATCAACTATTTCCTTTTCTATGTCCGCCATCATCTCTTTAAAGGCAATATTTCCTTCCTTTTTATATTCAACAAGTGGATCTCTCTGTCCGTAAGCTCTGAGCTTTACCGAATCTTTTATTTGGTCCATGTTTTCCAAGTGTTCCGTCCAAAAAGTATCCATCGTTTTTAAAACGATTACTTTTTCGACTCTTCTTATTTTATCACCTATCTCTTCTTCTTTGGTTTTATATTTACTTTTATCTTCATTATACTTCTCAAATAATTCCAAAATATAATCTTTTAAACCTTCTTTATTATCCTCCGCTTTTTTCAAAGTTTCATTTCTCAAGTGATAAAACTTTTTACGATGCTTATTCAAAACTTCATCGTATTGTAAAACGTGTTTACGAGCATCAAAATGCATCCCCTCAACTCTTTTTTGAGCAGTTTCAATTACTCCCGAAATAAGCTTGTGTTCAATCGGTTGGTCTTCGGGAATATTAAGTGTTTCCATTAAATTCTCAATTTTTTCCGATCCAAAAACACGTAACAGCTTATCTTCCAGGGAAAGGAAAAATTGGCTCTGACCGGGATCTCCTTGCCGGCCGGCTCTCCCTCTTAGTTGGTTGTCCACTCTTCTGGCATCATGTCGTTCGGTACCAAGAACATAAAGGCCTCCCAAATCTTTTACTTTTTCGGCTTCCTCTTCATCGGGAGGGTTACCACCCAAAATAATATCCACTCCCCTTCCGGCCATATTGGTAGCAACCGTTACCGCTCCCAATCGACCGGCTTGAGCAATTA
>CAYWPY010000005.1:6902-24790 GCA_964460255.1 uncultured Candidatus Saccharibacteria bacterium | reverse complement strand
GTAAGTGAGCATACAATGCCTTAAAGCTACCATGATCAACCCAAACATAATTACCGGCCATTACGGGATCGTAACCAGTTTTAGAAACCGTTCCTCGTTCTCCGGAATAGATTGGAGTTCCACAATTATTGGCAATATCAACCGCATTGTGTCCAGAATGCAATCCTTGGGTTACGGTTCCATAAGTAACAGAAGCAAATCCAGTAGCATAAGTAGCTTTAGGAGTTTTTTGAACAGGTGCCGCAGGTTTTTCTCCGTTTGGAATAATTAGCTGATCACCCGGTTTAATTTGAGTTTCATCTTCAACATCATTAAATTCTATAATCTCATCACCATCTGCTTTATGCTTTTGGGCAATATCACTCAGAGTATCCCCTCTTTCAACATAATATAAAACTCCCGATGTAGGGAGTATTAAAAGCTCATCACCACCACTCAAATCATTGCTATCCAAGCTGTTAGCCCATTTTATAGTATTAACACTTATTTCAAATTTATTGGCAATTGCCTCCAAGCTATCATCTTTCTTAACTTTGTAAGAAACAATTTCTTCTCTTTTTGATTTTCCCGTATTTGATCCTAAAACTTGGCTGTCTTTAACCGTAGTCGGAGAAATAGCTAAAAAAGTATCATTAACAAGCAGATAACTTTCATTTTTTTTCTCTTCAACATCATTAACGGTTAAAAAGAGATCATTATCCGAAAAACAAGCTCTTTTTTCTCCTTTTTGAAAATAATTTAAGGCAGAAAAAGAAATAAATAGAATAAAAAGAAACCCCAGCCCGACAAATAGGCTCTTAATTTTTAATTTCTTTTCATTGTTTCTCGTTTCAAGTATTATTTTCTTCCTTGCGAGGAAGGATTGCTTGGTCTTTTCAGTATGAATAAGTTAATTATTTTACTTATTGGGCAATTTTAGCAAGTAGACTTTTTAAAGTCAAGTCTTTCTTTATCATTTCTCTTATTTAGTATATAATTTTGCCATGATCTTAAACTCAATTAACGACCTGCAAAATATATTTTCAAACAAAAACCCATCGAAAAAAATGGGGCAGAATTTTTTAATAGATGAAGATGTTGTCAACGTTTTAATTTCCACTTCAAAAATTTCTTCCGGAGATACTGTTTTGGAGATAGGACCCGGGTTAGGAGCTATAACTGAAAAATTATTAAAACAAGCAAAAAAGGTACATGCTGTAGAAAAAGATGATTTTTTAGCGGAAAAATTAAAAAAAAATTTAGAAGAAAATAATTTAAATATTATAAATAAGGATTTTTTAAATTTATCATTACGAAAATTTTTACCCGATAGCTATAAAGTAGTTTCAAATCTGCCTTTTAGTGTCGCCACTCCAATTATACGGAAGTTGCTTTTTGAAATTCCAACTCCAAAATTAATGTCCTTAATTGTTCAAAAGGAGGTAGCCCAAAGAATAAAATCAAAAAAAGGAAAGCAGAATTTTTTGTCCGTTTTGGTCGCTTTTAAAGCAAATTCAAAAATAATAAAAACCGTTCCCAGAAGCTCATTTTGGCCGGCTCCCGAGGTTGACGGCGCCATTTTAAAATTAACACCACACGATAAGTTTCCACAAGATCCTTTTTTCTATAATAAATTTTTCAAAGTAGTAGAAGCCGGGTTTCTTCATCCCCGAAAACAGATTAAAAACAATCTTTCTTATCTTTCCGGTTATTCAAAAGAAGAAATTAAAGATATTTTAAATAATTTATCAATAGATGTCAGGAAAAGACCGGAATCTTTATCCATAAAAAATTGGGTTGACTTGGCCGGTCAATTTGACTTTGAAAATAAAAATAAATAGAATTAGAAAACATGGATTTAAATAAAAAACTCTTTGTTTTAACTGGATTAGTTTGTATTCTTTCAGTTAAAATAGTCCAATCCCAAGAAAAAATAACTATTCCGATAACTACCAAGTCCAGAGAAGGTGTGTCTCTTTCCGCCAGTTGGGAACCAAACAGTTTTGCCGATTGGCATTTTTTGGGTGAAGATCCACTAAACGAAGATTCAGAAGATGATCATCAAATTTACAAAAAAGAGAGAGAAGTAATTCATTTCTACGGAAAACCGGGCGAAAAAACAATTGAAATAAAACCCAGCGGAAACGATGTAATTTCTCGCATCTCTTGGCCTCACCAGTCTTTAACCGGTAATGTTCCTGAAGAGCTTACTCAGTTAAAAGAGCTTACTCATCTTGATTTAAGTAAAAATAAACTCTCGGGAACGCTTCCCGATTATATCGGTAATTTTCCCGATCTGGGTAACTTTTATCTTGATGATAATAATTTCTCGGGAACAATTCCGGAGGAGATGGGGAGTCTCTCCTCCCTACGTAGATTAAAGCTTAATGATAATAATTTCTCGGGAACAATTCCGGAGGAGATGGGGAGTTTATCCAATTTAAAGAATCTTTACTTACATAATAATAACTTAACCGGTTTTGAAAATTTTTCGGAAAATTATTTTTCCAGTTTAGAAGTTTTAACTCTTAAAAATAATAATTTGGAAAATGTCCCGGAAGAAATAATTAATCTAAAAAAACTTTCTCTTTTAGACTTGAAAAATAATAAATTAAGATCTCTTTTTGAAAAGCTTGAGGAAGAAGATATAGATAATAATTTGGATAATTTAGAATATTTGGACGCAACTCATAATCTTTTGGGTTTAGATGGGTTTAGCTTTTCTTCAAAAATAGGTCAGCTTTCTTCGTTAAATTCATTAACCGGATATCATAACCGCGCAATTTGGCATCCACGAATGCTCTCTTTTGACTTAAGATATAATCATTTAACTGAAATTCCCGCCGAAATAGGTGAGCTCGGAGCACTCACTTCTTTAAAATTAGACAATAACAGAATAAAAGGGTTTAGTTATCTGGATGATGATGGCAACAAACAAAATGGTAATGATGATGGAGATGCTATCCCTCCTTCTTTTGGAAATTTATCCGCCGAAGATAATATCATCCCTTTTACCGTTCTTTCCTTATATAATAATGATTTAAGCGGGAAAATACCTTCTGAATTGGGAAAATTGGAAAACTTAAAAACACTCCGTCTTCATAATAATAATTTGGATTCTGAAATTCCCGTAGAACTATTTGATCTGGATAAATTAACGACTTTAAATCTTGAAAATAACAATCTGAAAATGAAAGTTAAGGATAATGATGAAAATTCAGCGGAAAATGAATCGGAAAGCTTACAATGGCTTTTTGCCGCTCGAAATAAAATTAAAGAAATTTCCAATAATTTTATTACTCCTTCAATAAGGTTTCTTTACTTGGAAGAAAATGATTTAGAAAGTTTACCGGAAGATTTTGGAAATAATTTGGGTCAAAATATACAAGAATTAACTCTTTATAAAAATAACCTAACCGAATTACCGGAAAGTATTAAAAATTTGGATGGAGGCGATGGAGATATAGAAAGCTTACTTTCAGAAAAAGACCAAAACTTAACTTACTTGGATTTAGGAAGCAATCAATTGAAAAACTTTCCCGGAAATGAAAATCAAAAGAAAATAACCGCCTTTAACAATTTAAAATATTTAAATTTAAGTAGACAAACTGAATTTACCGAGGCCAACGATCTACAAGGCAATATGGCTGGACCGGTTCCAAAAGAATTAACCAACCTATCTTCTTTGGAAACTCTACTTTTGAATAATAATAAATTAGAAAGCTTACCACTCGAGAACTGGGGTAATATGTCCGAATTGATCTACTTTTACGCTCAAAATAATAATATAAATAACCTCCCCGCCGAAATGGGAGATTTAGCCAGTTTAGAAAGGTTGTATCTAAACAATAATCAGATAGAAGCCGGAATTCCCAATGAAATAACTGAAACGGGAAGTCTTTTACGGGCTTATCTTCAATATAATTCACTAAGCGGAGCTCTGCCGGCTACCGCTTCTTGGAATAGTTTGGAGCGCTTTTTTGCTGACGAAAATCAAATCACCGGAGGGATAACCCAAGACTTCGTAACCGGTTTGTCTTCTTTAAAATACTTCAGCATAAATAACAGTTCCTTGGACGGAGAAATTAACCCCGCAATAAATGAAATGAGAAGTCTTAAATGGTGGGATATGGCTCAGAATAATCAGCTTTACGGAATGCTTCCTTCTTCAATCGGTGATATTTCAACTTTGGAAATGCTTGATTTTAATAATGATAAAATAACGGAGGTTCCGGATAGCATAAATAAATTAAGTAATTTACATACTATCTTCGGCTTTGAAAATGAAGTAGCTGATTTTGCAGAAGAAATCGGAAGTATGTCCGCTCTGGAAAGGCTCGACTTTCATAATGCAAGCGGTGAAAACCATATTGCTAACTTTCCTACCGGAGTAGAAAATCTTAACAACTTAATCTACTTCAGCTTTGGAGAAAACGAAACCGTCAGCGGAGAAGTTCCGTGGGAAGACTGGCTCAATAATTACCCTCAAGACGCTCTCTTTTTAAATAACAATCAACTAACCGGATCCTTTGCCGACGGAATGCTTAACGAAACCAAAGATATGGTCTTTTTTAACGCTCGTAATAATAATTTTAGTGGAGAGATTCCCGAATCATAATTAAAATATGAATAAAAATATAAAAGAAGCGCTTAATCTTTTTCTAATTTTAACCATAACCGTTAGTTCAGTGGCTATTTTTAGCTTTTCTAATTTTGATAGTTTAAAAGGATTGCTCTATCCTAAAAAAATAGACTTTACTGCTAAAGAAGGAGATGACTACGGGAATACTCTTCAAGTAGCCTCGTTTATAAATGCAAACGGGGAAAGTTACAGCTTTGAAGAAAGAGAAATCACAATAGATCAAATCGACTCTTCTCTTGACTCTCAACCGGCCTCCGGAATGGGTGGAACTACTCCTTATAGCATTACTTTAAAGGAGGATATGGAAAACGTTATTTTACAAGCTCCTTCCTCAAATTTTATCGGTTGGTCCGGTTGTGACGCCACTACCGATGTCCGCTGTCAAATATCGGTAACCGATCACCAAACAAGAAAAGTGGAAGCTCATTATAGTGTTCCCGAACCGGATTTACCTTTACAGTTGTGGAGCGTTAGTAATAATAATCTGGGAGGAAGCTTTAATGAAGACTTCTTTCAACTTATAAATCCACTCATCGCTCTCAAAGCAGCTAATAATAATATTTCCGGAAGTTTGCCTTCTACAATTGGAGATTTGGATTCTTTGCAAATCAGCTTGGGAAGAAATTTAATTAGTGGATCGATTCCCGCTGATATTGGAGATCTTTCTTCAATAGAATATTTAGCACTACACCGAAATGATCTTAGTGGATCGATTCCCGCTGATATTGGAGATTTGACTTCTTTGAAATATCTCCTCCTTTACAATAATAAATTATCCGGATCGATTCCCGCTGATATTGGAGATTTGACTTCTTTAAAAAGATTGGAGCTTCACAACAATAAATTATCGGGCTCGGTTCCTGCTGACTTGGCCAATTTAAAATCTTTAACCCCTGATGAATTAAGGCTCTACAACAATAAACTAACCGGAGCTGAAACGGGACTTGTCTCCAAATCAAATTGGGACGGTATTAATTTTAATAGTAATAAATTTAACGTAAGTGCAAGCATGTCTGTATTACAAGATGCTTCTTCTCGTAGTGGATCATATATAGATTTTTGTAGCAACCCTACTAATGGAGGAACAATTTATTATGATTTGGAAGGTGAAATAAAAAGCACTAGTATTAAAGATGAAGTTAATGCAGCTTTAGCGGCTGGTTGGGACGTCTATATTCCAATAGAACTAAGGCAGCAATATGAAGTATATACTCACTGGAGAGGAGGCCCTACATGTAAAGGTTCAGGTTGTTGTACGGAAGTATGCACAACTAATTCCGACGGTGAAGAAGAGTGTTCTTGTAAAGATTGTTCTACATGTGAACCTCCAATAGTAAAGGGGTATGATGAGCCTCCTCCAGGAAGTGTTGATTGTGCAAGATTAACTGATCCAATCTATAGTCCTTCTGATGTAGATCCTAACTCTACGGGAATACCAGCAAAAGGAAAACAAGGATTAAGGCATGTTTACCATTACAACAGTTGTAAGTGGTGGGTTGGACCAGGAAAAGAGTGTGAACCCGTTTGTGAATATGATGTTTCTTGTGGATCTCCTTCTGGTTGTCCAGTTAATTCTTTTGAATGTTATCACACAGGAGAATTTAATTTTGTAAATGAACCCGGAAATCCGGAAAGTGATATGCCTTTCAGAGGAACATGTTCTTCGGTTAAAACAAATTACTAAAAAATAGAATGACTAAAAAAAATAAAAAAATATTCTTATTACTAATTACTGTTCTTCTCTCTTTTAGTGTTGTTTTTTCTCAAGAAGAGCCGACCGAAGAAATTTCGGTTCCCAATCTCTCGGAACCGCTTGACCCTTGCCCCAATCCGGAAAGAGAGGTCCGTTTTATATACAGGGAAAGAGTTGTTCATGAGGAGCGTCAATTCAGAGCGGAGCATCCCGGATGTGGAGGAGATATAATGATGAGAAAGTGGCAACAAGTTGCCATTGAAGCCGGTTATTGCCGCTCCGCTTCTTGTAATAATCCGACTTGGTTGGGTGATTTTGTTCAGATATACGATCGTTATACTCCAAGTAAAAGCGGAGAGCTTTTTGAAGAGGTGGGAAGTTGGCAAAAAGCCTGGCCTTCCAGCGCTGAGTGGTTAACAGAAGAAGAATTGGAAGAAAAATACGGAGAACCGATCCCTTTCCCCACTTGTCAAAACGACTGTCTTCAAGCTCCCCCCGGAGTACCGGAAAAAGTTGGTGCTTTTGGTCAAGAAGACCCTTATTACTTCAATAATCCTTGGCTTCCGGAAGTTATCAGTGGAGAAGTTCCGGAAAGAATTTCCGACTTAAGAGAAAAAAATATTTTGGGAGGAAGAAGGCCACTGGATAAAGTTTCTTTACCTGCGAAGATATTTTGGTGGAATATTCCCGGTTGGCATGAAGGATGGATTGAAAATGGTCAACTTGAAAAATGTGACAATGATGATCCTCAAAATATCGCCTGTGTTGATAGTTATATAATCAGATTTGACAATATTAATCGTGAAGATCGACCGGCTACCTTTTATCGTCACGAAGTAATTAATTTTTTAATAAATAAGGATTACGAATACACCGAAGCCTCCAAAATATATGAGGATTTACTTTATGAAAATGAAAAAGCTTATCAAGCTTACCGATCTTCAATTAATGATCGAGAAAGTATAGACACTATGCGCTATGATCGGGATAATATACTTTACTGTGATAATTGTGGTGTAGAACAAGAAATCTGGCTAAACGATAATACTTTTAATCCTCTTGAATTTAATCCCAAGTACGACTACAATCGTCCGAAAAGAGCTTGGATAAAAAATAATCTTCTTGGTCGCTTTGAAGACAATAACGTAAAGGAAATAATTGAAAAAGTTTACAACTCTTACGGAAGACCGGCTTTTTTCCGTTCCGGAGTGGAGCATAGCTATACGTTACAAGCCGCTTGCGCTCCTCACGACTATTTGGAAGAGGATGAAGGTAGAAGGGGTCCGGAAGCTCATTTTTCTTTTCAAACCAGCGATAGTCCGGAATTGATTACTCCAATTGATCCTAATTGGGTTTCTCCTTATGACCCTAAAGAATACGATCCCAATTATGATCCGACCAGAATAAAAACGGAGGAATACGGTTATGAAAAAGGGTATAGATATCCGGCGGAAAGAACTCCCGGAATCGGTTCTTTTGTAGTTAATCCTCAAGATCCGGATGGAGAGCTTATTCCTCCTCCACCTGAGGAACCGGCTGAACCGGCCGAAGGAGAAGGACTTATTCCCGGAGAAATAGAAGATAACTCCGGCTTGGAGTGTCAAACAAGTTACCTAAAAAAAGAATCTCCGGCCAGTGAAGATGTTAAAAACGCCTTGGGAATCGAAGGAACTAGTAATGTTGATATATATGAGAAATGGCTTACCTCACAAGGAGTAAGACCTTCCTTTTCCAAGGAAATCGCTAACGCCGGTGGAACCACCACAATACCTCCTCTTTTTGAAGCCGATCCTACTCATTGTTGGCGAAAAATAATCCCCACCGCTCAAGTTGTTCAAGAATTGGCAATAAATCAAAATGGTTGGTCAATCGGAGTTAATTCCGGATATCGTGATTATCCCTACAACAGTAAAATAGACGGATCAACAACCAGTTATCATATGAGAAATATGGCTTTGGATATAACGGTTAACGGCACCTCTCTTTCAAATCTTCACAGCACTTTAAATAATGCTCGTAAAAACGGATCTTGGACCGGAGGTCTTGCACTTTATAACTCTTTTATTCATATTGATACTCGAGATTATAATACCCAGTGGCAAACTTTAAATTCTCAAAATAATCAATTTACTTTTCTAAAAAATAGTATTAATGAAGGAGATGAACCGCTCTACATGGAAGAAAGTAGAAACTTGGGAAACTGGATTAATTCTTTGGAAGATCCTTTCTCTTTATGGAGTGAAAACCCGGGCGCATTGGTTTTTCAAGACCAAGTTCCATTTAGGCAAAATTTAAATTGGACCCAACAATGGTATCAGGACAGTCCACAAGAAATGCCCCGTCCACCAAAATCATATTTAATCACTTTTGGAGATTCGATTAAAGTTAATCAAAAAACCATCGGAATGGAAGATTACGGAAAACCGGTTTTAGAAGACTGCCATTCGCAATTAAAAAATACTTTTGATGGAATGCCTGTTTGTGAATATAAAACAAGACCAAAAGAAAGTCATGAAGAAAACCTTCTTTACCCTCTTCCCAACCACATTGATAGAGAAATAGAATACTTTACTCTTTCCGAAGATAAAGATGTTGATGTTTATTCTTGGAACGTAGCTACTTGTCGCGATGAAGGGAATACTGCCTGTACCGACTTTAGTCAAAAATGGAGATTTCAATTGGATGAAAATGAAGAAGATAAACTATTTGCTCCCAAAAATAGTTTTCCTAAAAATATTACGGCCGGGGCTACCGACGAGCAAGCAACTGTCGGCTTTCCTTTTACTCTAAAATGGGAAAGGCGTTTTGGAGCCAGAAGTTACGTTTATAGAATAAGAAAATCGGGAGAAAGCGATTGGGAGAAAATTAGAGTTCAAAAAGGAAGAGAGGTTTATTATGATCTGGGAGAATTAACTTATGATCCTTATAGTTATGATTTAATTCCGTATAGTTGGAGTGGTTACTTAGATTTTAATACTTATTACCAGTGGGATGTAAAAGCTTGTTGGGATGAAAATACGGATCATGGCTTTAATCCAAAAAGCGATTCTTATTACGAAGATGTTTTAAATTGGGTAGAAAAAGAAAAAGAATGTTCTCCTTGGCGCTCGGAAAACTTTAATGATGCTCCTTTTGAATTTTTAACTATGGGAAAAGAACCGACCGGTCTTAATCCTTCTTATGATCCCGACTCCCCCGGTATTTTTAATACAAAGGAAACCCGTTACCCTCTTGATTTTGAATGGAATAAAATGCCGGGAGCCAAATCTTACGCCATAGTTATCCAAAGTAAAGAAGATTCTAAAATTGAAGATGTTGATTTAAACCCTCAACAAAATTATCAAAATAACCAAAATAATAACACTTCTAAAAAAAGAATTCCCCCAAAAGAAGCGGATAGAGCAGCTATAATTTCTGAAAACTATCACACTTATCTCGGTGATTTAAAATTAAATAAAGAATATTTATATCAAGTTTACAGCTGCGCCAATCCGGTAGAAGAAGATAGACTTTACTTGGATTTGAGTCTTTCTGATTCTGAAATGGATCTCTCTAATTTTTATGAAGATATGGCTAAATGGGGCTGCTCACTTGAAAATCCGTCTGAAATTCAAAACTTTATTCCTTATCTTCCGGCCCCGAATTTACTTTTAGGAGAAAAAGATGAAGAAAAACCGACCCAATTAACAATGGATGAAAGAACCCAAACCTTACAATGGAAATCGATTCCGAAAGCAAAAGGTTATCGAATAAGAATAGGAAAGCCGACAAATGAATTAAGTTTAATCGAATCAGCTTACGGACAACAATATTTAGAAGAAAAAATACCCGACGAAGATCTCCTGCATGAAGATATTGTTTCTGAAACTTCTCTGCTTTACACTTTTCCGGAGGTAGGAACTTACAGTTGGACGGTTCAAGCCTGCTTAACTGAAGATTGTGAAGCGGTAGCAGGAGATAATCATTCGATAGTTAAAGGAAAGATATCCGATATTCACTACATTGAAATTGTCAGCCCCGTCTTCTCCAATTTTAAAGGCGTCGTTCCTTGCGGAAGAAATATTGATATCTTTACTGAAAATCCAAATTTGGATAGTAGAGATAATTGTCGAATCGGCCATCTTTTCGTAATGATCGGTCTTATAATTGAAGAAATTTTAATAAAAATAATTGTTCCTTATTCTTTAATTATTCTTTTACTCTACACCGGCTACCTTTATTACACCGCCCTGGGTGATCCTCAAACAATGAAAAAGGTATTTTCTCTTTGGAATAATGCTTTAAAAGGTTATCTTTTAATCTTTTTAGCCTGGACTATAATTGGACTTGGCTTAACCTTGGTCGGTTATCAATTTGGCATTTGGTGGCAAATAACTGGTTTAAATCTATAAATAAGTAAAAAAATGAAAGAAAAAAAGATGAAAAAAGATGAACGTTTCATCTCGATAATAATAATAGTTTTTTTAATTGCTATTTTAACTTTTCGAGTTGTTAGTCAGGGAAAAAAGATTAATCGCTCTTTAGAAGATTTGGAAGAAAATGAAAACAATGTTTCTTTCTCTTCCCCGCAAGAAGAAAATAATCAAAAAGAAGAATCAATATCTTTAGATAATGATTTTGTCAGTCCCGATAACAAACTTAGCTTCTCTTATCCTTCCGAGTGGAGAGAAATGGAAAATGAAGACGTCTTAGATATCTTTAATCCCATTTCAGAAGAGGAAAGTAATCAAAACTCTTTTGATCTTAACTCTCAAGATTTAGAAAAGTTAGAAGAGATAACTATCGATGATGAAGATTCCGATATAGATAGTGAAATTATTTTCTTGGCTATGAAATCAAAAATTCCTCAATTTTCACTAGGTATAATTTCAGTCCAAAAATTAAATCTACAAGAAAATACGATAAGTAATTTGGAAACTGTGATGGAAGATAAATTTGAAAAAGAAGAAAATAATAGCTATTCACAAATCATAAAAAAAGAAAAGGGTGATTATTTTATCTCCATGGAAGTTGTTACTTATGTAAATGAGCGCCCTACTTTTAAGTCAAATAATTTAGGATTGATAAACGAAGAAGATATTTTTTTAATTACTCTCAATTCAGCTAATGAAAATTGGGAGGACTTTAAAAATGAGTTCAATATGATTATTTCTTCAATTCAACTGAATAAAGATGAATAAAATTGCTAAAAAAATAAGAGCTTTTTTATTTCTCTCTTTTTTATTTCTATCTAAAAATTCGGTTTTTGCTCAGGATTCGGATTGGTCTCTGCAATTAAATTGGCCCGATTCTCCGGGGGGAGCCTCTCTTTCAGCCACCTCCAAAATTTCCGAGTTGGTTAATTATGTCTTTGAATGGGGAATAGTTTTAGGAATAATCTTAACTTTTGGAGTTTTAATATACGCCAGCTTTAGTTATGTAACTTCTACCGGTAATTATCAAAAATTATCAAAAGCCAAAAATAGACTTTCCTCTTCATTTTTGGGATTGCTCCTTCTTTTTAGTTCTTGGCTTCTTATCTCAATTTTAAATCCCGAGCTGTCCGTAATATCAAACGTAAACGTTTTATCCTTAGAACCGGACGTAGAAGCCCTTAAAATGGATGATCGTACCGAGGATCAGCTTTGTGATTACGGAATAGTCTCCTATTCTTTAGAAAGTAATGGTGATTTAGAAAAAGCCATTATTCAAGAAGGAGAAGTGGATTTTATAAAAATGAATCCTTATTCTTCAATAGTTTGTAAATCAAATGAAAGTTTTGGAGATGATTATATTGAAGAGGGAAGCGAAAAAAAAGTAAAATTTATAAAAGTTCGTTCTTTTTACGGGCATTCAAATTTAGAGCCGCTTTGTGATGTTGATTGTGCTGATCCGGATAAAACTTGCCCGGATGAAATAAGTATAAAATTAGAAGAAGACGGTAGTAGTCTACCAAAATATTGCTATGATTTAGAGCAATCGTTTACGGGCTATGGAACAACAAGTAAACAGTATCTCTACATTTCTCAAAAACCGGATTCTTCGGAAACTACTTGTTTGGCCGGAGATAAAAAATTGCCCGACGGTGGAGGTTGTTCTCTTAATCTTTACAGTACTGATTTAGCCGGCCGTTGCGGAGAAATGATAACTTCAACCAACCCTTCGGGAAATGATGTTGATTCAAGTTATGATAAACCTATTGAATGTATTGAAATAATTAGACACACCAGTCCGGTCGAAGAAGAAGTTTTGAACAATTATTAGCTTGCTACTTATCTCTTTTTTATGCTAAAATCAAGCAATGGATAAACAAATAAAAAAATTTAAATTTTTTCTAAGTGTATTACTTCTCTTTTTAGCCACCGGTTCCGCTTTTGCTCAGGATTCGGATTGGTCTCTGCAATTAAATTGGCCCGATTCTCCGGGGGGAACTCCTTTGGATAGTGGTTCGGGAATTGCAAAACTGGTTAAATATTTTTACGAATGGGGAATCGGTTTGGGAGTAATTATATTTTTCGGAATTTTAGTTTACGCCGGATTTTTATACATTACTTCCGCCGGTAACCCTTCTAAAATGAAGTCCGCCAAATCAAAAATAATCTCCGGCTTTTCCGGAGTTTTGCTTCTTTTGGGTTCTTATCTGCTTTTAAATACTATTAATCCGGAGCTAACCAATATAAAAACCATATCTCCTCCCGATCCTCAGGCCGGCTTCGGTGAATTTCAAGCGGGTTTGAATGTAAAAGAAAATTTATGCGAGTTTGCTTTTACAACCATACAGGAAGTAGAAAATAATGATAGCGCCGGAACCGATATAGAAACTTTCTTTACTGTTCCCGGAATGACAGCTACAAATGATAATTTTTTTCCCACTGAAAGTATTGCTTGTAAACCAGTTGATGAGCACAAACAAATTTTAGAAGTCAGAAAAAATGAAATCGACGGCTATTATATGCTGGTAAAATCATATTCCGGAGAAGAGGTTGATGAAAATAATAGAGTTTCTTATAAGGATAACGATAATCTTGAAGACGAATTAGAAGAACTTTATTCTAAGCGATACAAACAAACCACAGAAATAACGATTAAAGAGGATGATGATGTCTTAAAAGTTTTAAAAAAATCCTTTCATAAAAAAAATTATAATATATTCGGAAAAGATGATGAGGCCTGTGAAGATTTACTAGGTAATGAAAAGTTCAATCGTCCTCGCTGTTTAACCTTGGATCCAGAAAATAGAAAGCTTAAAGAGTGGGTTAAAGTAGGTTATCCCAGTCTTTTGGAAGCCTTTGAAGAAATCAGAAAAGACAATGATGGTCAGTTAGCCGGATCAAGTTATAATAAGTGTCCGTCCGAATATGAAGTAGCCAGCGATGGAGCCGGCTGCTCTATAGCTTTCTATGACGGAGAGTCAAAACCAATTCCTTTTGTTAATTGGGGGTCGACTCCTACTTGTCGACACCAAATATCAAGACCGGCGGCTACTATGGATCACTTTGACGGGATCGTTGATAGGGAGGCAAATTGTATGGAGCTTATTCGTCACGAAAGAGAATTGGACATTGATTTACCCACTTATACACTAAAAATAATAAATAAAGAACCTAAGGGCTCTTATGAATCAAAATTAACCGCTAAATCTAACGGAGAAAATTTAGGAACTGTAAGCAACGAACAAACTAAAGAGTTTGAAGTTGATGCCAATTCTTCAATTATCCTAATTGGAGATCCTGGGAGTCAAAACATGAGTTATAGAAAAATTGAATTATCTACTAATAATAAAGAATGTAATGAAACTGCTCCCAGTGGTCAAGTAGAGTGTGAATTTTCAATTTCCGGGAACACAAATGCCACACTTGATATAACCGGTAATTTAAATTAAATAATAAAAAATGAAAATATATATTTCTAAAATAAAAAATTTAATTTTTAGAAAAGCACTGAAATTAAGATTTTTTAATAAAAAAAATTATCTCTTTTTGTTTTTAATTTTACTTCTCTTTCCACTGACTACCCATGCTCTAATCGGAACCGGAATATTTGATTTCTTTTCTTCTTCTCTTGAGGGTATATCGGAACTAACCCTTCCTTTTACTACTTTTTTTATATTTTTAATCATCGGCCTTATTTTATCGGGATTAATTTTAAATCTGTCCGTTTGGCTCTTAGAAATAGCTGCCAATCCCGAAAATTTGGAAATTATGGAGAGTGCAATGGTTCAAGTGGGTTGGCAATTTACCTCCAGCTTAGCTAACACGGCAATAATAATCGTTCTTATTATTATCGGAATTTCAGTTATTCTGGATCGAGATACTTACAGTCTTAAAAAAACACTTCCCAATATTCTTATAGTTGCTCTTTTAGTTAATTTCAGTTTAGTTTTAGTAGGAGGGATAGTTGATATAGCCAACATAATTTTAATGACCTTTTTTGATAATGATATTGGAGCTCAATTAACCGAGGCAATATTTACCAGTTGGGATTCTTTATGGACAACTTTAATTGGCTATACGGGAGGGCTGGTTGTTAGCTTTTTAGTCCCTTTTACCGCTCCAATGGCGCAATTTGCCTTTATCACCACCACTACCACTATCTTTTTACCTACTATTATTAGCTCCGTCCTGCAAGTGGTAATTGGTATCCTTATCGGCTCAACTCTACTTCTTTATGCTTTTTTATTCTTAGCTCGTATATATATTATTCAAATACTGGCCGTTTTATCTCCTTTGGCTTTTGTTTCTTGGTCACTTCCGGAAACCAAAAAATGGTGGAACAAGTGGCTTAATGCTTTAGTCGGCTGGTCTTTTTTGGGAGCAATTCTCTTCTTCTTTTTACTTTTAAGCACCGTAGCGGTTAGTCCTTTGCGCCCCGAAGATCCACCGACTACCATTATTGGTTTTGAAGGAATCGGTAGTATCTTTATCTACTACATAATGCTGGCCGCTTTTCTTATAGTTTCTGCCAACATGACGAAAAAGTTTATGCCCGAAGGAGCACAAGCTATTATTAGCCAAACTAAAAATGCCTTTACCGGATTTAAAAAAGCAGCCGCTCCGGTTACCCGTCCCTTAAGAGAAGGAATGAAAGGTCAAGCCGCCGCCGGAGCTACCAAAGAAGGAATTGAAGAAAAAGAAAGAGCTTTAGAACAAGCTCAAAATAAAACCGGTCTGGCCGGTAGCTTGCAGAGAACTTGGCGAAAAGCCGATCTCAAAACCAGTAAATGGCAAAGAAGAGTATCAATGGCCAGAGGTAAAAGTCCCGAAACTACTTTAAGTAAAGTGCAAGGTAAAAATAGTGATTTTATTAAAAACGCAACTCCTGAAGAATTAAAAGAAAAATTAAATAGCAGAACTACTCAAGATTATGAAAAACAGCCAATATTAAATGAAATAGCAAAAAGAGGAGATTTTGATGAAGTAAAAGATACAATAATTAATAACTGGGAATCCTTAAATAAAGATGTTAAAAAGAAGATAGAAAAAAGCAGACCGGATATTCACATTGATTTAGCCGATAGTATTGAAGAAGGTATGGAAAAGATGAGAGAATCAATAAATAATATGAGTGGAAATGATGTTAAAGATATTCAATTTAACAAAATTACAAATGAAACTCACCGCCAAGAAATAGCCTCCAGAGTTGTTGATAATCCTTCCATGTTGAAAAGCTTGAACAGTGCTAGTTTTTCCCAACAACAAAATTTTGTAACTTCTCTACAAGGAGCTAACGAAGAAACTCTCGAAAAATTCACTGATCACGTCAGAAAAAATAAAGACAAATGGTCAAATAGAATAATAAGAGAAAGTAAGATAAAAGTAGAAAATGATGAAAGTAATAATGATGAAACTTTTAAAGGAAATAATGATCAACCGTTTACTGATCAATATGGAAATCCATTTAAAAAATAATTAAATGCCAATAAAAGAGAAATACGACAATAAAATAAAAAAAATAGTAGATGACTTTGGTTTGTATAATAAATCGGATAAAAAAAATATAAGAGAATTTATATTTAATGATCCCGGAGTTGTTCTTGCTGATTTGTTACTTAAAAGAGAGAAAGGAAAGCTAAAAGACGCTGAAGTAATAGACTTCTTAAAAGATAATTTAAAATTATCCACTGAGAAAGCGGAAAAAATAAAAAAAAGATTGGACCAAGAAATCTTTTCTGAAGATGAAAAAGTCTTGAATTTTGAAAGATCTGAAGATATAACTAAAAAAGACGATAAGTATAGAGAACAAATTAATTAAAAAAAGAAAACCGGCTTTTTAGCCGGTTTTTTATTTAGTTGAGCTGTAAAAAGGATTTCCATCCTTATCCAGTAATTCAATCTTTGTTTTCTCTTCTTTTTTCTTTGTTTTCTCTTCTTTTTTCTCCGGCTTAAATCCGGCTTCGGTACTAGAATTTCTATTATCATTATTATTACCATTTCCAAAAAGACTTCTCAATTCTTTACCAATTCCCAACTGGGCAGCAATACTGGCTATTGAACCTCCTTCCAATCCTTTAATATTAATCTCTTTCAGTTGCCCTTTATCAGCGGCTAAATAAGCCTTTTTAACCATTATAGCCGATTCTAAAGGACTTCCTTCTCCATACTTTCTAAATAATTTTGCTAGATCATCAATTGCTCTCATTTCTTCATAATCCTTACTTCTAATTCCCTGTCCTTTAATCTTTGCTGTCTCTGCTTCTACTTTGGCCATTTTCTTTTCCGTTTTTCTTTTTGTTAATTCTGCTTCTTTTTCAACTGCTTCTTCTCTTGCTTTTTTGATTGTTTCCGGCTCATGTACTCGGGTTATTTCAATACTTTCAGGATCTATTTCAATTCCCCAGTCATGACATTTTTCAGCTATGAAACGATCGTTTTTCAATCCTTTAAATACAATTTCTACATTATCAGAATACGAAATATCTTTTTTATATTGAGCCCATAAAGTTTTTTGTTTCTTTTGAAGGGCTTCAAATTCTTCATCATCATTAATTTCCGGATAATATTCATTTCTATAATATTCACTTTTATCTTTTTTAACTTCCGGATTTCCAAGTCCCCACCATAGGGCTTCTCCCGATCCTTTCAATCTCTTTAACAAATTAACTTCACATTGTGATATTATGTCAGAAATTCGAGTGTCTAAATAATCCATAACCTCATCAAAAGAATTACCGGGAGAGTCAAATAGGAAGATGTAAGGGTTAACTACTCGCATAGTAACTAAATATTCAACGTCAACATCTAAGCGGTTAAAGCTGGTTTCAGTTAAATCGGTACTTTCCGCCCCGGCAGGACTTCCCGTAGTTCCGTCAACAGAAGAGACAAATACTTGTTGCTTTAGATCAATAGAGCTAAAAGATTCTGTATTTCTCTCCCCCTTCTTTTCATCTTGACCTTTTCTGTAATGATTTTCTTTCCATTCCAACTCATAAGAATAAATTTTTTCCAGAACCGGAATCTTCCAAAAGTAATTTCCAATCAGAGGCTTTATTCCTTCTCTTTTTACTTTTTCTTTTTTCTTTAAAATATCCCCTTTACGAAAACCATCTTTGTCTTCTGCGGATATAAAATAATCTTTCCAGGCTACTAATGTTCGTGA
>CAYWPY010000005.1:0-6802 GCA_964460255.1 uncultured Candidatus Saccharibacteria bacterium | reverse complement strand
CATCTTTGTCTTCTGCGGATATAAAATAATCTTTCCAGGCTACTAATGTTCGTGAGTAGCCTCCCAACTTTTCGAGTACTATCGCTTCTGATTCCGGAACTTCTACAATTAGTCCAAAAAACATAAGATCACTTCCTTTTTTTATTTTAATTTTTAATGTACTCCTCTCTTATTTTATATAATTAATTTACTATTTTGTCAACCCTTTTATCTTGTAATCTTTTTGTGGTAAAATACTTATAGTTTAAATATCTACTTATGCGTTTCAAAATACCAAGATACATAGATTACGAAGCAAAAATATTCGGTCCGGCCAGTTTTAAACAATTTTTATTTCTTCTGGCGGGAATGATTCTTGTCGGTTTTGTTTACCTTATAGTGGATAGTTTTTTTATCTTTTTCATTTTAGCGATGATAATAGGATCAATTACCGGCGCTTTAGCTTTTGGTAAAATAAACGGTCAACCTTTAATTACAATGATTGGAAAATATATATCCTTTACTTTATCAGGATCAAAAACATACTTTTGGAAAAAGAAAGAACTTCACCCAAAAACAATTAAAAGAAAAGAAATTGAAGAAAAGGAGGAAGAAAACGATGATAATATTCTCCCGACAACTCAAAGAAGAGGAAAATTGGATAAAATATCAAAAAAAATAGAAACTTACTAATTTATGAGCAAAAAAAGCACTCAAGATTTTTTAGAAATAAGTCAAATAAGGGAAGGAGTCGTAATTCTTAAAGATAAATCATTAAGAGGAATATTAATGATTTCTTCGGTTAATTTAGCTTTAAAATCTACTGAAGAACAAACGGCAATAATCAATCAATTTCAATCTTTTTTAAACTCACTTGATTTTACCTGTCAAATAATAGTTCAATCCCGGAAAGTAAACTTGACCGGTTACATAGACTTAATAAAAAAATGGGAAAGTAAACAAAATAATGAATTACTCCAACATCAAACTGAAAGTTATCGTAATTTTATTAAAAGATTTGTTGAGGAAGAATCTATTCTATCTAAAAAATTCTTTGTTGTCGTTCCATATAATTTTCACGAAACACCGGGTGCTAAACTAACTGAAGAATCTTTTAAAAGATTAAGAAAACAATTAATGCAAAGGATGGAATTTGTTGCTCTCGGTTTAAGAAGATGTAGTCTTCAAGCCGCTCCTTTAACTTCATCTGAATTAATCGAGCTCTATTGGACCTTGCATCACCCTAAAGAATCGGAAACCGGTTACTATCCCGAATTCCCCGAAGAACTAATAAATTAAGTCTATAATCTAATATGTTTGAAGAAATAAAAAATAAATTGGATGAGTTACTCGGATTAAAAGAAAGTAGTTCCGTGTCCGAACCTTCAACTTTAACTGTAAAAGATATAGTTGCTCCTTCATTTATTGAAGAAGAACAAAATTATTTAAAATTCGGAGAAAAAAAGACTCGTTCATTTTTTGTTTTTTCTTATCCTCATTATTTAACCAGTGGTTGGTTATCCCCGATTGTCAATCTTGATGCTCAAATGGATATATCCTTTTTTATTGATCCCGTCGATACCGGAGAGACTTTAAAAAGATTAAGAAAAAAATTAACTGAAGTTCAAGCTCAAATAAGTGAAAATAAGGAAAAGGGTTTGGTTAGAGATCCGGTTTTGGAAACCGCCTATGGTGACTTGGAAGAATTACGAGATCGTCTTCAATCAGCAGAAGAAAGAATGTTTAAATTCGGTTTATATATTACAATTTATGGTGACACTGAAGATCAATTATCCGACATTGAAAATAATTTGAGATCAATATTCGAATCAAAAGTCGTTTACATTAAACCGGCTCTTTTTCAACAAAAAGAAGGATTTATCAGCACTTCTCCTTACGGTCTGGATAAATTAAAAACCTATACCCGAATGAATACTCAACCCTTATCCAGTATATTTCCTTTTATCTCTTCTGATTTAAGTTCAAATGAAGGTATTTTATACGGCATAAATTTGCATAACAGGTCTTTAGTTCTTTTTGATAGATTTAGTCTTCAAAACCCAAATCAAGTAGTCTTCGGAACTTCCGGTTCCGGTAAATCTTATTTAGTTAAATTACAAACTATTAGAGCTTTAATGACCGGAACGGACGTAATAATAATTGATCCCGAAAACGAATATAAAACTTTAGCAGAAGAAGTAGGGGGAAAATTTTATAATATATCACTTGGATCCGATAGTCATATTAACCCCCTTGATATTCCCCCTCCGGATAAAGATGAAAATCCGGGCGATGCAATAAGAACGAATATAATAAATTTAGTTGGTTTAATAAGAATAATGCTCGGTGGTTTAACTAATGAAGAAGATGCTTTAATTGATCAAGCTTTAAAAGAAACTTATGCTGCTCGGGATATAACCTCCGATAGTGATCCTTCAACTTGGGATGAAAAAATACCACTTTTATCCGATCTGGAACAAGTTTTAGAATCAATGGAAGGAACGAATTCTTTATTGGTTAGGTTAAGAAGGTTTACTCGTGGTGCTTATTCTGAATTTTTTAACCAATATTCAAACGTATCCACTGACAATAATCTTACTGTTTTCGGTATTAGAGATTTGGAAGATGATTTAAGACCGATGGCTATGTTTATAATAATGAGATTTATCTGGAAGGTTATTACCAGATCAACAAAGAGAAGGGTTTTGGTAGTCGATGAAGCTTGGTGGATGATGCAAAATGAAGATGGAGCTTCTTTCCTCTTCGGTTTGGTAAAAAGATCCCGAAAATACGGTTTGGGAGTAACTACCATAACTCAAGACGTAGCCGACTTTATGAAATCAGAATATGGTCAACCAATTGTCACTAATTCCGCTTTAAGATTTTTACTTAAACAATCGCCGGCCGTTATTAGTATGGTTCAAGAAACTTTTAATTTAACCGATCAAGAAAAATATATTTTATTAGAAGGAGAGGTTGGAGAAGGTATCTTTTTTGCCGGTAAAAAACATGTCGCTATAAAAATAATGGCCTCCCGTGAAGAAGACCAAATAATAACCTCTACTCCTGAAGAAATTGAAAAAATAAAAGAGGAGAGAAGGAAAGAAAATAATAAATTTTAAGCGGGCTTAATTACCACCTGACGCTCCGGCTCTTCGCCAAAACTCTCGGTAACTACGTCTTCTCTATCTTGAAGCTCAACATGGATAATACGCCTCTCTGCGGCCGGTAATACGGGCATTTTCTTTTCTACTCCGGTTAAAGAAACTTCATTAGCTGCTTCTCTTGCTTTTTCTTCTAAATATTCTCTCTTTTTTCTTTTATAATCATTTATATCCAAATCAATATAAAATCTTTTATCTATATTATTTCTGAGAGCAATTCTCAAAAGTCTTTCCATTCCTTTTAGTGTTTTTCCGTTTTCACCGATAAATACTTGTGGCTTGTTCATTTTAGCATTAATTTCAACATTTTCATCATCTACTTTTTCAACTCGGATAGTTATATCATCATCTATTTTTTCAAAAAAATTACTTGATATTTTTTTTATTTCTTCAATATCTTTTTTTTCTAACATTTTATTATTTTTTTATTAAATAATGTTGAAATATGGAAAAAACTACTGTTATTATCCAATATATCCCCACTACCGAGGGTAAGCTGGATAAAATAAAGACGGTAACCAAGGGTAACATAAATTTCATTTGACTTTTCATAATTTCTCCAAATCCACCTTTTTTATTGTTTTTACTATTTTCATTATCCACCGATCCCATCGTAATTTGAACTTGGATAAATTGCCCTATTCCCGCTATAACGGCTAATATAATACTCGGCTCGGATAAATCCATCATTCCTAAAAACATATAATTAATAGTTTCCGGAAATTGAATAAAATCATAAAGATTAACTAATTCTCCGGCTCCCAACCCTCTTCTAAAAATTTGAAAAAGAGATATAATTATCGGAAATTGAATAAATAAAGGTATAATTCCCGAAAAAGGACTTATATTTTCTTTATTGTAAAGTTCTAATACTTTTTCCGCCTGTTTTTCTTTATCATCTTTATATTTTTCTTGTAGTTCTTTAACTTTGGGTTGTATCTTTTTTAATTCATTTTGTGATTTGGTCGCTTTTGCCGAAACCGGATATAAAATACCCTTAACTATTAATGTTATTAAGATTACGGACAAACCCAAATCCCCAATATTATTATATAAAAATATTAGAAGATTAAATAACGGCTGATAAAAAACTACGTAAAAGAAATTACCTATCATTATCTTAAAAGATTAGATTTAATTAAAATATCTTTCATCTTTTTTTTAATCGTTTGTAAATCTTTATTTTTAATTTTTGGTTGAGCAATAAAAATAATATATACCCCATCCGGAATTTCATCTAAAAAAACTTTAAAAGCCTCTCTTAACATTCTTTTTACTTTATTTCTTTCCGTTGCTTTTTTAAAATTTTTTATCGGAGCAACAAACCCAACTCTTTTCTCTTTACTTTTATTTTTTTTAATTTTAACTTTTATAAAATTATTTTTAAAGGTTTTTCCTTTTTTAAAAGTTAAATTAAAAATTCTTTTTTTCTTTAATCTATTTTTTTGTGAAAGCATATAGATTTGAAAACGACTTCGAATTAATTAAGCGGAAAGATTTTTTCTTCCTTTTTTTCTTCTTCTTTTTAAAGTTTTCTTTCCATTTTTTGATTTTTTTCTATTTAAAAATCCATGCTTCCTCTTTCTCTTTTTTTTACTCGGACTATATGTTTTAGACATTTTTTTATTTTTTTTAGCTTTTTAATCTAAGGCTGATATAGATTTTAATTGAAAAAAGGATAAAAGTCAAAATTTAATATTTAGAAATTCTTAATAAGTTGTGGAAAACTTTTCTTTTATTTTTAATTAAAATTTTATTTTTCAAATCCATAAAATTAATAACCACTATTAATAAGTTATATTCTTAACTGTTTTTAAACAATTTTTCCACAAGTTATTCATTATTTTAAAAGTTTTCCTCAGTTTTTATTTATGTTATAATTTTTCCACAATAAATTTAACAAACCGATGGAAAAAGAAAAATTCTGGGAATCAATATTAGCCGAAGTTCAACTAAATATTTCTCAAGCTAATTTTAATACTTGGTTTAAAAATACTAAATTACTTGAATTTAGAGAAGGTAAAATTACTATTGCCGTTCCTAATTCCTTTACTAAAGAATGGTTAAAAAATAAGCATAATCAAACTATAACCAAGGCTGTTAAAAACTTGGGGGAAGATGTTGATGAAATTAATTATAAAATAGAAAAAAAGAAAAAAGAAAAAAAGATTTATAAGGAAAAAAAGAATGATAATCAGATGGAATTTGAAGGTTTAACTGTTGATCGAGAAAGTAATTTAAATCCTAAATATACTTTTGAAAATTTCGTAGTTGGCCCTTTTAATGAATTATCTCATGCAGCTGCTTATGCGGTAGCCGAAAACCCGGGAACCGTATATAATCCTCTTTTTATATACGGAAAAGTAGGCTTAGGGAAAACTCACCTATTACAATCAATAGGTAATAAAGTAAAAGTAGAAAAAAAAGTAAAATATATTACCGCTCAACAATTTATTACCGGAGTGGTTAACGGAATTAGAAATGGAAAAATGGAACAATTTAAATCTAAATATAAAGATGTTGATGTATTAATAATTGATGATATTCAATTTTTATCTGGAAAAGAAAAGACTCAAGAAGAATTCTTTCATACTTTTAATGATTTATATGAAAAAAATAAGCAAATTATATTATCTTCCGATCGTCCTCCAAAATCAATCCGAGCCTTAACTGAAAGGTTAAGATCTCGCTTTGAAGGGGGAATGATTGCCGATATTAATTTTCCCGATTTGGAAACCAGATTGGCAATTTTAAAAAATAAAGCTCACGAAAAAGAATTTAATATTCCGGATAAAGTTTGTGAATATATAGCGGAAAATATTAAAAAAAATATTAGAGAATTAGAAGGTGCTTTAAATAAATTAATTGCTAATTATAAATTAACCGGAAATAAAATAACTATTGAAGAAACTAAAAAAATTCTTAAAAATATCTTAGAATCACCAACTAAAAATGTTTCTCCGGATCAAATAATAAAAGCTATCACTAAATATTATGAAATTTCAGAAAGTGATTTAAAAGGAACTTCAAGAAAAAGAGAAATAGTAAAACCAAGACAAGTAGCTATGTATCTTTTTAGAGAAGAGCTTGAATATTCCTTTCCTTTTATAGGTAAAAAAATAGGAGGTAAAGATCATACTACAGTTATGTATTCTTATAAAAAAATAAAAAAGAAAATTGATAATGAAGATGATATAAAAGAAGAAATTTCAGTAATAAAACAAATTATGATGTCGGTTTAAACCATTGTGGAAAAGTTGTTAAGAAAAAGTTAATAAAATGTAAAGAAAAAGTTAATAAAAAACGTTAAAAAAAATTAGATAACTTTTCAACAGCTTATTAAGAATTTTATAAAAATCTTTCCACTACTTATTCTTTATCTTAATTTCAATTAAAAAATAAAGTTTTACAGAGTATTAATAGTAACAATAAATGTTTAAAAAAATAAAATAATAATTATATGAAATTTAAAATTCTTCAAAATAAATTAAAGGAAGGTGTTAATTTAACGGGAAGAATAACTACTAAATCGGTATCTTTACCTATTTTAAAAAATATTCATTTATCAACGGAAGATAATTTTTTATGTCTTTCTGCTACTGATTTAGAAGTTGGAATAAAATGGTGGTCATTAACAAAAATAGAAGAAGAAGGAAAAA
>CAYWPY010000004.1:16025-25802 GCA_964460255.1 uncultured Candidatus Saccharibacteria bacterium | reverse complement strand
TTAGTGTTTTTATCAACTAAATTAACTGAAGATAAGATAATTTCTTCACTTCCACACTTGGAAGAAATTAACATAAAGAAGATATTTCCGAATAAATTGGAGGTTGATTTAAAAGAAAGAAAAGCTGATTTTATTTGGTGCACAAGCGATAATAAATGTTTTGAGGTTGATTTTAGCGGTATTGCCTTCAAGGGTGTTGATCAGACTGAAGATAAAATAATAGTAATTGATAACCTTAAATCAAATTTTTCTTTGGGAGATGAAGTTACTTCTAAAGAACGAATAAAATTTATAAATGAAGCAATTTTTGAATTGTCGGATGATTTCAATCTTCAAACTAAAAGAATTTATATTCAAGAAGAAAGAAGTCTCTTTTTGGAAATGGAAGAAGGTTTTCAGATTAGATTAGATTTCAGAAGTAGCTTGGACAATCAATTAAAAAGATTGGAACTTTTGTTAAAAGAAGAAATAAGAGAAATAGATGGTCTTGATTATATAGAATTGAGATACGATAATCAGATATTTTATAAGTATGACTAGACAAATTTGTGAAGAAATAAAAGAAGCGGTCCGGGTTATAGAAAAAAGCAACAAGCATTTTTTCGTTACCGGGAAAGCCGGTACTGGGAAATCAACACTGGTAGAACATTTAAGAAATAAAAGTACAAAAAATATAGTGGTTTTAGCTCCTACCGGAGTTGCAGCGGTTAATGTTGATGGTCAAACAATCCATTCTTTTTTTGGATTCAAGCCGGGAATAGCTCCCGAGAATGTAAAAAAGACTTATCGAAACAGAAAGCTTTATAAAAATTTAGATACCTTGATCATTGATGAAATTTCAATGGTTAGAGCTGATCTTTTGGATTGCATAAGTGTTTTTTTAAAGATGAACGGCCCTAAAGAAGACGTTCCTTTTGGAGGAGTTCAAGTTGTAATGGTTGGTGACCTTTATCAATTACCTCCGGTTTTAAGTAGAAGTGAAAAAGATTTTTACGGATTAAGATACAAAACACCTTATTTCTTTTCAGCAAATCAATTTAAAAAGATTGATCCGGAAGTCATAAAATTAAGAACGGTCCACAGGCAAAAAAACGGAGATTTTTTGAAAATCTTAAATAAAATACGGAAAGGAAGAGTAGAAAAAAGGGATTTAGAAAAAATAAATGAGAACGTAAAAGAGTTTAATTTGGAAGAAGACGGTATTTTCTTAACCACAACTAATAGAAAAGTAGATAAAATAAATTCTGAAGAATTGAGAAAATTAAAAGGTAAAGAGTATCAATTCGGGGGTAAAGTAGAAGGCAGTTTTCCAAAATCTTATCTACCGACCGCAAAAGAATTAAAATTGAAAATAGGAGCCAAAGTAATGCTTTTAAATAACGACAAAGACGGAAGGTGGATCAACGGTGATATTGGGGAAATTTTAGAAATTGATTCCAATGAACCGCTTTTACGAGTAAAATTAGAAAACGGAAGAATAGTTAAAGTTTCTAATTACAAATGGAAAAGATTAAAATATAAATACAATAGTAAAACTGAAGAAGTTAAATCGGATGAAGTCGGCTCTTTCAACCAATTGCCAATTCGATTAGCATGGGCAACGACAATCCACAAAGCTCAAGGAAAAACATTTGATAGGGCGATGATTGATTTTCAAAACGGGACATTTTCTCACGGGCAAGCATACGTAGCACTCAGCAGGTGTACGAGTTTGGAGGGATTATCATTGTTGAGACCGATTAAAAAGAGCGACATTATAGTAGATCAAAGAGTAAATAAATTTTTAAATTCATTTTAATGCAACCTTTAGCTTACAAAATAAGACCGAAGAATTTGGATGATTTCGTAGGTCAAAAGCATTTGGTCGGAAAAGGTAAACCTTTGAGAGAGGCTATTAATAAAAATCATCTTTTTTCGTTTATTTTATGGGGTCCGCCGGGAACGGGAAAAACAACCTTTGCTCATATATATGCAAATAATTTTTCCAGTGAACTTTTTACTCTCTCCGGAGTTTCGGCTAAAAAAGACGATATGAGGGAGATTGTGAATTTAAATTTCGGAAACCAACCAAAAATATTATTTTTAGATGAAATTCATCGCTTAAATAAAGCACAACAAGATTTTCTTTTACCGTATGTAGAAGAGGGAGAAATTAATCTGATAGGAGCAACGACTGAAAATCCCAGTTTTGAAGTTATTTCCGCCTTATTGTCCAGATGTAGAGTTTTTCAATTTAATAATTTAGAGAAAAAAGAGATTAAAAAAATAATCGAAAGGACTGATTTTCAATTAAAAAAGAAAGAAAAGGAGTGGTTGGCGATGATATCCAATGGGGACGCTAGACAAGCAATTACGATTTTAGAAAATACCCAAAAGATTTATGGAGAAATTAATCTTGATAATTTAAGATCAAGCTTACAAAAAGCTCATCTTCGCTATGATAAAAAAGGAGATGGTCATTATAATTTAATATCCGCTTTTATAAAATCGATGAGAGCCAGTCAGCCGGACGCTGCTTTATATTATTTGGCAAGAATGATTAAGGCGGGAGAAGATCCAAAATTTATTGCTCGTAGAATGGTTATTTTTGCTTCTGAAGATATCGGAATGGCGCAACCGACGGCTTTGGTAGTTGCTAATGAAGTTTTTAGAGCTGTAGAAACGGTTGGTTTGCCGGAAGCCGGAATTAATTTAGCCCATGGGGTTACTTATCTATCGAAGTGTAAAAAAGACAGGAGAGTCTATCAGGGCTATAAGAGAGCACTAAAAGCAGTGGAAAAGTATGGCAACTTATCGATTCCATTAGAAATAAGAAATGCCCCGACTAATTTGATGAAAGAAAAGGGCTATGGAGAAGGATATCAAATGTATTCAAGCAAAAGCTTTTTACCTGAAAAAATAAAAAATAAAAAATTTTTTGATGAGAATAATTAAAAAAATTTTAAAGGGAAAAATAAATAGAGTAGAATTTTTTATTGGTAATTTTTTAGTTAACCTACCGGTTTCCATATTTGCTATTTATTACTTTTCTAATTATCGTTACGATTTAGCCTTTTATTTATGGTTGATTTTTGGAGTTTCCGTTTTGCTTTTATTTTTATTAATTTTAAGTAGATTGAGAGATATGGGAAAGAGTGGGTGGTGGGGGTTAATGATTTTTTTACCTTTAGTTAATCTTTTATTTTTAATTATTTTATTTTTTTATCCCGGAGCAGAAAGAGAGGATTAAAAAAAGGCGACTCTTTTTTAAGAGTCGCTTTTTTGCACTAACTTCTTTTTAAGTCTACTTATTTTTTTGTTTGCTTCGCATAACTTTTCCTCAAGTCGTCTCCTCTCTATTTCTATCGGTGTTTTTTCATATTTTTCCATTAAGTCATTCCATTCTTCAATTGCTTTTTGGTATTCCTTCCTTAAGGATTTTGTTTCCGGATCGGCATTCGGATTTCTTAATGAGTAGACATCTATTACTTTCATTTTAAAACCTCCTCCTTTGCAATTTCTAATATTATACAATGAAAAAAATAAAAATCAAGTTAAATTTACTTGATTTACTTTTTGTATCCAATTATAATTTAAAAAGTTAATTAATCTAAATCAGACAATGCCGATAGAGACAATACTTGGAACGGTTCAATTTATAATTTCTTCTGTGATAACTTATAAGCTATATTTATCCACAAAAAGAAATCCGGAAAATATAAATATAAAATATTTCTATTTTACTTTTTTGCTACTGTCGGTAGTTTTTCTTTTTAGTTCAGTTTCAATTCTCAGCATTATTGATTTTCGAGTTGATTTTTTAATTTCAGCAATAAATATTATTGGTAGGGGATTAGTTCTTTTGGCAATAATGTTTTTCAGTTATATTTCCTTAAATATCCTTGAAGAAAAATTTTGGAAGGTTTTTTTACCTTTTTTAATTCTATCTGTTGCCAGTTTCAGCAATTTATTTTCTTTTGTTAGTCTTTTTAATCAACCCAGAACTCCTATAGCTGAGATGGGTAATTTTATCATCAGAACTCATAGAACTGACACCTATACCCAGATTAGCCTTATTGCAATCGGTTTGGTGGCTATCTTCTCTCTTGGTCTCGGAATTTATAAATATTTGAAAGTAATCAGCAATAGTTCGGATGAGTATATCTTCAAGAGAGGTTTTTTACTTATGATTGCCGGAATATTTTTTATTTTTGGAATTTTTTCAAATTATTTATTGAGTTTAAAATTTTCTTTATTAGGAAGAGTGGGGGCGGAACTTTTTTATTTGTTAGCTTTAATCGTTTTTTTGATCAGTACTCTATATAAAAAACAATAAATAAAAACACCGCCTTTTCGTTAGGCGGTGTTTTTTATTTTATTAACAATTAAAACTTATCACATCTTCTTTTGTAATAGCTTTTAGGATGGTCGCAGGAAGGACAAACTTCCGGAGGAGTTTTTCCTTTGTGAATTCTTCCACATTCTAAGCAGACCCATTCAACCTCTTCTTCTTTTTCAAAAAAGGTTCCGTCTTTTACCTGCTTTATGAGCTTTCTATATCTTTCTTCATGATACTCTTCTGATTGAGCAACAGCCCTAAGTCTGTCAGCTATTTTTTGATACCCTTCTTTTTCTGCAGTTCTTGCAAATTCGGGATACATTTCGCTGTTTTCATAATTTTCTCCATCGATTGCGGATTGGAGGTTTTCCACCGTATCACCTAAGATAGAATTAAATTCGGCAGCAACCTCTATATCGGTAATATCCAAATCTTTATTATCTTTAATTTGGTTAAACATTCTCATCATCCATTTGGCGTGCTGCTTTTCATGTTCTGCTGTTTCGTTAAAAATTTGAGAAATTTGAACATATCCTTCTTTTTTAGCAATAGAAGCATACATATTATATCTATTTCTGGCTTGACTTTCTCCAATAAACGCTTTAGCTAAATTTTTAAGTGTCTGATCCATATTTTTTAGTAATTATATTTTTTCCTTCGACCTTTTATTTACAATTTTTACAAATACCGGTAAAAACTATTCTAAAACTATTTGCTTTTCCAATTTTAAAATTAGTTTTCTCCGGAAGGGATATTTTTTCGTCGATGTCGTATATTTTTTTACACTTCCTACATAAAAAATGAGGGTGTGGTTTATTGTTATAATCCCACCGGGAAATATCATCCGGTATTTCTTGAACTTCTCCTTTTTTCTTTAGATTTCTTAAGATTCTGTAAACTGTAGCTTTTGATATTTTTGGTTGTTTTTCTTTTACTTGTTCATAAATCTTCTCGGCCGTAGGATGAGAGTATGTGTTGGATAAATAATCCTTAACTACTTGTTTTTGTCTGGTGTTTCTTTCTTTTGTTTTCATGTTTAAATAATAATAAATATCATTAGTATTGTATTAATAATTTAAAAAAGTGTCAAATTTGTATTTTTTTAAAATTATTGTATAATAACCAACTATAAAAAGGAGGGGTTTTAATGAACAAAAGCGCACCTTACAAAAATAGTCGGGATTATTTGGAGAAAAATGGTATAAAGTTAGGAAGGAAATCGACCTCTGAAGATCTGAAAATTGCTGCTTTTCTAGCAAAATCTATTAGAAACATCGAAAAATTTATATTCAGTGAGCAGGCCGGTATTAATCTTTTTGATGAAACTAACTGTTGGGGGATAACATCAGTTTATCACGGAAAAACGGAAGAATACGATATTTATGTTCCCGGGATTACCAAAAAGTTTAAGGAAATGTTAATTTTATTTCCTGAGATGGCTTATCTTAATGATTTAAATAAGCAACTAATTTTTGTTGCCAGTCATAAAGTTCGCCATCGCCTTCAAAAGGAAAGAAATTTATCTCTTTTTACACCCGGATACAAATCAGAGAACTATTTAATTAATGATATTATCAGAAATGTAGTGAGTTTTAAGAATTATAAAGAATGTGATTGTTCAGTTGTTGAGGAAAAATTCAAATTGAGAGAAGTTGAGTTTGATGCTCGTGTTATCCAGCATTACGCCTTAACTAATTTGGAATGCTTAAATCCGTATCCATTTTTTAACATCCCCGTTTATACCTGGAGATCAGTTGCTAAGGATATCTCCATAGAAGCTTTATAAAATTAAAAGCGCCGCAAAAGCGGCGCTTTTTTGCTAACTAATCTTATTTCTATTATAATAATTTAATATTTATTAACTAAAAACAGATGAATATAGATAATAGTGATTATTATAAAAAAAATAAGAAAAGGACACTAGAAGATATTGAGTTAATTTTAGAAAATTCAAACACGAGTAAAAAACCAAGTCTGAATATTTTTAAAAATATTTTTAAGGAGAGTAGTGATCAAATTATCAACAGTTGGAAAAAAGGAAGAAAATATTCCAGAACCATGTTTTTACAAAAGGCTTTTGGTGACAAATTTCCGAATAATTATCTTGATTTTTCTCTATCGATAGATGTAATGGTTAATATATTGGATGATTTTTTAGATGAAAATCTATCTCAAAGAGTTAAAAAAAATTATGTAATTGAATTCTTAAGGAATTTCTCTTTCTATAATTATAAAGAAACCCCTAAAGAACTTAGAGATTCTACAGCCCTTTACATGAGTAAATTAATTACGCTCGCCATTTCTGAAAAGAGCCTTGAAGAAAAAGTTAAAAATTTAACTAATTTTGATGAAATAGTTGATATATCAATTGACTTATTAAAGCTTAGAAGTATGGATATTGAAATATTTACTGAAATAGCATTAATTAATAATAACGAAGATAAACGCAAAGAAATAATTAAAATATCAAAGTTATTCCGAGCAGCTAATATTTTTAAAAAAGACATAGTTGATATTTCTTATGATCAAAAAAATGGGATGGAAACAATTGTTACATTGGTGCTGAAAAAAGATATTTCTTTTGAGAAATATGTCAATAATATTCTTAATGAATTTGTAAAAGAAGCAAGTGCTATAGCAAATAATGAAGAAAATAGGATTATTACTAATTTTTATAAAATGATAATCAAAGATAAGAAAGAGGTAAATAATATTTTAAAATAAAAATATGAGAAATTTAATAATTCCCCTCCAACTAATTAAGACTTCAGTAATAGTAATAAATATATTGAGCTTGTGGTTGGTTTATTTAATTAATTTAAAAAAAGGAAATACTAAAACCTCTTACTTGTTTAACGGAATGATTGCCTTGATGCTTATTTGGGTTAATTTTGCTTTTTTTTCCAGAATTATGCCCACGGAACAAGGAATTACTTTTATTAGGTTGGCTTGGTCAATTACTCCTTTATTTTTTATCCTAATTTATTTTTTTATAGAGGAATTATTTAATTCCAAAGGAAAATTTACTCTTTTAAAAAAAATCTTGTTGGTTATTGGAATAATAAATATTCCATTTGTTTTTTCCACCCCCTTAGTAATTGAAAAAATATCTCTACTGGAAGAAGGGGTCTTGAATATTACTTATGGGGGTTGGCAGGCTCTATTTTTCGTTCAGGTTTTAGTATATAGTTTTTTAATTATCTATACTCTTTTTAAGTATTTAAAAAAAACGGATAAACCAAAAGAAAAAGTAGTAATAAAATATTTATTGATCGGTTTTTCTTTCTTTTTATTGATGAATGGTGTGTTTAATATTATTTTCCCTGTTTTCTTTAAAATTTTTAATTTGTATGCTTTTGGAGATTATTCAACAATCGTGTTTTTGTCTTTTATAGTTTATGCAATTACCAAAAAAAATCTTTTTGGGATAAAAGTTATTTTATCAACTATGGCAGTTGGTTTTATTGCTATTCTTCTTTTAGTTGATTTAATTGCTTTTACGGCTGATATTTTATGGATTAAGATTTTTAAATTACTAATTCTTCTTTCTTTTTTATATTTTGGAAAAATTTTAATTAGAAGTGTTTCTAAAGAAATAAATAGGCGAGAGGAACTTGAAGAGTTAAGTGATCAACTTGTAGAGACAAATATAAAACTAAAAGAAGCTAACGAAAAGTTAAAAAAATTAGATAAAGCAAAATCTGAATTTATATCTATTGCTTCTCATCAGTTAAGAACTCCACTGACCGCTATCAAGGGCTATTTGTCAATGATTATGGATGGAAATTACGGAGAAATTTCAGAAGCAGCTGAAAGTAAAATGGAACAGGTGTTACAGAGCGCCGAAAGACTGATTAGTTTGGTTAATGACTTGTTGAACGTTTCTCGTATAGAAAGCGGTAAAATTGAAATGAACTTTAAAAAAATTAATTTAGTTGATTTTATAAAAGATTCCATTAAAGAATTAAAAATAGTTGCTAATAATGAAAATTTATACCTTAAATTTGAAAATAAAATAGAACATAGTTTAGAAGCGGAAATTGATCAGCAAAGAATGAGGCAAGTTATTTTAAATATTATTGATAATGCTATAAAATATACTGCCGAAGGGGGAATCACAATTACTACTAAAAAACAAGTCATGGAATCCGGAAAAGATTCTGTTTTGATTACAATTAAGGACACCGGAGAAGGAATGGACGAAAAAGAAATAAAAAACATTTTCGAAAGCTTTTCAAGAGGAAGCGCCGGAGACTTAATGCATGTCGAGGGAGCCGGTCTGGGTCTTTACATCGCCAAGAAATTTGTCGATATGCATGACGGTTTGATTTGGATAGAGTCCGAAGGTAAAGGTAAAGGAACTAAATTTTTAATTGAACTACCAATAACTCAGTAGATTGACAAAATAATATATAAATGTTTAAATACTGACGTGAAGAAGGACTTTAAAAATTAGTTGGAGGTGATTTAATTTGAAAGTTGTTTATAAGGTAACTAGAAAATGCTTTATTAATGAAAAAGGTGAGGTAATTTTCATTCGTAAGAGTAATGGATCCGAAAAGATGGTCAGATTAAAAGAAATTAATGATGCTATTTCTCAAAATCTACACATATTGGAGAATCTTTTTGTAGAATTTTTTGAAAATTACGAAAGTGTTCAAGCTGACTTTGGAGAAATTTCTGATATGAGAAATATTTTGAAAGAAATTCAAAGTGAAATTAAAAAGACTATATTTTCACTTGAGCCGGAAAGAGTCGACTTATCTTTTCTTGTAAAAGGTTTAGAAAACTCCAGAAACAAGCACAAAAAAAGAATTTATCAACTTTTAAACGGAGATTTACAATCATTGAATGATTTGGCAGAAGCTCATTTATCAGTAGTGAAAAGAATTAAAGAATTGCAAGCAATCATTAAAGGAACAATAGTGCAGACTAAAAGATTAATAGAGATAAAAGAAGAATCTCAGCTGAAAATATCTTATGCCTACCGAATACTTACCAGGTATGAGTTGGATTTAAGGAAAGTAAAACGAAAAAATAAAGACAAGCAATTGGAGATAGTAAGTAAAGCGGTTAGCGATATTGCCGGTTTAAAAGCAAATAAAGTAATTTATACTTTAAAGGCGGTTACTCCGGTAAATCCTTATAAAAGTAGAATTGAAAGTAAGGATGTGCAAAAACTAAATAGTTTGGTTGATTTGTTCACAAGCTGGAAGAACCACAAAGTAGAGATAGGGGAGATAATCCAAACTATAACCAAAGCAAGGAAAAAGTTAAAAAGAATTGTTAGAGAAAAAAATGATTATAGTGTGATTAATAAGTATTAGAGGGGAGATTTAATTGAAAAATATCTGTAAAATAAAACTAAGGAGGTTGGTTGAATGTCGGAAATAAATATTTATTATAATGAAATTAGTATTAAGCGATTAATTTTACAAGATTTGCAGAGACGAAAGAAA
>CAYWPY010000004.1:6008-16015 GCA_964460255.1 uncultured Candidatus Saccharibacteria bacterium | reverse complement strand
GTTAGAGAGAAAAATGATTATAGTTTGATTAATAAGTATTAAGGGGGAGATTTAAGTGAAGAAAAAGTGGTTTCGGATAAGTGGGAGAATTGAGATTTGTTTTACAGGAACTCGTTTTCCGGTTAATCATAAACTCCGCCCCGGTGATTACTACATTCAAGCAATTTCAAAAAAACAAGCAAAAGTGCTTTTTGTCAAAAGATTTGCAAAGTTGCTTGGTTATGGTGTTCATGCAGTTTATATTGAAAATACTCAAATTAGAGAGGTTAATGAAACTGAAAAAAGTGTTTTTAAAAATCCGAAATTAGCTCTAAAGAAAGGATGATAAAATGCCAGGTAGTAATAAAAAGCTTTGGAAATGGTGTCAAGCTCCAATGAGTGTTTGTAAAAGTTCAAAAAGCTGTAAAGAATGTAATTCCGTAAATAAAAAAATAGCAATTAGAAAGAGGGAAAAAGAAAGAAGTTAAAAGTATTCAGCGCGGTTAAAACCGCGCTTTTTTATTTGTAAAAAAAGAAACCCATCTTTTGATGGGTTTAATATTTTGCATTAATTGGATCGTTTTTTTCTATTTCTAATTTTTGATTATAGGTGTCTATTTCTATAGTTATAAATTTACCATCTCTTTCAATTATTTTTCCACTGGCAATCGGAATTTTTCCCCCAACAGAACCGCTCTTATAGACAGTAACTTCTCTTCCCACTCTAAAACGGGTAGAGTCTTTGTTTATTTTGGCAATTACATATTCTTCGATATCAAAGGGGGAAACTTCAACTATTTTTGCCTTTTCTTGTTCATATTCATCACCCAGATCTTCTATTTCCGCAAGTACTAATAGGGCTAATTCTTCAGTTGCCGGTTTAAATATTTCAGAAGATATTACAGAACCCTTTTCTTTGAAAACGTTTTTACTGTTAATTCTAATTGAACTGACTTCAAATGATTCTTTTTTATCCACTAAAAATCCGGTTTTAATGTTTCCGGTTCTCAAATCAACGATTCGAGCCGCAATTTCTAGATCAACAACTACCTTTTTAATCCCTATATCCATTTTAAAGTTTTTATTATTGCTATTTAAAATGGAAAAAGTTACGGATTTTGATTCACTGATATCAAATTGACTAACTCTGGGAAGAATTAGAAAATCAGCTTCTAAATTTGCTCGCAGTTTTTTTCTTCTTTCACTACTTAAAGCTCGTTCACGTAAAATATCAACGTATCGAAGCCTTTCTTTGATCTCAATAACATCATCATCAAAATACATTACCACGTAGTCCAGAAGATAATTATTCAAGTCATCTTCATAATTTCTTAAATCAAAATCGGTCTCAAAATCGGCAATTGCTATTTTAGAGCTAGCATCTATTACCTGTGAAAAACTGAATGAGATAATTAAAAGATAGATAAATACGAAAAAAATAACTATCCCGGTTAAAGCGAGAATATTTTTTTGATTATTTTTCACCTTAATCACTCCTTTTTAATGTGCTGATTATATTATACTTATTTTATTAATAATGTCAAATATAATTGCATTAAAAATAGAGATAAGTTAATATTAAATAAGATTAATTAAAAAAACAAAAAACATGAGTAAAAAATCTTTAATTAGAACAATATACATTTATCTTTTTTCTGCCGTCGGTCTAATTTTATTAATTATCGGAACGGTAAGGTTTATAGATATGGGGTTAAAGGCAACAGTTTTTAAGGAGGCTCAAAATGTGGAAAGACTTGAACAAAGTAATTATTCTCGACCTTATCCGACTATTGATATCGGACGATATGAGGACGAAGAAGAGGTAACTGATCAAGAGATAGAATCGTTAAAAAGAATGATTAATAATTATGAAGAAGAAGAGAAAAAGTGGGAAGATGCCGATCGTTATCTAGCTCGAAAACAAGAAGAGGCTTCCTATAATTTGGCTTTTATTTTGGTAGGTTTACCACTTTTTCTTTATCATTGGCGTCTAGTAAAAAAAGATAATTAACTCTTACTTTTTAAGCAATGAAAAAAGAATTGTTTGATTTTTTAAGGAAGTTATTTTCCGTAATTCTTTTCTTATTTTTATCTTCTATTTTAATATTTGTTTTTTTTCATTTCCAGTTGGTTGTAAATCCGGAAATTAATTATGAAATGACTGAAAGCGAAAACGATAGTGAAATTGTAAAATTTGAAAATGAAGAAGAAAGTGGGGGAGAGGGTAAAGAAAATAACGAGTCAGTAGAAAACCCAATCGACAAAAGTAAAGTCCTATCTCGGAATAAGTTGATTGAACTAACTAATTTAGAAAGGGAAAATAAAAATTTAAAACCCTTAAAAACCGATCAAAATTTAAATAATATCGCTTATCAAAAGGCGAAAGACATTTTAGATAGAGAATACTTTGCTCATATTTCCCCGACCGGTGAAGGGGCTGCTGATTTAGCTGAAAGATATGGTTATGAATATTTATTAATAGGCGAAAATTTAGCTAAAGGTATTTTTGCAGATAATCAAGAAATAATTGAGGGCTGGATGAATAGCCCGCCGCACCGGGAAAATATTTTGAAACCCGGTTATGAAGAAATTGGAATTGCAATAAGGAAAGGTGATTACCAGGGTGATAAAGTTTGGGTCGGGGTTCAAATATTTGCAACTCCTACCTCTAGTTGTCCGCAAGTAGATGAACAATTATTAGCTAAAATAAAAGACTATGAGGAGTTAATGAGTAGATTAATAACTGAAATTGACGACTTGAAAAGTGAAATTGAAGAGAATAGGAGCAGTGATAAAATTGATCAATACAATAAATTGGTAAATACCTACAACGACTTAAAAGAAGAGATTGACGTAAAAATAAATGAATATAACGATCAAGTTGAAGAGAGGAATAATTGTTTTAATAACTATAATTAGGATTGAAATCCTTTTAATTTTTAAAATTAAAAATTTGTGGTATAATCTAAAGCACTACATTAAAACTAAAAAATCTCGGGGAATTACCCCGCTTTTTAATTGATAATATGACTATTTTATTAATATTCATTGCCATTTTTATAGGGACATATCTATTGTTTTTAATTTTAAATAAAAATCTAAAAGCTTATTATGAATTGGTTTCTTTTTTAACCTTTCTTTTAATATTAGCCTTAGAGGTTTTACTCTATCTCTTTGTCGATTTTTCTATTTTTGAGAATCTTTCTTTTTTAATTCTTTCAGTTATTATTTTTTATATTTATTACTCAGTTAAACACCCGAGTAATTCGCTTTTTTTTAGAAGTAATGAAAATAAAATTGAGCGAATAGCCGATTCAATCTGTTTGCATAAAAAAGCATTATTTCAGAGAATAAAAAGTGATGGTGATTTAAGTGATTATTTTTATTTAAAACTAGAATACGAAAAGGGAAATGTAAAAAATAAAAACTTTCAGGAAAGATATAAGAGTTTCTATAGAATGCATCTATTTGGATTTACTCCGGAATTTTATAATAAGTACTTTCAATTTTTAAGAGAAGGGGAGACTGATTTAAAAAAGATTTTAGAAGAACTTTCTAAAATTAAAAATGAAAGTGGTAAAAAAACAGTTCAATTAGCCTTTGCCAGTAAATTAATTCATATGGTAGATAATACTAAACCACTTTACAACTCTACCGTTTCCGATATTTTTAATATCAGCGTGAGAAGAGGTTCCATTAAAGTTAGAATTAAATCTTCTCTTGAAGCTTATAGTGAATTGGAAAAAAATTATCAAGAATTATTAGAAAATGAGAAAATTAGAGAAGTGATTGATGAATTCAGAAAAAAACTCAATTTTAAAGAAGGTATACTTTCCGATTATAAACTTCTTGATTTAATTCTTCATAAATTAAAAAAGGTGTAGATATTTACACATTAACCATTCTATTGTATAAATAAAAAAGAAAAGTGAGGAGGGATTATATGAGTAATGATCTTTTTAATCAAATTATCGCTTGTGGAATTGAAGAAAAGGATGCTCGGGATGCTATAGCCTTGGCTAAGATTTTAAAGAAGGTTGATGAATTTGCCGCCTTGTCACCTTGTATAATTAATATTATCAAATCTTCTCCGTTTCAAGATACTTTAATTTTTAATAAGAATGACAAATCTTATTTAATTTTCATCTCCGAATTGAGAAAAAAAGTAGATAGAGTAGAGTTTTCCATTATACCTCCCCGAAAAAACATAATAACTAAAAAAGAAAAATTTTTGTGTTTATCCGTGAATCAGATTAGAAGAAGAATTCAAGATAGGAATGTTAAATTATTTAATCCGGAAAACAGAATTGGAGACAAGAAAATTCAAAAAATATTGGAGACCTTATCCACTTTAAATAGTTATATTTTTAACGATAATTTACTCATCTTTGAAAAAAAGGAATTTGATGCTCAATTTATCGCTGCTGTTTGTTTACATTATTTCAGAAAAGGAGCTTCTCTTGCTTATTTGAGCGATATTCTCTTTTGGGAACCTAAATAAAGCACCATTAAAATTGGTGCTTTTCTTTTATACTTTTAATTGTTAGAATGAATAAATGGATCTAGACAAACTTAAAAAAGAATTATCTCAATACCCCGATTATCGCTTAAAACAGGCTGAAAAACAGCTGTTTTCGAATTTAATTACCAATTGGAAACAAGCATCTTCTTTACCAAAAGAGATTAGATCTCGACTTATCAAAAAAGTACCGGTGGAAATAAACGCCGATTTGTTGACGGGAAAAGACGGAACTCAAAAGGCAATTATCACTTTAGATGACGGTAATAAAATTGAAACCGTCTTAATGAAACATAATGACAGAAATACAATTTGTGTATCAACTCAAGTTGGATGTAAGCTAGGTTGTGCTTTTTGTATGACCGGTGAGATGGGTTTTTATAGAGATCTTGAGTATTGGGAAATTATTGATCAGGTTCTTTACTTTGCCAGGAAATTAAAAAACAAAAACGAAAGAATAAATAATGTAGTTTTTATGGGAATGGGAGAACCGTTTTTGAATTATGATAATACTTGGGAAGCAATAGAAATTTTAAATAACAATAACAGTTTTAATATTGGAGCTCGAAACTTATCAGTCTCAACTGTCGGCATCCCGGAAGGGATAAAAAAAATAGCAGATGAAGATATTCAAGTTAATTTAGCAATATCTTTACACAGTGCGGATAACCAAACCAGAGCCTCGATAATGCCGATAAATAAAAAATATCCTCTGGAAAAACTTTTTTCTGCAGTCGATTTTTATATAAAGAAGACAAATAGACAAGTAATGTTTGAATATCTTTTACTTGACGGAGTTAATGATAGTAAAAATGATGCCAGGAAATTAGTTAATTTGTTAAAAAACAGACTTCATTTTGTTAACTTAATTAAATATAACCAAACTGGTAAATTTAAACCTTCTTTTAAAAAGAATATTGAAATATTTAAAGGTATCCTTGATCATGAAGGGATCAATTATGGTCAAAGATATAGTTTTGGTGAAGATATAAAGGGTGCTTGTGGGCAGTTGGCGACAAATCAATCATAAACTTATAAAAAATATGAAACTGGAAAAAGATTTTAAAACAATAATTTTAGCGATAGTAGTTTTTATTCTTATAGCTATCAATGGTTATCTTTTGAATCAATTAAATCAAAAAAATACCTCTTTTGTAAACGATAAAATTGTCTTTAATTATGAAAAAGTAAACCAAGAAAATGATTTTTATGAGATAAATGCTAAAATTATTAACAGTAAATCTTTTACTTCTTGCACAGTTAACAGCTTTATTAAAGATAGGATTATTGAATTTCAGAAATTAGCTAATAAACAAATGCCGGAATTAGTAGAACAGGGATTTGAAGGAAAGTATTTACTTGATATTTCCATTGAAGATTATCAAACTGAGAAGTATATTTCGTACGTCTTAAAAATTGGAGAATATACCGGGGGAGCTAATATGAATCAAATTGTAAATACGTTTACTTTTGATAAAGAGAAGGAACAGAGGATTAATTTATCCGATCTTGTAAAAAAAGATATTTTTATGGATGAATTAAAAAAAGAATTAAGGAATTCGGAAAAAGATCTGTTTTCCGGAATGGTTGATGATGTCTCTTTTCAGGATGTAAACTCCTTTTACGTTGAAGATAATAAGGTGATTATTTTGTTTTCAAAGTATCAAATAGCACCGGGGGCTGCGGGAATAGTAGAAGTAGAATTGAACAAAGAATCTGTAATTAAAAATTAAAAATAAAGTTAAAAAAAGAAACTTCCGATATAAAAAAATAATAATTTAATTTGAATTAAACTGCATTTATGGATATTTACAATGCTTTAAGACGAGTGTAATGAAGAAAATACAGGACGGTCTGCAAAAAAAATAACGATGATTAATTTTAATTTATAAAAATATGTTTAATTTTGAAAATAATTTTGAACGCAAGGAAACTTTAAAAGAAAAGCAGGAAAAATACAGAAAAGAAGTTGAGAGATTAGATAAAAAAATACAAAAAGAAGGTAAAAATTTAAAAAATAAAATAGCAGTAATGGAACAACGCGATGCAATAGAAGAGAAGTTGAGAGAAATTAAAGAAAAAAGAAGAAATAAAAATGAAACAAATCAATAATGAAAGAGCTTATACTTTATTTGGGAATCAGGTGTAATAATAACTGCATAATGTGCAGTGTTAAGGGTGCTGATGGTCTTAGTTATATGAACGATTATGATTTTGTTTTGGAGAAGATGAAAAAAAATAAAAAATTGAAAGATTCCATTAATTTCACCGGAGGGGAGCCAACGGTTCATCCGGACATAATAAAAATTTTTAAAAAAGCCGATGAATTAGGGTATAAAAATATTTCGATGGGAAGCAACGGAGTAAAGTTTTCAAATAAAGAATTTACTAAAAAATTAGAAAATCATAAATTAAGTACTGTAGAACTTAGTATACACGGACTACAAAAAGAGCATAATAAGATAGTAAAAAACAAAGAAGCTTTTCAAAAGATTGATAAAGCGATTGAAAATCTACAAAATCAAGACATAGAAATTAGAGTGATCTCAATTTTAATGAAGCAAAATATAAAAAATTTTAATAGTTTTTTAAATTACTTATTAAAAAAAGGGATCAAAAATATACATATACTTGATCTGAATCACGAGGGTCGAGCTAAAGATGTTTGGAAAGAAATAACTCCCTCTTTTACGGAAAAGAAAAGATTTTTTTATGATAATCTAAATCTTTTAAATAAATTTGAAAGATTAGTTTTATTTAATTTTCCTCGTTGCGTTCTTCCAGTTAAACTTCCTGAAGAAACGCGTTATTTATCTGAATTTCATAAGAAGAACAAATTTTCCTTTGATGGAGGTATCGGAAAAGAAAATACTCATACTGAAAAAAGTAAGATTTCGATTTGTAAAAATTGTAAATTTTCTGAAAAATGTTTTGGCTTTATAAGAGAATCGGTGAGAATTTATGGTGAGAGCAATATAAAGAACATGTTAAAAATAGATGAATTTACTAAAAAGTTTTTTTGACAATAATATCTTTAATATTATAATAAAACATCTTAGCTATAGGTGTACATTTAAAACTTAACTAGGAGGGGGGTAAAGTGAAAAAACTAACTAAGGAAGATGAAGAGATAAGAAGACAAGTATATATACTTATTAGAAAAAAAGATTTTTTGGAGGCTTTTTCAAAATCGGATTATGAAATACCTCTTAAAGAAAGATTAAAAATGAGAATGGATGCATTTTTAATAGAAAAGTTTCTGGAAGAAAATTTGAGTGTAATCCGTAAAATTTTATAGAAAGGAGGATTTTAAATGTTAGAATCAAAGCTGGGTGAAGATCGGGTCTATATTGATTATTGTAATAAAATAGAAGAGCAGGAAGAGTTAAAAAAAAGACTTAATGAAAAGGATTTGACTGAAAAAGAAGAAAAGTTAATAAAAAAGAAAATTAAAAAATTACAAGAAGATATTGATCTCGATTGTGAAAAGTTAAGAAGAAAAATATGAGAGGTGATTAAATTTCACCTCTTTTTTTTATAAAAAAACCTTTGCTTTTTTGCAAAGGTTTTGATTTTACCTCTTTTAAAGAAGTTCGTTCATTTCTTCAATATCTTCAAAAATAAAATCGGGATGGTTCTGTAAACAAGAAAGCAGATAAATTAATTTTCTATCTTTTTCATTTTCCGGCAGGGGTGGCTGCCTTACAATATTAGTTATCTTTTTTATTCTTTTTAAGTCTGCTATATGTAGGCTGCAATCATCACCTTCTAAAACTAAAAAATAAAAACAATTCAAGTCCGGATCAAAATCAATTGAGTCTAAACTTATCAATCTTCCCAAAGGAATAATAATCGTATTACCCACGTTAATCGGTGGTAATTCGGTTATTAAATTAAAAGCCCTTTCAATCCTACTATCAGAAAGATCAAGTTGACCTCTCTTATAGAATAAATCGGTTAACTCTGATTTTTTCAAACTATTTCTTAATTGAGAAACGATCTTCTTTTTAATCTTCTTTTTCATTAGAAACCCTCCTTGCTAGAAACTATACTAAAAAAATGACAAAAGTCAATAATTATTTCATAAAAAATATTTATTTTTTATATTTTATTTATTGTGTTAAAATTTATACAAATGGAAAATGAAAAAATAAATTCTAATATCTTAAACTTATACAAATCTATTGGCATTTCTCCTTTGGATGCAATTAAGGCTCTAAAAGATAGTCGTCCGGAATTAAAAGAGCAGAAAATGACGTATGCGGGAAGATTAGACCCAATGGCGGACGGAGTAATAATTATTGTTCGCAATCAGGAGCTTAAAAAGTTTCACGACCATTTAAAATATGATAAAGAATATTTAGCGAAAATTGTTTTTGGCTTTCAAACCGACACTTATGATATATTAGGGATGCCGAAAGTTAAAAACGACACAGAACTCAAAAAAGATAAAATTATAAAAGTTATTAATTCTTTTAACCGAGAATTCGAATTTAAGATACCTCCTTTTTCAGGGTATAATATGCACGGAAAGCCTCTTTTTAAATGGGCTCTGGAAGGTAAGCTTGATGAAATTGAAATTCCCGTGAAAAAAGCTAAAATTCATCAACTTGAAGTCGTAGATTTTAAAAAAGTTTCCAAGATAGAATTTAAAAAAGAAATTAATAGGAGATTAAATTGGGTAGTTGGTGATTTTAGACAAGATAAGATATTAAAGAGATGGAATAGGATTCTTTCCAAAAAGAGTGTAGCCGATCAGTTTGAAGTCTTAACAATTAGATTAAATGTAGAGAGCGGTTTTTATGTACGCAGCTTTGCCCACCGAATTGGAAAAATATTAGGCGGTGGTGCAATTCTTTATAAATTAACGCGGACTAAAGTGGGAAAATGGAATATTGAAGACTCAATTAAAATTTAAAAATATGGAAAATTTACAACCAATCCTAAAATTTTTAGATGATTTTTTAGAAGTAAAAGAAACAGACGACGTAAGTTGGAACGGCTTACAAGTTGAAGGTTCTCAAGAAGTTAAAAAAATCGCCTTCTGTGTTACAGCGGGAGCAGAGGTTTTTAAAAAGATACTTCAGTGGAATCCGGATATGATCATTGTGCATCACGGTATATTTTGGAAAAAAGCAAACCCTTCTATTAAAGGTTGGATGAAAAAAAGAGTAAAGCCCCTAATTAAGACTGACACTTCTCTTTATGCGGTTCATTTGCCGTTGGATAAGCATTTTAAAATTGGGCACAACGCTCAAATTCTTAAGTTGTTGGGATCTGAACCGACTGAAGAGATGGCGGATTCCATTGGCTGGATCGGAAAGGTTAAAAAAATGCAAATAGAAGAAATCAGAAGAAAATTAGAATCCAATCTTGAGAGTGAAATCAAGCTTTTAAATTACGGACCGAAAGAAGTTGCTAAAATCGGAGTGGTTAGTGGGGCCGGTGGTAAATATATTTACGAGGCGATTGATAAAAATTTAGACTTACTTATCACCGGGGAAGAAAA
>CAYWPY010000004.1:0-5908 GCA_964460255.1 uncultured Candidatus Saccharibacteria bacterium | reverse complement strand
GTGCCTGATAAATATTATTTAATTATATCGATATCCTTGATAACTCTTATTGGAGCCTGGTCTATTTTTTGGGCCGGATATAATCCGGAAGAGCCAGAACAAAGGGATAACAATCAAGAAAAAATAGAAAATTCTATTGAAGGAGTGGAGGATGAAAAGAATAGTGAAAAGGACAACCAAAGCAAAAATGAAATTACAAGGGATGGAAAAAAGGAAGATGAAAACAAAAATCAGCAAATAGATAAAAAGATCAGAGTTGAAAAGTTTGAATTGGTTGATAATATTATTAATTGTAATTATAAAATTAAAGGGATTCCTTCTCCGAAAGCAATAAAATTCAGACCGAAAAGTGATGAGTTTTGGGTAACTTCTCTAATGAATAAAAATTATGCCGTAGCTGTGTTTGATAATTCTACCGGAGAATTAATAAAAAAGATAAATTTTCCCGACGGAGGTGGAGTGGAAATTACATTTACCGATGATGGAGAAACGGCTTTTGTATCTCAGATGGAAACCGGAAGAGTATTTCAAATTGATACCGAAACCAAAGAAATTACAAAGATATTAGAGACTAATAGTGAGTGGACCAAAGTTCTTGCTTTAAATAAAAATGAGAATCTCTTATTTGCTTCCAATTGGGTAGGAAGCGATATATCCAAGATTTCACTGAATACTGACCGGGTGGAAAAATTTAAAACCGTTGCTAATCCGCGAGGATTATATCTTGAAGATAATACTTTGTACGTCGCCGGTTTTTCTGAGGGGGAAGTAATAAAGCATGATTTAGTTTCTGAAAGCTCTCATAAGCTAATTTCTACCGGGGGAGCGATGAGATCCATAGTTGGAGCTGATAAACATCTTTACGTTTCCGATATGGCCGGTGGGAGGGTTTACAGAATAAATAAAGATGATGATCGGGTTGAAGAATTTGTAGAAACGGATAATAACCCCAATAGCTTGGCAATTACTGATGACAATAAAATTTTAGTAGTTTCCAATCGAGGAATAAATAATAAAAAAAATTACAATATACCCGGTCCGGAATGGGGAACTATTCTTTTTTACGACTTGAAAAGTGGAGAAAAGTTAAATGCTTTGGTAGTTGGAAATCAGCCGACGGGTTTGGATATAAATGGAGAATTATTTGCTTATTCTAATTTTTTAGACGGAGAAGTGGTGGTTTGTAATTTACCATCCTATGACAAATTTTTGACTAATGATAAAAATAATTTAAAAAGCTATAAAGAAAAAATATTTAAATAATTATGAAAGTAAAATTTTCAAAAGATATAAAAAAAATAGTAAATGAAATTGATGAAAATAAGTTAAAGGGAAAGGTTGGTATAAAGGTTCATTTTGGTGAAAAGGGATGTGAAACTTATCTTGATCCTCAAATAGCTAAGGCGGTTTACGATAAAGTTATTCAATTGGGTTTTGAAGCTTCACTGGTGGAGTGTAATGTTTTATATAAAGGTTCACGAACTAATAAGCAAGACCACATAAAAACCGCTAAAGAACACGGTTTTGATTTTGCTCCGATTGATATTTTGGATGGAGAAAGAGGTGAGGAGAGCGTGAATCTTGATGCCGAAGGAAATATTAAAAGAGCCAAAATAGGTGCGGGAATAGAAAAGTACGATTCTTTAATTGTTTTATCTCACTTTAAAGGGCATACCGCTTCCGGATTTGGAGGTGCATTTAAGAATTTAGGTATGGGACTTGGTTCCAGAGCGGGTAAGCTACACATGCATTCTGACGTTAGCCCCTCAATCAATAAGGAAAAATGTATAAAATGTAAGGCTTGTATTGAAAATTGTGATGTCGATGCGATTAAAATGACTTCTCAAGGAGCGGAAATTGATCCTGAAAAATGTATAGGCTGTGCGATGTGTATCGCCATTTGCCAATTCGGAGCAGTTTCCATTCCTTGGGGTGGTTCAACAAATGAAAAATTGCAGGAAAAAATAGTTGATTATTCGGAAGCGATTATAAATTATCTTAATCACAACTTAATTTATATCAATGTCTTGGATAACATAACTAAAGATTGTGATTGCGTTGGACATAAACAAACCCCGATTATAACCGATTTGGGATTCTTTATTTCTGATGATCCGGTAGCTATCGACAAGGCTTCTCTTGATTTGGTGAATGAAAAAACCGATAATCAGTTTAAAGAAATTAATTCTGTTCGCAATCAACATAAAATTGATTATGCTGCAAAAAGAGAAATAGGGAAGTCGAATTATAAAATTATAAATATTTAATATGGATATTGAAAAAGAATTAAAAGATCAGAAGAAGATGATAAAAGATATTCAGAGCGATATCAAAAAAATAAAAAAGTTTTATTTTACTTCTCTTATTATTAAGCTTTTGATTATATTTGTTCCTTTAATCGGTTTAATTTTATCCATTCCGTGGTTGATTGATCTTTATGAAAATATAACTAATATTTCCATTTAAGATGAAACGTGTAGAAAGAGATTATTTTGAAAAACCGACTATTAAGGTCGCCAAAAATCTTTTGGGAGCTTTTATTATAAGGAAAGTTAACAATCAAGTGATCAAAGCAAAAATAGTAGAAACGGAAGCTTATATCGGTCCTCAAGATCAAGCTTCGCATACCAGAAATGCTAAAAAGACAAAAAGGAATAAAGTTGTCTGGAGGAGAGGAGGGCACTTATACGTTTATTTAACTTACGGAATTCATTGGATGTTGAATATCGTAACCGAGAAAAAGAATATTCCGGAATGTGTTTTAATTAGAGCAACTGATATTGATCAGTTTGATTTTGAAAAAACCAACGGTCCCGGAAAACTGACCAAAAGATTAAAAGTCGATAAAAGTTTTTATGGTGAAGATTTAATTAAAAGTAAGCGAATTTGGGTAGAAGATCGAAAGAATAAAAATTTTAAAATTATAGAAACTCCTCGTATTAATATAGATTCGGTCGGTGAACCTTGGGTTTCCAAAAATCTTAGATTTTTAATTAAAAAGTACCAAAATAATCTACCGAAACCTTGATTTTTAAATAAATTTCTTTTTGCTATAATTGAAAAATAATATGACTGTGGAAACTGGATCAAATCAATTCGGAGCTTTTAAAGGAGTTTTCGTCCCTACTTTTCTTAGTATAGTGGGGGTTATTTTATTTTTAAGATTAGGACAAATAGTAGGAGGAGCCGGCTTTGCAGGAGCGATAATAATCATTCTTTTATCGGTATCGGTAACACTTTCTACCGGGCTTTCACTCAGTTCTATTGCCAGCAATGTTAGAATCGGATCGGGAGGAGCTTATTCTATTATCAATAAAACTTTAGGATTAGAGATTGGGGGTAGTATCGGGATTCCACTTTACTTAGCTCAAGCTTTTTCGGTGGCTCTTTATATTTTTGGTTTTTCTGAAACTTGGCAGTTAATTTTTCCCAACCATGAAATAAGTTCCATTGCTTTAATTTCTTTTATCTTTTTACTCCTTTTAACTTTTATAAGTACAAGATTAGCGGTGAAAGTTCAAGTTTTCATATTCGGATTTATATCTCTAACTTTAACTTTGATATTTTTAGGTGCTCTTCCTTATCAAGGTTTACAAATTCCGTTTAATTTAAATCAAATAAATCCTGATTTTTGGAATCTTTTTTCTATATTTTTTCCGGCCGTAACCGGTTTAATGGCTGGAATCGGTATGTCCGGAGAGTTGCGAGACCCAAAGCGACAGATACCCAAGGGAATTCTTTGGGGTTTAGGGGTAAGTACTCTTATTTATTTAGCAATTACTTCTGTTTTGGCTTTTAGCGCAACTACGGAAGAGCTTCTTAACAATACTTTTATTCTTCTTGATATTGCGCTTTTTCCCCCTTTAATAATCGGTGGAATTTTAGCGGCTACTTTATCCAGTGCTCTAACCGTTATGATCGCCGCTCCTCGAGTATTGGAGGCCTTAGCTAAAAGTCAGGTGGTCCCGGGTAGTAAACTTCTAGTTTCCAAAGAAAAAGAGCAAGAACCTCGCAATGCCATTTTAATAACCGGCCTAATCTTAATACCTATTATTCTTGGTGGTTCTTTGGATTCGGTAGCTCAAGTTTTAACTATGTTTTTTCTGATTACTTACGTGGTAATTAATTTAGCTGTCTTTTTAGAACAGTTTTTAGGGCTTAGAAGTTTTAGACCGACTTTTAAAGTTCCGATGGTGATTCCGATGTACGGAACAATAATTTCTTTGGTAATGATGTTCTTGATCAATGTTTACGCCAGTATTTTTGCTTTATTTTTTATTGCCTTCATATATATATTGTTAACCAAAAAAAAGTTACCGGAGCAAAAAGGAGATGTTCGTTCCGGAGTATTTAGAGCTTTTTCCGAATGGGCAGCAGAAAAGACAAGACATCTTCCGGAATCTTCTCTCCATATTTGGAAGCCGAATATGATTATCCCCGTTCTTTCTACCGGAACGATTATTGGTAACTTTCCCTTAATAAGATCCATAGTTTATCCAAACGGCCGAATTACGGTTTTGGGATTTAATTTAAGTAAAAATATTAAAGATAATCCTGAAGAGAATTTAAGTAAATTGGAGTTATCACGAGAAATAAAAGAATTACCCCAAGTGGTGGAAAAATTTAATGGAGAAAAAATATTTACTTCTTATTCTACTGTTGATGCTACAAATTATGTTGATTCATTGATAATTTCTATAGAAGCTATTCAAAGTCAAGTCTTTGCTCCCAACGTATTATTTTTACCTTATAAACCTAGCAACTTAAAACCGAACAGTTTAAAAAAAATAATTGATTCTTCGGTTCGAAGAAGATACGGCTTGGTTCTTTTCGATCGCAGTGAAGTTGTCGGCTTGGGTTCTCAAAAAGATATCCATGTTTGGTTAACCCCCAAAGTTTTGGATGAAGACATGTTTAAATCTAGACATTATGACTTAGCTTTACTTATCGCTTACAGCATTCAAAAAAACTGGTCGGGAGAAGTTAGTTTATGGATGTGTGTAAAAGATGAAGATAAAGAAAAGGCAAGAAAATATCTCCATAAATTAATTTATGAAGGAAGACTTCCTCACAGCACCAAAGTCAAAATTGTTAGCGGAGAATTTGAGAAAACTTTGCGGGAAGCCCCGGAGGGAGATATTCATGTATTTCCTTTTGAAAAGGAGGATATAAATTCAATATATAAGATCGCCGAGATGGAAAGAAAATCAAATTTATTTGTCTTGGATTCAGCAAAAGAAAGTATTTTAGCTTAAATTATCAATTATTTTACAAATTAAAAAAATAAAAAAATGAACACAGAAATTTTACAAAACATATTGACTTATATCTTAACAAGTGGAGTGAGAATAATATTAATTATTGTTTTTGCTTTTATTTTACAGTTTGCTCTTAATTTTTTGATCAATAAAGTTGTTGAGAAGATGATAAAAAAAACAACCAAAAGAAAAAGGTTAAGAACTTTAAAGAATGTTTTTTCCGGAACTATTAAATTTATTATAGTTTTAATATCTTTTTTAATGATTTTATCCGAATTGGGGATGGATATAACTCCGCTTCTAGCCAGTGTCGGTATTGCCGGATTGGCGATAGGTATGGGAGCAAGAGAAATAGTCGCTGATTTTTTAGCCGGTATTTTTATATTGATTGACGATCTTTATTCAATAGGGGATCAGGTTAAGATATTGTGAAATTAATGAGAAGTGAAAAATATCGCTCTACGATAAACAGTAATTAATGGAAAGGAGAGTAAAATTTATATCATCCCTAAATGTCAAATAAAAGAAATTGAAAAGAATGAATAATTTACTTATAGAAAACGGTTTACTTTTCCTTTTATATATTTTTCTAATTATTTACTCTACTTTTTTCTGGAAGAAAGCATTACCCGCCGGAATTTATACTTATT
>CAYWPY010000003.1:24904-28308 GCA_964460255.1 uncultured Candidatus Saccharibacteria bacterium | reverse complement strand
AAAGGAGCGGTCGCCATAAGTGCTACTGCAAGAAGTCGTGTCGGTGACGGTGTAAGAGCAATAAGCATCATCTCCGTCATCTTGGCAGGTATAATTTCTTTCTTCCAAGGAATCACCGCCGTTGCAATAACTTCCATCCCGATCGTTACATTCTTCGTCAGTCGAATCGCTATAACTACAAGAACCTCCACTACAGTAATAACTTCTTTGAATTACATCATCCCCGCTACAATACTTATAATCGCTATCAGAACAATATTCTATATGGCGGGTATCGTATTGATCACAACTACTTCCACTACAAGTCCATAAAGTTTCTCTAACTTCATCATCGGTAGCGCAATAAAAATCATTATTTTCAGTACAATCTTTAACGTGCCGATTATAATCCAAGCGACAACAAATATCTCCGTTTACATTTTCTACTTGATGAATTCTTTCATATCGGTCATCTCCCGAGCAAAAATATTTATCTTCATCAGTACAATCATAAATTTCATTAGTTCCCGTTTGCGTGCAGGTTCCATACTCACAATCAGCTGATTTTTCCATTATTCTAGTACCACTACCATAAATAGTATGATCACAATGCCACTCTTCAGAGCAAGACTCACCAATATTAGCAGCAGAAACATTTACTAAATCAAACTCGATCGCCAATCCTATTGCAAAAAAAATTCCGATAGCAATTATGAAAATTTTGGTAGTGTGTTTTTTAAAGCTCATCTTTCAATTATTAAACGATTAATTACAAATTTTTTATTTTTTTTATCTAAAATTAAAGAGTAATCAATACTTTCTCCAAATTCAACTTCGGATAACTCGGATTCTCTAACTTCAAAATTAGAGATATCATCAAATCGAATTGATGAGCATGAATCAGCTTCATTAACTACGGAAGCCATATACTCTTCTCTTTCGGAAACGGGATTAAGTAGAACTTTATACCGGTCGGATAAATTAAAGTTAGTCTTAAAATCATCTTTCGAAATAGCAATTTGATCTGAAGAAATTCCGGAAATTTCTCCCGATCCTTTACCCCAAACGGAAATAAAATAACCCGAATCTTGATTTTTAAGACTTAAATTTAAAGAATTATTATGCATATATAAAATTCCGCCCAAAATAAACCCGAAGAGTAGAGGAAGTATAATAAATATGGTTCTCTCTTTTATCATTTGTAAATAATTTTAACTTTTTTAATTATATATATAATAAGTTATGGGGTCAATTTTTAAATTAGGTAATTTTTAAACCAGGTAGCCATTTTTCAAAAACTTCAGTATCCTTATTTTTTCTTATTTTTTTGAAAATATAATCAAAGATAGCAGTGTTAATTTTACACCATTCGGTTTCTTTAATATTTGGAAAAAGAGTTCCATAATAAGAATAATTTTGAACCGGACAAACTCCACAATAAGGTTTATAAGGACAAAGATCACATGCCTGATTTTCTAATGTGGAAGCAGAAAGCATTGTCTGGCAAAGATCGCTCCTAATCATTTCTTCATAAGAAATATTGTCAATATGTCCTAATTTAAAAGTGTCATCATTAACCATTCTTCCTTCATCACAAGTATAAATATTACCATCATAATTATAAACGACTTGTCCTAAAACTGCACCACAAGGGGAAGAAAGATCAAGATAACCAATATCAGTTCTTTTAAATATTTTTTGAAGCCTTAAAAGCAAACCCCTTTCATAAAAAAGATTATCTTTATTTATTTCAAAGACTCGCTCAACTCCCTTTTCCCAGAAATTTATAAACTCATCAACTGAATAGCCGATTTTTTTTCTAAGCGGTTTTGCTTTTCCTCCATAATTAAGCTTTCGAAGGTGGATTGCAGAAAAACCTAATTTAAAATATTCATCAACAATTTCTCTTGGTTGATTTAAAGAATATTTAGTAGTGGTCATTAAGCCATTTAAAGGTGGTAATTTTTTATTTATTTTCTTTTTTTTATTATATATTTCAAGCCATTTTACAATTTCTCGGTAACTATTTCCATCTTTGTATGGTCTATTATTGTTATGAAGCTTTTCCGGCCCGTCAAGCGAGGTGCAAATTCCGATCTTTTTTTCAACAAAAAACTTAAGTCGCTCCTTATTCATTAAAGAAAGATTGGTAACAATTGCAAGGTTAATTTTTTTATCAGAATTTTTCTCTTTTTCTCGGACATAATTAGTTATAAATTTAACAATCTTCCAATTAAGCATCGGCTCTCCTCCCTGAAAAAGTATCGTTATTTTTTTATTATTCGTTTCAAAAATTCTATCAACTACCTTCTTGGCTGTTTTTCTAGTCATGTCATGCTTTTTATCAGTCTCATTTATAGAGTTTGCTTGACAGTAAATACAATTATAATTACATCTAAGTGTAGTGATTACAATATGAAGGCTCGGTCCTTTTTTTAAAGAAGATTTTCTACACGAAAATCTTTTTATCAAGTTATCCATGTTGGATAAATCTCTTTTTATAAATCCCTCTTTATATAAAGAATTATAAAGAGGATTTTCTTTATTTAAAGAACCTTCCAGCAAATTTATAAATTGACCTTCTCCTAAAAAATGAAAATAACCAAAATCATTAGTTATTAAATAGTCTTCTTTTATTTTTTTGAACCTTAAATGAGCTACTAAACTTTCACTGATTTTTATCTTTTTTAATTTTAAATTTTTATTCATCTTCTATAGGGATAAATCCTTCCGGATATATGTTAACTCTCCAAACTTCAAAGGTATTCTTCTCAAAAACCATTTTCACATCACTTTTAAAGCTAACTGAAACAGTACCACCAATATAAATATCCTCAACGTTCTTTTCTATTGATTTACTATCCTTTATTTGGTAAATAAAAGCGTCTTCGTCAATAACAGCTTCTATCTGATAATTTTCTTGTGGTGGATTAGTGAATGTTTTACTTAGGTCAAGATTAATTAAAAAAATATTATCATCTTTTTTTTCTACCACCTCGCCCCGTCCAGCTTCATCTTTAACCTCACTGTTTTTCAAAATAAATTTAGTTTTTTCGTTATAGCTATCCTTACTCTCTTGTTCAATGGTGTTATCATTATTCTCTACAAGATCTCCTCCGGTAAATGTGAAAAAATAAAATCCAAGAAAAAAAACTATTATAACACCGAGTAAAAAAATATGTTTTTTATTCATTTATTTAAGAATCTTTATATTTTAAAAATTAATTAATCCAAACTTCCATTACCATGAATGTTGTGTTTCGTATATGAATTATCCCCACCGCCAGGCGAGCCGCTGTAATGCTCGCTGTAATTACCATGGGAGCCGTGGGAGCCGTGGGAACCGTGGGAACCGTGAGAACCGTGGGAGCCATGGGAAGAGTGTGAACTATGGGAACTATGAGATGAGTGTGAACTATGAGATG
>CAYWPY010000003.1:13253-24804 GCA_964460255.1 uncultured Candidatus Saccharibacteria bacterium | reverse complement strand
AGGTATTTTTTTATATTCTTTTTTATTTTTGGTATTTTTTTATTAGGCATTTATTTATTAATATTTTTTAATCATAACCCTGATAACATGTACACCCTCCGGCACTAATACATGCTGAATGTGAGCCGTGAGAAGAGTGAGAAACATGAGAACCATGGGAAGAGTGTGAACTATGGGAACTATGAGATGAGTGTGAACTATGAGATGAATGTGATGAATGGGAGCTATGAGATGTATGGGAGGAATGAGATGTATGAGAAGAATGGCAGTCTTCAGTAGAATTATATCCACTGCTGTGATAAGCAGCTAAAGAGCGTGGCATATTTCCCCCGGCGGCGAAAAGAGCGTTTTTATCGGCGATATCTCCTTCTTCAGTTCTAAAAAAACTACGGTGACTTTCGGACACACTGCCGGACAGAAATATGCTAAGAGCAGTCACTCCCATTCCGATCTTGACTACGTCCTCTTTACTCATCTTTCCTTCCTCACTCTTGAGGTATTTTTTTATATTCTTTTTTATTTTTGGTATTTTTTTATTAGGCATTTATTACTAAATTATATATTAAGAAATCCAAATAATCAAAGTTTTACTAAGAAATATTATTAATCGAAACTTTAATTTTTAATTTTTTTGCTTTTTTTATTCCTTCACTCAAATAAGAATCAACATCATTTTTTTTATTAATTAATTCTTTTTCTAAACTTTTATCATTTACTTGTAAAAAATTAAATTTAATTTCAGAAATTCCTAATGATGATAAGAAATCAACCATTCGTGGTATCTTTTTATAGTTCTTATCGATTATAACATAATTTATGCTAACGTTTTGATTCATTGAAACTAAATTTTTTATTCCTTTCACGGTTTGATGGAAACTTCCTTCCACTTTAGTTAAATTATCGTGTGTTTTTTGATCAGGACCGTGCAAAGATACTTTAAAATTATTCACCCCACTATTAATCAATTCTTGACAATAGTCCTTGTAAAAGAGTCTTCTTCCGTTAGTCTCTATTTCAATCAGATTAAAACCTTTATCTTTAGCATGCTTAATAAGATCAAATAAATCATTTCGCAAAGTAACTTCCCCGCCGGTAAAGATTATTTGATCATATTTATTTTTATTTTTATTTATTATTTTTTTAATTTGCTCTTTTTCTTTCTTTTTAATTTTATTATTAATTTGCTTGCAAAAAAGGCAATGATTGTTGCATTCAGAACCCAAATTAACTTTTAAGCTTTTAATATTTTTATTTAATTCACTATATTTTTCACTCGGTCTATATCCAATCTCTTTAAGTGCGGTATAGGTAATGAATTTTTTATTTATCTTTTTAACTTCCTGACATCTTTTCGGGTTCGGTTTTTCTATTGAACCGGAATATTCGTAATTTCTTAACGGGCATAATCCGGAGCAATTATGTTTCAAAAAACAGTCCCGGCATGAGGGAAATTGATTAAGATCATCTTTATTAATTCCTGTAAGTCTTTTTTTGTCTATATCAAAATTATTTCCTTTGTAACAACCTATATCAAAAATATTATTTATATCCAAGCATTTTCCGATAACGTTACCATTAAAAAGAGAAACTGAATTTTTATTATAAACCATGCAAGTCTTGCCTCGTACACCTTTATAAACCCCCCAAAAACTAAATTTTGCTTCTTTTTTAGAGTATTTATCAATAACTTTAAGCACGTTTTTGATGTAAAGATCTATATCAGGTCGTTCAAGGTTGTTTTCTATTGATTTTTCTGTATCCAAAAGGGGGCCGAATTCCATCTTCCTAATTCCTTTTTTATACAGATAATCAACAATATCTTCTAAAAAATTAATATTCTCTTGAGTTATCACCGTATGGGTCGTTAATCTATCCACATCTACAATCTTTAAAAAATCTTTAACTTTTTTATGTGTCTTAGCTCCTCCCTTTAATGGTCTATATTTATTTTGAAACTTTTTTATTCCCGGAGTTGATAATGTTATATTGTCAATGTTTTGATTAATCCACCTTGCAAAATTATCTTTCATTACTCCGTTTGTCTGGATGGCAAATTTTACTGAATCCAATTCTTTTTTAGAAAATCTAACTATTTCTTTTATCTTTTTTCTTGAATAGTTGGTTTCCCCACCATGAAAAGATATCCAATTTTCTCTATCCGGAGAAGAGAATTTTTTTATTGATGCCTCCAAAAAACCTTCTTTAAACCTCTTGAACTTTTCATCCAAGTAGCAAAACCGACAATCCAAATTACAACCGGTAAAGATTATTGTAATATACTGCTCATTATTAGGGTAATTTATTGGTTTACTTTCTTTATTAACAAATAAACCACTATTAATTAAATCATCCGACAGTTGTTTGGTTTCAGTAATCGATTTCAGTTCTTTAAATCCACCTTTATTAATTTGAATTATTTTTTGATTAGCGGGAGAAAAAAGTAAAAAATCAGCACCATTAAAATCAATAACCTTCAAATCGGGATCTATTTCAATAGACTTATTTGAATCAAATTCTTTTATTTTTTTTCCGTAATTTACCGTCTTTATATTAATCATGCTTTAGCATTAAAATAAAACTAAGAAGGAATTAAAAACCATGCTCACTTCTTAGCTAATTTCAAGAGTTTTTGTTTTTTATCTTACTTCAAATTTCTGATTGACTTTCAGAAATAACGTAATTTAAAAACTCATTCTTTACTTCTTTCTGGTCTTTTTTGTCCACTCCGCTGACTTCTACAAAAAAATAATTCTTTTTTTCAACCAATTCAAACTCTCCCAATCCCGCCTGTTGATAAACTTTACAAGTCTTTTCTATTGGTCTTTTTTTATATAAATCTTTGCTTAGTTTAATTTTCATAAGTATTATAACAATTTTAATAAGCTATTTAAAAGTGGAATAAAAGAACTGGAGGTCGTAATTGAAATTAAAGCGCTCATAAGCAAAAAGGGAGCAAACGGAAAAGAATTACAAATTTCTATGGTGTAGTTAGAATCATTATTAAAAAGTTCTCTTATTATTTGAGCCTGCCTTTTTGTTAATCCTTCAGCGGACATTTTTTTAAAATGCTCATCTTTACCTTTTTTATCCAACTTGGTTATTTTTTCAGAAAAATAATCTTTCCACTCCTTGGTTAATATCATTCCTTTTTCTACATTTATCGCTTTCACTTCTTTTGTTTCTTCTTCACTTACATAAAGATTTAAAGATTTTTTAAGCAAGTAAAAAATAGCCATAAAAAAGATTACCATTCTAAAGTAATAAATCATGTTTTGGTAATCTCCTTCCGCCAGTAAATAACCTAAAAATGGTAAAATAACTATATATTTTACAACTTGAAATTTTTCATTTTTCTCGATGACTTTTCTAAAGATTTTAAAAAACAAAACCAAGGGAATAAAAACTAGAAAAGGATTTGTTTTAAATCCAAAATATCCGGTCCCAAGATAAATTCCTTGAATAAGAATTATAAAAAACAAGAAGTTGCTAAATAAGGATATAAATTTAAATAAAAATTTAATAAGTTTTTCTTTTTCCCAAAAGTGAGTTTCCTTAAGTTTTTTAAATAAATATTTTCTTTTTTTTATTGCATATATCAACACCTTAATAATCAAAAAAACAATTAAAGGAATGAATAAATTAACCAACAGAGAAAAGGACGGAAAATAATTTATATAGGCTTCGGAATAGAATTCCAGAGGCAATAAAAAGGAATAAAGACCAAATAATTTACCGTCACCAGCCGACCAAAAATTAAAGTTCCACAATAAGTATCCAATTATAACCCCAATGAATCCGTTTAAAAGAGCTATTGGGAGGTAATCAATTATCTCTTTAGTTTGTAAAAAGTAAAGATCGTAAAAAAAGAAAAACAGGTAAAATAAAAACCCTAATAGAAAAGCTTTAATAATTAAATTATTGGGTATTATTCCTTTTTTTAAATCAAAATAAGATGCAATAAACCCCACGGTTAACAAAAGTATAGTAAGTGAATATATTAAATAACTCATAAATTAATTAACCCAATTATTAAAAACATCTCTACTGTCTTTATCTTTAAGTTTTTTAAATATGTAATCAAACATTTTAGTGTTTAATTTACACCACTCGGTTTCTCTGATATTGGGGAAAAGTGTGCCGTAGTGCGAATAATTTTTAACTGGACAGACTCCACAATAGGGTTTATAAGGGCAAAGATCACAAGCTTGATTTTCTAAAGTGGAAGCGGAAAGTATTGTCTGGGCTGTTTCTCCTCTAATCATCTCTTCATAAGAAACTTCGTCAATGTGTCCTATCTTAAAAGAGTCATCCTCAATCATTCTTCCTTCATCACAAGTATAAAGATTGCCATCATAATTATATAGAACCTGTCCTCTTACCGCTCCACAAGGAGAAGAAAGATCCGTATACCCATAATCTTTATCCGTTAAAACTTTAGTTAATCTAATTCTAAGACCCCGTTCAAAGAAAAACTTACCTTCTTTATTTTTTTTAATGATATAATTTACTGCCTCTTTCCAAAATTCTATAAATTCATCAACAGAGTATCCGATTTGTTCTTTGGCCGTATCTCCTGAAGAATAACCCAAATAACTGAGAGGTCTTAAGTGGATTGCAAAAAATCCTTGTTTTATATATTCATCAACTATTTTTTTAGGATCTTTTAATGACTCTTTAGAAATAGTAACCAAAGCGTTTGCCCTGGGCATATCTTCATTCGCATCCTCAACTACCTTTTTATACTCTTTAACCCATTTAATAGTCTCTCTGTAACTGTTTCCGTCTTTATATGGTCTATTATTGTTATGAAGTTTTTCCGGACCATCTAAAGAGGTGCATATAGCAACTCCTTTTTCAATTAAAAAATCAAATCGTTTTTTATCCATTAACGAAAGATTAGAAACCAAGGAAAAACGAAGGTTTTTGTTCGAATCTTCCTCTTTTTTTCGTCCATAATTAACAATAAATTCCACAACTTCCCAATTTACCATCGGTTCACCTCCTTGGAATTCGATAGTTATACCTTTACTGGTCGTTTCAAATATTCTATCGACTACTTTTTTAGCCGTTTCCTTATCCATATCAAAACCCTTTTCATCCATATTTCTTGAACTAGCCTGACAATATATGCAATTATGATTACATCTCAAAGTAGTGACTACAATGTGTAACCCCGGACCTTTTAAAAGTGATGACTTTCTACAAGACAAACAATTAGTTAAATCATTCATTTTGGAAAGATCTCTTTTTATGAACCCTTTTTCATATAAAACTTTATAAAGATCACTTTCTTTATCCAGTTTTCCCTCTAAAAATTTTGTAAACTCTTTTTTAGTTAAATATTCAAATTCTCCAAAATCATTGGTCATTAAATAATGATCATCCAATTTTTTAAATCGAAAATGGGCAACTGATTCTGTATCTATCTTTATTTTCTCCAAATCTAAATTTTTAAAATCCATACTTTATTTTTCTTTATTATTTTTATCTTCCCAAGGAGTAGCAATACCCAGAGGGTCATCAGCCCAGTCTTTATCTTCTTCCTCTTTATCTTTGCTGTTTTTAATTTCTTCTCTTAACTCACCGGAAGAACCAACTAAAGCAGCGCTAATAACGTATTCTCTTATTTTTTTGTTTTTATCCGCTATTTTAAAGCGAAGGCCGACGGTAATAAGTTCATTAAGAAACTCTCTAACTAAACTTTCGAATTCTTTTTTAGATAAATTTTCTTTTGGTTTTATTTGCAAATCAATCTGATCTTTATTACTGTCAAAATATATATAAACTTTTTCTAAAAAGTTATAAGCAGCTCCATAAAGAACTTCCAATGGATATATTTTTGGATCTATTTTTATCAAAGCTTTCTTTTCAGTTATCTTAATGTTTTCTTTTTTCATAAATTTAAAAATTATTTTTTAAAGGTTATTATTTATTTCTTATATATTGGGTAATGATAGTCATTCTTTCTAGTTTTAATCTCTTTTTTCTTCTTTTTAATCGGTTTAAACTCAAGAATGCCAATATTTTTTTTATATTCCGGCTGTATACCCAGGCAATATTCTTTATAGAGACATTGATCACATTCCTTTTTAAAAATCATCTCTTCTCGGGGAATACTTCTAACCACGAATTCCCAATACTTGGAATCGATCACGCAGAGCGGAAAATGATATAAATGAAATCTTTCAAATTGGTCTTTCCATTTTTCAGTTGCCTTCTCAATAAAAGGAACTGCTTCTTTGTAAGTTATTCCAATTGAATCTATGTTTTTTTCAGCCCGCCCCTCGTACTCGGGAAAGATCGTAACCATCCTTTCTATATCCTTAAATCTTTTAACTAATTCATAAGTTTCATCCAGTTTTTTATAATTTTGCTTTAATAAAACATGTCTTATTTCTATCGAATGGGTTTGGTTTTTATATTTAAAAATATTTTCCAAGCCGTTTATTGTTTGTTCAAAACTTCCGGGTGTTCTGGTTATTCCGTCGTGTAATTCTTTGCTTGGTCCATGAAGAACAATCTCTAATCTGATATTATTAATTTTTAATAAACTCTTTGTAAAGCTCTCGTAGGTAAACCTTCTTCCGTTGGTAGCAATGACTATTTTATTTTTAGGAAATTTATTTCTAACTCTCTTTATAACCTCTAAAAATTGAGGATGAATAGTCGGTTCCCCTCCTGTAAAGTGGATTATCTCATTTGTATTCTTATTGAGTAAATCTTTTTTTCTCTCGACTCTTTCTATAACTTTATCCATAAAATAAGGTTCTGAACCTTCCTCTTTTCTGTATCCAAAAGGATTAGTACACATTATGCAGTTACTGTTACATCTGTTCCATAAAGCAAAATTAGCCATAGGTTTTAATTTGATTTTAATTTTTCTTCTTGTTCTTCCGTTAGGTTCTTAATCGGTTTTAATTCTTCATCGCCTATTCTCTCATAATAATTTTTCCATAATCCTTCGCAAAAATCATAGAGAATACATTTTTTGCATTTTTTTGGCCTCACACGAGCAATATCTTTTCTTCTCTCTTCATAATTATAATCTCTCCTATCTTTGTTTTTTCCTAAATGTTCGGTTTTGAAGATATTTTTTTCTTTTATTTCACTAATCCGATCAAGATAGTCTTTAAAATAACAAAGAGGAACATATCTAATATCCCAGTTTCCCTCCTTATCGGGTTTATAAACATCCAAAAGATCTCTCATAAAAGGAGCGGCTTTAGAAATTTTAGGAACTAATTTTTTAAAATTATTATAAGCACCTCCTTCATTTGAATCAACGAAAATAAATTCACTATTTTTGATTCCCAAACTTCTAATATGCTCTCCAATTTCTTTTAAGTGTTTGTAGTTAGGTTTTACAATCGTAGTATTACTTCCGATATGGATATTCTTACCCAGCTTTTGAGCGGATTCTTTTACATTTTGTATCCCTTTATGTAGCTGATCAAAACTACCTTCCACTCTCGTTAAATAATCATGAAGTTTAGCATTGTGTCCATGAATTGAAAAAACTACACTGTTGAGTCCGGCTTTGACCGCTTTTTTTGCGTAATCCTTATAGGCAAACATTCTCCCGTTGGTAGCAATCATAATCGTTGGAAAACCAAGATTATTAGCAAATTTAAGTAAACTAATAAAATCTCTTCTAATCGTCATTTCTCCTCCGATAAGCTCCAAATATTCCGTTCCTCTCATTTTAGCTCTTTTTATTTCAGCTTTTATTTCATTTGTAGTCCGATAATTTTGATTCCGAATATCCTGCTCCATACAAAATCGACAATTATTATTACATTCATAATCAGTAAAGATAACAGTTTTTTTAGTGGAGTTTTTCATTTTATTCTTCAATAACCGGTTTAAATTCATCCCAACCAAAAATTTGAGGGTATTCTCGCCAAGGTCCTTCGCATATTTTAAAATATTTACATTTTTTACACTTTTCAGCCTTTTTTTTGCCCTCGTTTTTCCTATATTCTCCATAATCTTCAATATGTAAATTACCGTCATAAACAGCTCCTTCCGGTATATAATTATTCTCAGCAACCTGTTCTTCGTATCCTTCCATAAAACAGAGCGGAATTGCCTCCGTCATTACCCGGACATCGGCATCAATTCCTTTTTGTAATCCTTCTTTCACATATGGCATTACTTCGCTTTTTCTAGGAATTATTTCTTCTATCAACTTTGGATCATTAAGAATTATCTTGTTAATATGAATAAAAGCAAATTGAAATTGTCGAACTCCCAAATCAATAAAAAAATCTGCCAGTTGGGGTAATTTTTTGTAATTATTTTTGGTTATTACCGTATTCATGAGTACATCTTGATTAAGAGCTATCAAATTATTAATTCCAGTTACGGTTTGAGAAAAACTTCCTTTTGCTCGAGTTAATCCATCATGAATTTTAGCAGTCGGACCATGAAGAGCAAGAGCGAATTGATTAGCCCCTTTAGTTATCAACTCTTTACAATAGCTTTCATAAGCAAATCTCCGTCCATTTGATTGAATTTGTATTTCTTTAAAGCCAAGCTTTTTTGCATATTCAACCAACTCGGGTAAATCTTCCCGTAAAGTTGCTTCACCACCGGTAAAAACAACCTGATCATGCTCAGGTCTTGATTTTTTCAATATCCTTTTAATTTCAGAACTGCTTTTATCCTTTTCTTTTTTTCTCTTATCTCCTTGGATGCAAAACTTGCAAAGATTATTACATCCAAAACCAACCTTTATATCCACTCTTTTCATATTTTAGTAATTTTTTCAATTAAAAATTCTTCTTTTTCAAAATCAAAAATGAACTCCATTTTTACATTTTGACCTTCTGAAAATTGATCAACTTCAAGATCATCAACTACACCAAAAGTAGTTGTTCCTTTTCCGTTGATATCAACTTTAATTTTTTCATCATCTATTGAAATTATAACTCCCTTTGTAAAAGCGGTGATTTGATCCACAAACTCTTCTTGATGAAATCTTTTTAAATCCACTTCTTCTTCTGAGTAATTAAACTCCAGAAAATAATAGCCGCTAATTAAACCGAAGGAAAAAAACAGAATTGCAATGATTAATTTTTTCATGATTATTTATTAATTTATATGAATAGATAAATAAATTTTATTTGACGGAAAACTCATAACTTCCATCCTCTTTTCTTTTTCCTTCTATTTCTACTTCTTCGTGATGCATTAAAATGTAATGAGTAAAACCATCTTCCGTAATTTTATCAATTTGAGCAATCTCGGCATTTGGTTTTAACCCTTCCATGGGTAAAATTTCTTCATTTACGTATTGCAAAGCTTCTTTTTTTATTTCTTTGTCTTCATTTCCAGTTAATTTTAATTGGGAAGAAAAAAGAGAAAACAAAAAGAATCCCGCTGAGAAGAGGAGAATAAAATTAATTATATTATTTTTAAATTTTTCCATTTTCATTTTTGTAATTATAACAACCGGACTTAAATAAGGCAACAAGGAAATCAAGGTAATCGGTTTGCAGTAAAAAACTCAAATGATATAATTTATTATTATTTATGGATATTAAAAGACAATTTGCTAAGTTTTGCTTGATCGGTTTATTAAATACATTTATTGACTTTACCGTCTTCAACTTTTTAGCTATATTTTTTAAGCTCACAACCTTAAATTATATTTTTTTGAAGACCGGCTCTTTTTTAGTAGCCGCTACAAATAGCTTTTTCTTTAATAAAAATTGGGTCTTTAAAAGAAAGAAGATAAAAAATAAAAAGAAAACCTTTTTAAAATTTTTATCAATTTCCGGTAGTGGATTAATCATAAACGTAACAACATCCAGTTTAGTGTTTAAAGCTTTGCAAGTCTCTTTACCTGCTACTTTGGCAGCTAATCTAGGGGTTGTGGTAGGAGTGGCGTCAGTAGTTATTTGGGATTTTTTGGGTTATAAGTTTTTAGTATTTAAAAAATAGATGAAAGGTTTTATTTTAGCAGGAGGTAAAGGAGTTAGGTTACGACCGATTACATATGAAATTGCCAAACCGCTTTTACCAATAAATGGAAAACCGATTATAAATTACCTGGTTAACCTTTATCTATCAGCAAAAATAAAAGAAATAAAAATAAACATCCCTAAAAAGAAAGCGGGTCAATTCTTTGATTGGAAAGAAAAATATTATCCCAATCAAAAGATATCTTTTTTAATTGAAGAAAAGCCTTCCGGGACAATGGGTCCGCTTGTAAAATCTGAAAAATGGTTTTCAGAAACAATCATAGTTTCAAACGGTGACGAGCTCAAAGATATAGACTTAAATAAATTTATAAAATGGCACAAAAAAAGAAAAGCGCTGGCCAGCATTGCTTTGGTTGAGGTTCCCGATCCTTCTTCTTATGGAGTAGTAAAACTTAAACAGGATAAAATCATCGATTTTATAGAAAAACCTAAAAACCCTCCCAGTAATTGTATAAATTCGGGATTGTATATTTTAGCCCCAAAAATTAAAAAATATTTTTCGGAAAAAGATTTTTTAATGGTGGAAAAAGATTTATTTCCCCAACTTACCAAAAAAAGAGAGCTTTACGGATATAAGTGGAAGGGGAAATGGCAAGACACGGGAACATTGGAAAGATATGAAAAAGCGATAAAAACATGGGGTAATAATTCAATTTAGAGAAAGTTTTTATTTAGTGAATTCAATTTTTTGTTAATTTCTTAATCTTAATCATGGAAACCGCAATAGTAATCCCTCTTCATAATGAAGATGAAAATGTAAAAGAGCTTTTAAATCGTCTTCTTAATCTAAAAGATGATCTATATATAATACCGGTAAATGATAACTCCACGGATAAAACGGCAAAAATTATTGATAGTTACGGAAAAGATAATAAAAAAATAATTCCGGTTCATCGTAATAAGCAAGAAGGTTTACACGCGGTTTACGTAACCGGTTTTAAAAAAGCGTTGAAATTACCGATTAGGGGAATTATTACTATGGACGGAGACTTATCTCACTCTCCGGAAGATATTCCCGACCTTATTGATAATGGAAAGGATTATGATTTGGTAATCGGCTCAAGATATATAGAAAAAGGAAAAACGGTAGACTGGAGCCCATTTAGAAAATTTATGAGTTGGGTAGCTAAAAGCTTAGCTCGTTTTCTTTTAAAAATAAAAGTCAAAGATCCTACGGCCGGTTTTAAATACTATTCTAAAGAATTCGTAAATTCAATTAATTTTAATAATCTATCAGCCAAAGGATATGCTTTTCAAGTAGAAATGGTTTACTTGGCAACTAAAAATAATTTTAAAATAAAAGAGATCCCGATAACTTTTAAGGGAAGAAAAAGAGGAAAATCAAAAGTAGACAACAAAGAAACACTTCGCTTTTTAAGAAGTATATTTAAGCTTTTTATCAGTTAATTATAAAGCTCTATAAATTAAAATATTGAGCAAGCTGAAGAGAATAGAAAAGTACAAAAGTATCATTGAAATGGTTAATATAATTTGAATTTGAGATACTCCGTATACCAAAAGTAAAACTATTCCCAAGGATTGAAATATCATTTTAATTTTACCCG
>CAYWPY010000003.1:12068-13243 GCA_964460255.1 uncultured Candidatus Saccharibacteria bacterium | reverse complement strand
TTTTACCCGGAAAACGAGCTCCTATCTCTTTTGGTTCGTCACCGTGAAGATGAATAGAAGCAATAACGGTTAAGAATTCTAAGATAATAATAATTCCAATTAAAAATGGATTGATAAACCTGGTTATTAAAACAGCTCCGGAACTGGCTATAAGCAGCTTATCGGCCAAAGGATCATGGAGCTTTCCCCAGATTGTAATTTGACTTCTGATTCGAGCCATTGCTCCATCCAAAGCGTCAGTAAAAACTGTAAAAATAAAAATTGGTAAAGCCCAAAAATAGTATTCAAAAAGTAAAAGACTAAAAACCAAAGGGGTGAGTAAATATCTAAAAATAGTCAAATGGTTAGGTTTTATTACCTGCGGAAAGATCCAAAGAAAAACCTTATCCAAAATTTTATCGCTTAAATTCGGTTTTTCAAATTTAACGGCTCCTATTTTTTTAATTTTTCCCAAGTTAAGCATTACTAAACTATAACATAAAAAGTTATTTTTTAAATAAAAAACCCGGATAATCCCGGGTTTCCCTCTTAATTTATTCTATTTACTTTTTTAAAATTCTAACTATCGCTTTTTTGTAAGCCGTCTCTCGCAAAGAACCATCCTTATCTTTCCAAACATCTTCAAAAGCGGATTTAATCTTTTTTTCCAACTTTTTAAAAACTTGTTCTTTACTCCACACTTCTTCCTTTCTATTTTGAAGCCACTCAAAATAAGAAACTAACACACCTCCCGAATTAGCTAAAATATCGGGAATTACCACTACATCTCTATCATTTAAAATTTGATCAGCCTGAGGAGTTGTCGGACCGTTAGCTAGCTCAATAATCACTCCGGCCTTAACGCTTTTAGCATTATCACCGGTTAATACGTTTTCCAAAGCAGCGGGAACTAAAACTTTAACCGGTAAAGATAAAAGTTCTTTGTTAGAAATTTGCCGTCCTTTTTTAAATATTTTTTTACTACACTCTACTACGGAACTGCCTTTATCTTTACATTTTTTTATTCTTTCTACATCCAATCCGTCTTCCAAGTAATAAGCTCCACTTGAATCAGAAACAGCTACTACTTTAAAACCCATTTTTTGAGCCGCCAACGCGAATTGAGAACCGACATTTCCAAATCCCTGAACAGCAATCGAAGCTTCTTTAAGATCCATTTTTTCGGCTAAAGCTTC
>CAYWPY010000003.1:10843-11968 GCA_964460255.1 uncultured Candidatus Saccharibacteria bacterium | reverse complement strand
CCAAGGATTGTTGTTCATAATTTTTAGCGGTTAGATTTATAATCAGTATAAATGCTATTTGCTGCCACCGCTCCTTCGGCACTGGATACTATAGCTTGTTTGAAGTAATTGGAGTTATTAGTAAGATCACCGGCTGCCCAAACATGCTTTTTGCTGGTTAACTGCTTTTCATCTACCTTTATATGTCCTTTCTGGTCCAGCTCTAACTCCAAATCTTTAGCCAATTCATTATTGGGAAGAGAGCCAATCTCAATAAATAAACCGTCAACTTCCAACTTCTTACGATCACCGGTTAAATGAATTGCTTTCAGAGAATCTTCTCCTTCCAATTTTTCAACTTCAGTATTGTAAAGGATTTCTATATTTTTTGTCTCTTTAATTTCATCTTTCCAAGCAGCTATTGCTCGCAATTCATCTCGACGATAGATTATATATACTTTTTCAGCCAAATCAGAAAGATATAAAGCAGCGGTAGCAGCGGCATTGGAACCTCCGACAACAGCCACTTTTTGACCTTCAAAAAACTTTCCGTCGCAAGTTGCACAATAAGAAACTCCGCTTCCTAAAAATTTATCTTCATTCGGCAGGTTTAATTTTCTTCTTTTGTTTCCGGTGGCAAGTAAAATTCTTTCTGTTTTGTATTCGTTTCCTAAATTTGTTTTAATGGTAAAGTTTTTACTTTCGGTAATGGAAAGAACTCTTTCCATCTTTACTTTTGCTCCGTACTTTTCAGAGTGCTTTTTCATTTTCTCACCCAGTAGAGAGCCTTTAATTTCCGGCTGAGTAGGAAAGTTACAAACTTTATGAGCGTCGGTAATCGTTCCTCCTTCTCTGGCTCCCAAAACCAATACTTCCATATTGTAACGGGAAGCATAAATAGCAGCCGTTAGTCCCGCCGGACCGGAACCTATTGTTATTAGGTCATATGTTTTCATAGTTTTTAAGAGTTAATTAGTCTTTTAAGAAATTATCAACCTCTTCTCTCAACGCGTCCAAAGGTTTTACACCAACCATTTTATGAACCGTTTCTCCATCTTTAAATAAAATCATGGTTGGAATTCCATTTACTCCGTATTCGGAAGCTGTTTTTTTGTTTTCGTCGACATTGAGCTTTGCTATCGTTAT
>CAYWPY010000003.1:0-10743 GCA_964460255.1 uncultured Candidatus Saccharibacteria bacterium | reverse complement strand
TTCTTCATACATTTTTCGAACCGCTTTTGCTTGCCCCTCGGCTCGTTTTAGGCGATTGACTATTTTTTTATTTTTTTCTTTTTTCATATTTCTTTATGTTAAAAATACCCTACCACTGTATAGTATAATAAAGGATAATTATCATTTGTCAAGGTAATAAAAAAAGTCGGCCGAAAGCCGACTTATTATTTTTATCTTTTTAAGCTTTATTTAGCAGTCCATCCTCCATCTACATAAATAACTTCTCCGGTTACGTATTTGGATTCATCAGAAGCTAAGTAAACTGCCGCGTTGGCAATATCAGCAACTTCTCCAACGTGTCCCAGAGGTGTTGAAGACTCTATCATTTTCTTAAAAGCTTCTTGCTCTAAAATACCTTCGGTCATCTTGGTTCTTATGAAACCGGGAGCAATAGCATTAACCCTGATTCCCAGATCAGCCAAATCCATGGATCCGGCGTGAGTAAGTTGAACTACTCCCCCTTTGGAAGCACAATAAGAAATAGCCCCGTTAAAACCAACCTTACCCAAAATAGAGCTCATGTTAATTATTGAACCCTTAACCCCCATCTCTTTCATTTTGTTTGCCGCTTCTCTCATTCCGTACATTACTCCGGAAAGATTTACCCCGATTACTTTGTTCCAATCTTGATCAGAAACGTCAAGTATGGTCTTATCATCACCGATACCGGCATTATTTACGATAACGTCAAGTGTCCCAAATTTTTCAACAGTGTTATCAATTAAAGATCGGACCTCTTTTGACTTGGAGACATCACATTTGATATATTCTCCATTCTCCATTTCATCTACAAACTCTTCATGATCGGCTATATCCGAAAAAACAACTTTAGCTCCTTCCTTTAAAAAATTTTCTCCAATTTTTTTACCTATTCCGGAAGCTCCTCCGGTAACTATGGCTACTTTATTTTTTAATCTCATATTTTTATTTTTTAATTTTTAATTAACTTAATTTTAACAGAAATTATTTAGCTAGTAAATATTCATTCTTGGGGAAGTTCATCTTTAAGCTTTTGTAAAAATAATATGTTTTGAGAAAAACTCCCCTTATAATCTTGAGCATCACCCAATCCCAAATCCTCCCAAACCAGTGCTCTCTCTTCAATCGTTGGTAAATTTCCTTCTTTGAATTCGTAAAGCTCAAAAAGAGTTTCCGCTAAAATATCTTCCAACTCTCCTTCCGAAATATCTTCATTATTAAGATTATCTTCAACTTCTTCTTCTTGTGGTTTTTCATTTTTAACTTCCGCTTCGGGCCACTTTTCATTTACTTGTAAAAATAAATCTCGATTCGGCTTTGAAACTTTTTCATTAAAAGTAAAAGATTTTTCTTGGGGAATCACTATATAAAAGTAAAAAATCAATAGTCCGATTCCAAGACAAATTAAAAAATAAGTAATAGTGATAAATAACGGTTTGTTCGCTAAGAAATAAGCTACTCTTTCAAAAAAATCTTTAGTTTTCTTTTTTTTATAATTCATTGCTACTTACTTAAAAAATAAGCTTTTAAAGTTATTTCCGCTTCTGTGTCTTGATTCTCGCTTTCATTATTATTACTTAGATTTTTCATATTCATTTGACTTATTGAAAAAAGCCATTTTCTTTCTTCCAGATCGGTTAAAAATGAGAATATTTCATTTTCCGCTCCTTTAATTTCCACATTTAAATTTAAATATGACCAATAATCAGAAGAGGAATTTTCAGTTTCTCCCACTTTTACTTCTCCGGAAAGATTATTTTTTTCAATAGTATTTTCTAAAAATATAATCTCTTCAACCGGTCTTTCCTGGTTGATAAATAGTTCATTTAAGGAGGTGATCATCTCTTTTATTTCTTGTTGATTTTCATCTTTCAGCTTTTCATTTTTTACCGTTAACTCCCTGATCTCTTCTTTTTCTTCCAAATACTTATCCGAAGCTTCTTTAATATCAAAAAATAAAGAATTGATAATAAAACCGGAGGTAAAAACCACCAATATAGAGATCGCCATGAAAAAAAGATAATTTTTATTTTTCTTCTCCATTGAGATTAAATTTAACTAAAAAATTAATATTTTCAACTTGAGACCAGCTATCTTCGGAAAAATTAACATCACTGTAATTAGTTTCTAATTTTTCCTCAAAGGCAAGTAAATCTTCCCAAGTTGAAGCTCGCCCTTCTATGATTATTTGGTGGGATGGTTCTTGCCCGCTTTCATTAAATTTATAATCAAAGCTTTCTAATGAAATTTTAGAGGGAATAATTTTATTTAAGTCGATAAAAACTTCTTCTAAATTTATCTTTTTTTTATGGAATTCATCAATTCGTGAAAGTCTTCGATTTAATTTCTGAACGTCTTTTTCCTTTTCAATCAGACCCGAAAATTTTTCTTTTTTTTGCTCAAAAAGATCTCTTTGAGCGTTAATTATTTGAAGGCCAAAATGTTTAGTGCCGTAAATAGTGACGGAAGCAAAAAGGAGAAAAACAATCAGAAAAAACATCAAAGTGGAGATAATTCTTTGTTTTTTTTCATTAAAAACTTTTTCTTTTTGTTTTGGGGGTAGAAGGTTGATCATCTTAAAAATTATTATTATCAAAATTTCGAAGAGCTAATCCAATAGCCGCTCCGTAACTAAGCTTATCCCCGTCAAATTTTTGCCGAGATTGAGAAGATAATTTGGTAAAGGGATCTCCTTTTTCAACCTTCAAATCAAGTTGATCGGATAAAAATTCAGCCAAACCCTTTAAGTTTGATCCTCCTCCACAAAGTACTATTTTTTTAATTTCTTCCGCTTGTCGTCCATTTTGAACAGAAAAACCACAAGAGTTGTAATAAGCCAAATGTTTTTGTATTGTTTCGGTGGTTTCTTCCAATAAGGGTTTTAAGCTTTTAGCTACATCCGGTCTGCTTTTACTGGTCAGACCGTGGTCGATTTTAATTTCTTCCGCCAAATCAAAAGATATATTGTTGTCCTCAGCTATTTTTTTAGTAAAATCATCTGAAGAAGTAAGTATGTAGCTGGTAAATATTATAATATTCTCCAACAATATTGTTAATATTGTTTTTGTTTCTCCAATATCAATTAAAAGGAGTGGACCCTCGTCTTTATCGTTAATTAGTGAGCCGACTATCGACATCGATTCAACTTCCGCTAAAACAGGAAAAAGCCCCGCTTTTTTAATTGCCGACACGTGCGGGTCAACTATTTTCTTAGGTAAAGCGGTTATTAAAACTTGTAAAGAGCTTTTACTTTCTGAAATAACTTCAAAATCCAAATAAATATCTTCCACCGGAAGTGGTATGCAATCTTCGGCCTCATATTCGATCATTTTCTTCAGTCTACTATTTTTAACTTTCGGTATTTCTATAATCTGAAAAAAGGCTTTTTCTTCCGGCAGGGAAGTGGCAACGTATTTAGTATTCACTTCTTTTTTTCTAAGTAGATTTTTTATATCGGAAGCTAATAAATCTTCATTTTTAACTTTTCCCTTTTGAATTGTGCTTGGCTCCAAAGCAGCTCTCCCATAGGAGTGCAAATTCAAACCTTTTTTACCTTTTTTTATTCTGGCAAATTTAACCGAATTATTGGATATATTCAGTCCGAAAAAGTCTAATTTTGGATTTAAAGATTGAAACATGCTTTTTTAATTCTAACAAAATTATACCATTTAATACACTTCCTCCCAATGATCAATTTCAATAAGTGGAGAAAATATCGGTTTAACCGGTTTATCATCTATCACATAACCCAAACCATTTAAAATTAATTCATTATCAAAATTAATTTCCATCCCTTCCCAAAGCGTGATAAAGAAAAGTTGTCGCCCAATAATTCCACCATTAATCGTTAATTTTTGTGGAATTCCGATCATTCTCACTTTATCCCCGGAGTAAATTATCCCTTCAATTATTGAACTTTCTTTTAAAGAATAATTTCCAAAATTTATCTTTCTTTTGGAAAGTAATCCGGAAGGGCGATCTTTTTCCGGATTGGTTACTTCTATGTGCGAAATTCCACTATCTTCATCTCCTTTTCTTTTCCAGTCAAGATTCATTCCGATATCAATGCTGCCGTCGGCAACCAAAACTCCTTCCAATAACAATTCTCTTTTACCTTTAAGATCTACCGCCCCTTCTACATAAGTTATTTCACTTTTTATATTTAAAGAACCACCTTCTTTAACCTCCCATAGTAGATCTTCAAATTGATTTTCAGAAAAAACACACTGATCGGAACACTGATAAGCTCCTTCTCCGGTATCACAAAAAACTTCACATGAATTATTATCTTCCATCTCTTTGGCTCTACTTTTAAATGAATTTTGGTGTTCGGAGTCAAAATCAACCGTAGGAATAGCCTTTTCTTCCGGCGGGCATACTTCACATTCCTCACTGCATTCATTTTTAGAGCAAATTGCAGTATAATTTTCTAATTCAACTTCCGAACCCATATTAAAGTTTTGAGATGACCAAATTTGTCCTTCCAAATTTTCGGTTTCTTGATTGTCAAAAAGACTTATAACCGACTCTCCTTTGACCAAAAGGTTGTGATTGGAAAAAATATTTCCTCCATTAATTGTTAAATTGGCGTGCGAAATTTGAACATTACTTCCATTACCACCGGAAAAGATGACCGCTTCTTCGGTTGGTGATTCTAAAGCTTGAAAAACTGTAACCTGAGTTTCTCTTTTTGCTTTTTTACCCAGAAAAGGAACTTCGGCAGTTGAATATATCTCGGCCTCTCCCAAACCCGTATTTTGAACGACAACTTGATAATCACCGTTTCCAACCCCTTCCTTTTCCAGAGTTGCAGACCAATATTCTCCTTCACTATCCGGATTTAAATCGGGATCAACAAAGTTAGACTTCCACTCTTCGTTATTTTTTAATTTCCAAATTGCTTCGTTTATACCGCTTTCAGCCAAATAATAAGCTTCTTGAGCTTTATCCATGCTCTCTACCACTTTCATTTCAACTACCAGGGAGTTTAAAAAATAAGCACTTATCGCCATCATAATCATTGTCGCTATAACCGAAATTATTACGATGGTTCCTTTTTGGTTTTTAATCATAGATTTCTACCCGATATCTTTTTAAATAATTCTATCTCGTTATCCTTTAAAAAAAGATTAATATATACATTAATTCCGTTATCCTCCCAAAATCGAAGATCTTGAAAATATTCTCCGATAATTCTTGATTCGATAACCTCTTGATTTAAAGTATTTCCCGGACCGGGAACAGCATCAATGGGAACATAGTTTTGAGGATCATCAGAAAAATAGTAGGCGTAAACTGCTCGCTTAATATAATTATCTTCCAAAAAATAATGAATATAATAAGTCGTATCTATCATGTATTCCAATCCAAAATAATCACCGTCCTCTTTAAACGGAGACTCAATTTCAATTCTTTTCTGATCACCTTGATAAGAAACTACTTTTCTTATTTTCCCATTCACTTCCGAAGATTCGGAAGTGATTTTTATGTAGCTATCTTTATAAAAATCATCTTTATCGGAAGATTCATCCGGTAAGGTTAAAAATCGCCCCTCCCCCCCTTGGATAACTCCTTCTTCTTCTATCTCTTCTAAATGTCCATCTCTAAAAATAATCTCACTAACTCCGTCTTCTTTTCTTTCCGGCAAAGAATTAACTATTCTTTCCGCCTGTCTTATTTCTCGGGAAACAGCATCAAAAAAAACTCTTCCGTTTTGAGTAATCTCCATTATATTTTCACTTTTTTGGTAGATTCTACCGCTGAAAGTAATAACGCTGCCTATTATAAGGGCAATCATTATAAATATGGAGATAGCAATTAAAATCTCTATTAGAGTAAAACCTTTCATCTGTTAGTTATTAAAGTAGTTAATACTGATTGATTATTTCCTTGACCGTTAAAGGTGACGGTAACTTTAACCTTTTTAATTCCGTCATCTTCAGAACAATTATCGTCTTGAGAGTCATAACAAGATATAACGGTCTCTCTTTTATAATTCTCAAAATCAGGAATATCCCCAAAATCTTCAACAAAAGTTCCGGTTTCCAAGTCTTCATATTTATCTGTTTTTATGCTCTCCATCCGGTTGGAAGCTAAAAAAATAGCATTATTACTCCTTTGATTCAAATTCAGAGTTTTTAAACCCAACGGAAAAGCAGCGACAATGCTTAAAATGCCGAATGATAAAATGGCTAAACCGATGATTGTTTCAATTAATGTTATCCCCTTGGACATGAACAAATCCTGATGGTTTTATATTTATAACTTCAGAAAAATTTTTAGCAGTTAAAGAAACTTGTCCGCTTTTAAAAACGGCGCCGAAAAGAGTAAACTTTACCTCTCCATAATCGTCAATACTTTTCAAATCAACCTGATGAGCAAGCTTTTTTTCTTTTAAAACTTTTCTATCTTGATCGTAATTAACTATTTTATAAGAATCTTCAATAAAATTAAACACCAATCCGTAATGAGCTTGTTCAGCAATCGAAATTTGTTTTGCGTAGCGAAGATCATTAATTAACTCTCTAACTTCTCCCGAGCCCTCCACTGCTTCTTGTCTTCTTAAAAAACCGGCCACCCCCAGACCGGTAAAAACAACCATTATGACAACAACAATCAAAACCTCTATTAAAGTAAAGCCTTTTTTATTCATAACACTTCAAGTAAAGAATAAATGGGGATAAGCATCGAGAAAGCAAAAAGACCGACAACCAAACCGACTATAATCATTAAAATCGGTTCGATAATCGAAGTTAAATTCTTCATTGAAGAAAAGACTTCTTCTTCTAAAAAGCTGGCTGTTTCGGTAAGCACCTCCGAAGTTTTTCCCGTTTCTTCTCCTACTTCAATCATCTGAACCATTAAAAAAGAAAATAGACCGCTGTGAGGTTTAAATGCTTGAGATAATTTATCTCCCTTTTTTATTGATTCAATAGAATCAAATAATGCTTTTTTAAAATGACTATTGGGTGTAATTTCACTGATAATCTCTAAACTTTTTATAATTGAAATACCGGAAGAGAGCAGAGAACTCAAAGTTCTGGCTATTTTTGCTGAATTTATTTTTTTAATTATCGTAGAAACAACCGGAATTTTTAATAAAAGAGAATCAATGAAAAATTTGCCTTTTTTAGTTTTTAAACTGAATTTTACAATGAAAAACAAAGCCAATAAAATAAAAGGAATGAAAAACCAATAATCAGCCATGAAAGAACCTAAAGCGATAAAAAGTTTGGTGGTTATCGGTAATTCAGCTCCCATTGAACTGAATGTTTCCGCCAATTTGGGAACTACCAAAACCAGCATTGCTATTCCAACCCCGACCATTGCTACGGTAATTACCGTCGGATACATTAAAGCGCTTTTAACTTCTTTTCTGATTTGATATTCTTTTTTAAATTGATCAATCAAAATCCCCAAATTTTCTTCTATCTGTCCCGTTTCTTCGGATAGTTTAATCACACTAATGAACATATCAGAAAATATATCGGGGTGCATCGCTAATGCTTCCGATAGTGTTTTTCCTTTATGTATCTCTTCTCTGGCCTGCAAAAGAGCGTTTCTAAGTTTTTTACTCTTAATCTGCATCGAGATAGTCCTTAAAGATCTGGAAAGTGACAAACCACCGGAAAGCATCATTCGTAGATTACGAGTAAAAAATATTTTATCTTCAAGAGAAACTTTCTTAAAAAAACTTCCGTTTTTAATTTCTTCCGCCTCAATCAAAAACAATCCTTCTTCTCGAAGCTTATTAGCTAATTCTTTTTTGTTGGAAGCTTCCTTAATATCGGTAACTTCTCCTCTATCTTCTTTAGATTTTGCGGTGTAATAATATTGCATTATTCAATTAAAACCCTTAATACTTCTTCTATGGAAGTAACCCCTTGAGCGGCCTTTATAATCCCATCTTCCAACATGGTTACCATTCCTTGCTCCATCGCTTTTTCTTTTATTTTGTTAGCGCTGGCTCGATTTACAATTAGATCTTTTATTTCTTCCGTTACTTTTAAAACTTCGAAAGCGGCTATTCTCCCCCGATATCCGTCGGGTGCTTTTTCGGTCTCAATCGGTTTGAAAAACTTTATATCTTTAAATGACTGTCCTTGATTTATTATATTTCTTTTTATTAAAATTTTAGTTACTTTTTCTAAATTACAATATTTTTTAAGATTTTGAATTTCACTTTCAGAGAGATAATAAGGCTCTTTGGACGAAGGATAAAGAACTCTCAATAAGCGCTGAGCAATAATTACGTTTATAGTTGAAGAAACCAGAAACGGCTCTACATCCATATCAATAAGTCTGGAGGCGGTTCCGGCGGCACTGGTGGTATGTAATGTAGAAAGAACCAAATGGCCGGTCAGGGCAGCATTTGTAGCTAATTTAGCGGTTTCTCCATCTCTAATCTCCCCAACCATCAAAACATCGGGATCCTGGCGGACCAAAGCCCTTAATCCGGAAGCAAAAGTAAAACCGGCTTTTTTCTTAACTTGAGTTTGATTAATGCGAGATACTTGATACTCAATCGGATCTTCAATGGTGGAAATATTAACCTCAGGCGTGTTTAATTTGTTAAGAATTGAATATAAAGTAGTAGTTTTTCCAGAGCCGGTCGGTCCGGAAACTAAAATCATTCCCGAGGTTTTCTTTAAAGCTTCTTTAACCATCTCAAGAGCATTATCACGTAATCCAATTTCTTCCAAAGTCATTACTTCGTTGCTTTCGGAAAGAAGACGCATAACAATTTTTTCTCCTCCGGAAACGGGTAAGATTGAAACTCTTAAAGAATATTTATAGTCTTTTTTTTGTATCTTAAAACGTCCATCTTGAGGTAAACGATGTTCATCAAGTTTTAAATTGGAGAGCACTTTTATTCTGGCAACGATTCCCGAAGTTACTTCAATCGGTAACTTCATCATATCTTTAAGTATTCCGTCTATTCTATAGCGAACTATAAGCTCATCTTCTTGTGGCTCAATATGAATATCGGAAGCTCTCTGTAAAATAGCGTGCTTTATTATAATATCAACTATTTTTATAACCGGTAACTCTTTGGCTACCTCTTCCAAATCATCGGCCCTCTCTTCATTTTCTTCATTTATTACTCTGACCGCTTCTGACTCTGCCGAATCGAAGATTTTATCCACTTCGCTTTTTAAGCTGTCTTGGTATTGATTTAAAACATTCTGAATCCCTTTAGAAGTCGTAAGACGAGGAATTATATTTAAACCGGTTGATTTTTTTACGGTTTCTATTATTTCTAAATTACCGGGATTAAGCATAGCTACTTCCAGCTGGCCATCTTTTTTTCTAAAAGGAACTATATTATTCGCCCGGGCAAAATTTTCGGAAATTGTTTTTAAAGCATTTACCGAAACGGTAATTTCTTCCAAATTAATAAAAGGAATTCCCAGAATATGGGCTTTAATACGAGCAATCTTTTCTTCTTCCAAAATTTCTTTAGCTATTAAAACCTCCTCCACTTTACGGTTTGTTTCTACAGCTAACTTCTCCATTTCATTGAACTTCTTGGCCGTTACCAAATCAAGATCAAGTAAAAAAGACTTTAATTTTTCTTTTTCTATTTCCATAAATTACCTTTTATCCATTTTACTATAATCTAATTAAAAATAAAACCTGCATTTTATCGAAAACGGATTTTTATTTATTTGCTAATATCGGTTACTTTTCCAACCAATTATCCAAATTTTTATCAATTAAAGTTGAGAGTAATTCAATATCTTCCTCAAAAAAACTAGAAAGCTTTATTTTGAACTCTTTATCCAGCGGTTTGCGTTTACTTTTCTTTTGATTGAACTTCATTAATCTACTTATCAAACCGATTTGACCTTTAATTCCCAAAGATTTTTTTATTCTCTTAACCGTAATAACCCCCCTAATCCTAAGTAGATAATTCAAAAATTTTGACTTCGGTTCTTTGTGTGGATTTGCTTTTGAGAAATCTTCTCGACCGTCATATTCAAGGTTTAAAAAATTAAGAATTTCTTTATAGACTTCTTTCTCACTTTGAACTAAGTCATCAAACAAAATAGCCTTTATATTTTCTTTTGGAAAGTGATTGTAAAACCTTTTTAAATGTTTTCCTAATTTATATACTTCTCCATAAACCAATGTCTTTTCTTTTAGTTTTCCTTTGTAAAAATTATCCTTTTCAATTTCTCTACTTTTTTGCTTCCTCCAAGCTTTTTTAAAGCTTTGAATGGTTTCTCTTCCTACCGAAATCATTTTGGAATGGAAAGAATAAGTAGCTTCAATCGGATTTCTGAGCATGACAACTATTTTGGCATCTGGATTAAACTGAGCTATTTTTTCAGCCGCCACTTTTGAAGGTAAATAAAAAACGGTTTTTTCACCAATTATTTTTTTATCTTTGCCTTTTTTAAATAAATTAAGGTACTCTTTTTTTGATAATCTTGGTTTTACATAATCGGGACAAAAAAAGCTGGGTTCACCGGCGGGAATAAATATATTCGGGTGATCACTCAAATATTTTTGAATGGAAGTGGTCCCCGATCTTGGAGCTCCAATTATAAAAAGATTAGGTTTTTTCATTTTAATTATAATAATTACTATTTTTATTTCTTGAGAAACTATTTTTTAATCCGAACATAAAAATTTTTAACTATATTTTAATCATCAACCTTAAATTAATTTTAAGTTTTTATAAATTAAATATTATTTATTCATTCTAACACTCTCTTTGATAGTTATCAAAAAAAAGAA
>CAYWPY010000002.1:13873-42206 GCA_964460255.1 uncultured Candidatus Saccharibacteria bacterium | reverse complement strand
CGCCAACCCTCACGGGTTCGTGGGTTCGAATCCCACCCCCACCGCAGAAAACTAGCTAGCGAAAAGAGCGCACCTTTTAATCCCCACCGCAGAAAATTATAATGTCTTTATTTTCTAAAAATTCAAAAAAATGTCTCGGAATCGATGTCGGAGCAACTTCAATAAAGGTTGTAGAGATTGCTACTGAAAAGAACAATTTAATTTTAAAGAATTACGGAATCTCCTCCATAGAAGAGATTAAGGATAAGAAAAAAAGAGCTAAAGATGAAAGGACCTTTTCTTCGTCTACGGATTTAATATCAAAAACTTTAAAGACTATTTTAAAAGAAGCGGGAATAAAAACAAAAAGAAGTGTTTTTTCAATTCCTGATTTCAGCAGCTTTTTTACCTCTTTTGAGGTTCCAAAAATGAAAAAGTCGGAAGTAGAATCGGCTATTCATTTTCAAGCTCGGCAAAGAGTCCCACTTCCTTTAAATGAAGTTACTTTGGATTGGAAATTAACCAATTTAATTGAAAAAGAAGGAGAAGAACTTGTCGAAGTATTGCTTTTAGCGGTTCCCAATGAAATAGTTTCTTCTTACAGAGAAATAGCTAAAGAATCAGGCTTACAAATGGGATCTCTTGATGCCGAAACTTTTGGTTTAGCCAGAGTTTTCGGTAAAAAAGAAGAAACCGTGGTGGTTGTTGATATTGGTGATCAAAGCACGACTGTGAATATTATCAAAGAAGATATTCCCGAGCATAGTAATAGCTTGTCGATAGCGGGAAAGGATTTTACCGAGAATTTTGCTATCTTGCCGGATGTTAATTATAATGATAAAGAGACGGATGACAGTGAAGAAAAAAAAGAAGAAAGGAGAAAAATAAGAGAAGTTTCCAGAAAAGTGAAAAAGTCACTTTCGGAAGATTTGGTTAAAAGAGTAAAGGAAGTTTGTACTTCTTACCAAGTTGAAGAAGGAAAAGAAATTAAAGAAGTAATTCTTACCGGCGGAGCCTCTAACTTTAAAGAAGTAAAGGAAGCATTTTCTCAAGAATTTTCATTATCCGAAACTAATTCTTTTAATAATCTTAAATACCCTCCTGCTTTAGAACCTGCGGTTAGAGAAGTTTCCCCACTTTTTTCAGTAGCTATCGGAATGGCCATGGAAGGGTTAAAATATAAAAAATAAAAGTATGGCAATTGAAATAAAGCCGGAAAAAGAAAATAGACTGATTTTGCCCAGCTCTTTCAATGTTCTTTTTTATTACTCTATAATTTTATTATTTTTCTCAATAAGTAGTTATTTATTAATATCACAGTGGAGCTCTAGATTAGAAGCTGAAGTTGCTAAAAAAGCGGAAGTTTTCGAAAGACTGGAAAATCAAGAAGAATTTAAAAAAAATAAAAATTTAATTCTTGATCATAGATTAAAAATAGATAATTATCTATTTTTATATAATAACCGAGTTGATTTTGATAGTGTTTTCTTATTTTTAGAAAAAATGATTCACCCCTTAGCATCTATTAAAAGTGTTAATCTAAAAGTGCAAGAGGAAGAATTGATGATTGAAGGAACAACTTTAAATTATGACACTTTAGAACAGCAATACGCAACTTTAAAAAACTTTGAAATCGAAAGAGAAGTGGTCGGTTGGATAAATGCAAAAAACGTAAAAGAAGAAGAGTCGGGAGATCTATCCCTTAAAAATAAAGAGCAGGTAGATTTATATAAAAACCCACTAAAAAGAGAGAATAAAATCACTCTTACTTCTTTTGATCTTGATTTTTTACAAGAAATTAAGGCTGATGAATATAGTTTTGGTAGAAAAAACCAAAAAATAACAAAAGATGACTGGTATGAAGTTGTTGCCTACGAAAAAATAAAACCGGTTGAAGAAGTTACCTTAACTGACATAAATAGTCAAGAAGGAGAATTTAAAACGGGGTTTAACTTTGAGATTAAATTAAATCCTTTAATTTTTAACAAATAATGAAGGGAATAATTACAACTATTTTATTAATCGGGTCTTTTGCAGTTATGTTTTTTATCACCTGGCCCGAATATCAAGAGTTAAGGGATTTTATTGCTAAGGCAGAGGTAAAAGAAACCGATTTGGAAAGAATGATTGATTATAATCAAAGTCTTGACCAAATGATAGCCAGATTAAATGATGATTATGAAAAAGACATAAAAAAAATTGAAGATGGTGTTCCCGATGATCACTATGTCCCCTCTCTCTTTTCTGAAATAAAAAAAAGCGCTCAAGAGTCGGGAGTCAAAGTAGAAAACTTAACTGATTTTTCAGAGGTTGATTATGAAGAAAAAGCTAAGATATCCCAAACTGAAATCGATTTACAGGTCGAAGGAGGATATTCAAATTTTAAGCTTTTTATAAATAAATTAAAAAATTCAGCGAGGATTATAACTTTTAAAGAAATTACAATTAGCAAGTCTCCAAGAGCTACCGGAGAAGAGGCTAATTTATTGGAATATAATTTAAAAATCGGAGTTTTTTCATACAAAAACAACAATGGAAAATAATATTAAAGATGATCCAAAATATTTTTACATAGTAGTTTTAATCACTTTTGGACTGATTGGAATTATAGTTTGGCAAATATTTTTTACAAATTACGAACCTTTTGTCGAATCAAATAATGATGTAGAAAATATTCCCCAAATTAATTTTCCCTTTTTAGATAGTTTTATTTTTAAAGATTTAAATTCATTCAAAAGAGCTGATGAACCACTTCTTTCCTGGAACGGCAATAGAGATAATCCATTTATGGAACCTTCTGTCCCCCAAGATGAAAACGTTCGCGATTGGTGGGGAGTATTTAATGTAAAATTAACTTTAACGGAAGAAGGTTTGAAAGGCGCTTACCCTCCTTCAATAGAGGGCGACACTGATCCGGATTTGATTTTATTTGAAGGAAGAGCTTATAGCATCAGTGTAGAGAGTGAAGATAATGAAGAGTGTGACTTTACTATTCAAAATGAAGAAGGAACCCCCTTATACACTTTAGAAACTGAGACGGAAACAGAGCTTAATATCAGAGCAACTAATGAAATTTTAAATTATTCTTGCTTAAATCAAAGTGGCCAGATTACAATAATTGAAAATGAAAATATTGAAAGTGAAGATTTTGAAGATAGATTCAAAGAGGAATTTGAATCCCTAAAAGAAAAATTAGACTCACTTAATCAGTCAATAATTGAAGATGAGCAACAACAAAAATATTCCGATTTGGAAGAAAGATTTAATCAATTACAAGAAGAACAAAAAGACTCCGAAATTTCTTCAAACGAGCTGTTTTCTAACATTAATGAATTGGAACGTGATATAGAAAAAGAGATGGAGAAAATTGAATTTAAAAACAACTTAAGTGAATTGATTAATTTTGAAGAAATAAGGGAAAGATTGGATAACAAAGAAGGAGAAGAATTATTATCCGAAGCAAAAAACGTAAGTGAAGAAATTGAAGGAAAAATAAACCAAACAGAAAACGAAACTTTAAGACAAAGAGTAGATTCAATTTATCAAAATCTAAACAGTAATTTGGATTTAATTGAAGAAGATTATAATAATCAAGAAATTGATCAAGAAAAGTTAAGTCAAGAAATTGTTAATTATTACGATCAATTTGAGGAAGCAATTAATAGATTAGAAATATAAAATAAATGGGAAATCTAATAAACAAATTAGAACTAGAGGAGATAATCTCCCCTCGAAAAGCATCTCTTTTAGAAAATAAATTAAAAGAAGGAGAGAAAAGAGTGGAAGAAGTTATACTTAATGATCCTGGAATTTCAATTAATGAAAGACAGCTTTTTGAGATGAAAAGTGAACTTATCGGAATACCGTTTAAAAGTGATGTTAATTTGGATAAATTGGGCAGTATTCTACCCGATATCGCCAATTTAATACCGGAGGACTCGGCCAAGCATTATAAAATGGTTCCTCTTAACAAAAAAGGTGATACGATTGATATTGGAATGGTTTATCCTAAGGATTTAAAGGCCAAGGAAGTACTTCGTTTTCTATCTCAAAGAGGAAATTTTTCATATAATATCTACTTGATAACTTTAAGTACTTTTGAAAGTATATTAGCTCAGTATAAAGAGTTGAGAAAAGGAGCCGGAGCGGCCCTGGGAGCAATTAGCAAAGAAAAGGAAAAAGAAGCTGAGGAATTAAAGGAGTTAACCGAGAGTGAAGACGTAGAAAAAATGGCCGAAGAAGCTCCGATTGTAAGAGTGGTTTCCGTAATTCTTAAAGAAGCAATAGATTCCGGAGCTTCCGATATTCATATTGAACCGGGTAAAGAAAAGTTGGAGGTAAGATACAGAATAGACGGAGCTTTACATTCTTCTTTAATCCTGCCGATGAAAATTCATAAAGCGGTAATTGCCAGAGTAAAGATTTTATCCAATTTAAAAATAGAAGAAAGAAGACTACCTCAAGATGGTAGATTTTTCTCTGATTTTGATGGTAAAGAAATTGACTTTCGTGTTGCTACTATGCCGACTACTTTGGGAGAAAAGGCGGTGCTCAGGGTTCTTGACCCCGATCAAGGAATGATGAAAATTCATGAATTGGGAATGCGAGAATCAACAGAGAAAATTGTCAACCGGGGAGTTAATAGTCCAACGGGAATGATTTTAGCAACCGGGCCGACCGGTTCAGGTAAAACGACTACTCTTTATTCTTTACTTAGAACTTTAAATACGGAAGAGGTTAATATAGTGACTCTGGAAGATCCGGTTGAGTACTTTATAGAAGGAGTTAATCAATCACAAATTAACCATGATATAGGTTACAATTTTTCCAGTGGACTACGACAAATTTTAAGACAAGACCCGGATATCATCATGGTCGGTGAGATTAGAGATCAAGAAACTGCTGAATTGGCTGTTCAAGCGGCTCTGACTGGACATATTGTATTGTCTACCTTACACACTAATGACGCCATAGGGGTCATCCCTCGTCTTACTGATATGGGAGTAAAGCCTTATCTGGTTCCTCCTTCTTTAAATGTAGCTATCGCTCAAAGATTAGTGAGAAGACTTTGCGATTGTAAAAAAGAGGTTATTCCGAAAAAAAGAATAAAAGATATAATAAAAAAAGAGATTGAAAAATTACCCCCCCAAGCAAGAGAAGAAATTGATTTATCGGACATAAAGATTTGTAAGCCGGTCGGATGTAAAAAGTGTGGTAAAACCGGATTTAAGGGAAGAGTCGGTATTTTTGAAGCTTTGGAAATGACTGATGAAATGAGTGAATTGGTTTTGGAAGATCAAGGAGAGCAGCCAATTAAAAGACAAGCTTTTAAACAAGGAATGATTACTATGCGGCAAGATGGAATTATGAAAGCATTGGAAGGAAAAACATCGGTAGAGGTTGTTTTAAAAGCGACTAAAGAAACAAAAAAAGAGGAGGACTATGAAGAAATTGAGAATAATTAATTATGGACAATATTAAAGAAAAATTAAATAGATTATTAAAAAGAACAATTGATGAAAATGCTTCCGATCTACATATTTCCGTGGGGCATCATCCGATAATAAGAATAAATGGTGAACTTAAAAAAATAAGAGAAGAAGATAAAATAACTAAAGAGGAAGCTAAGTTAATAGCTTTTGAATTAACTAACGAAGAGAATAAGAAAATATTTTTAAAAAATAAAGAGGTTGACTTTTCTTACTCTATTGACGACGGAACCAGATTCAGGGTTAATGTATTTTATCAGCGAGGAGATGTTTCTTGTGCTTTAAGAAGAATACCATCAACGATTAAAAATTTGGAAGAATTAAATCTTCCTACCAGCTTATATGAATTTTCCAGGGCAAATCAAGGATTGGTTCTCATTACCGGTCCCGCTTCGCATGGTAAATCAACGACTTTAGCTGCTCTTATTGATAAAATTGACAAAACCAGATTTGAACACATTGTTACAGTTGAAGATCCGATAGAATACATTTTTAAAGACGATAGAGCTCTCATTGATCAAAGAGAAATCGGTCAGGATAGCACCTCTTTTTCCAGAGCCTTAAAGTCAGTCTTCAGACAGGATCCGGACGTTATAATGGTTGGAGAAATGAGAGACCCGGAGACAATAGAAACGACGATTACCGCTGCTGAAACTGGACACTTGGTGTTTTCTACTCTTCATACTAATTCTGCCAGTCAAACAATCCATCGTATAGTTGACTCTTTTCCTTCTGATCAGCAAGATCAGATAAGGGCTCAACTTTCAGCATCTCTTTTGGGTATAGTGTCTCAAAGATTAATTCCTCGTAAGTCCGGTGGACTTATTCCCGCTTGCGAAATATTGAAAAATAATTCGGCTATATCTAATTTAATAAGAGAAAATAAAATTCACGAAATAGATATTACCGTTGAAACATCTTCTAATGAAGGAATGATTAGTTTGAATAAATATCTTAGTAATTTAGTCAAAAATAATGAAATTACTTTAGCTGATGCGATTAATTATTCACGAAAACCGAAAAGCTTAAAAAAATTAATCGATTAAAATGAAGTTTGAATACCGAGCAAAAAATGAAGACGGAAAGAATGAAGAAGGAATAGTGGAAGCTGATTCCGAAGGCGAAGCTTTACTTAAGTTGCAACAGAATGATTTGTACGTGATGGAGATTAAAGAAAACAAAGTTCCTTTCTATGAAAAAGAATTCAATTTAAACATCTCTATTTTTGATGGTGTTTCCGACACGGATATTATTATGTTTTCCAGGCAATTGGGAATTATGCTTGGTTCTCAAATTGGAATTATCGAGTCTTTGAGAATATTGAGAGATCAAATTGAAAATAAAACACTTAGAGAAAAAGTAACCGACATTGCTGATCGAGTGGAAACCGGAGAACCTTTCTCAGAAGCGTTAAAAGCACATAGTGATGTCTTTTCTGAATTTTACATTGGAGCAATCGAGTCCGGAGAGGCTTCCGGTAACCTACCTCAATCTTTGGAATATCTGGAGGAGCATATTGAACGAACCAGCTCTTTTAAAAAGCAATTGATAGGAGCAATGATCTATCCTCTTTTCATTATTTTTGTTTTTAGTTTTGTGGTTGCTTTTTTAATGTTTTACGTTATTCCCGATATGGTGGAGATGATTCAAGACATGGATACGGAAATACCGATGATTACCAGGTTTGTAATCGCTCTTTCTGATTTCTTTGTTAATTGGGGTTTGGTTTCTTTTCTATCTTTAATTGCTTTTGCCGTTGGATTTATTAAATTTATCAGAACAAAAAAAGGAAAGAGACTTTTTGACAAGTTTATTTTTAAAGTCCCCATATTTGGAAAATTTACTAAAAAAATATACATAGTTTACTTTTCGGAGAGCATGGCTACTTTGATTTCCAGTGGTCTGGATATAGTTAAAGCGTTAGAAGTGACTAAAAATATTGTCGGAAATACGGTTTATAAAGATATAATTGCCGAAACCACCCAAGACGTTAAAGAAGGAGAAGACGTTAGTCATTCTTTACAGAAGTATCCTAATTTTTTTCCCGGACTGGTTACTCAAATGTTGATAGTTGGTGAAAGAACGGGAGAAATGGAAAAAATATTGAAAAGCGTAGTTCAATTTTATCAAGAACAAGTTGATAGAAGCATGGATAGTTATATTAAAATTGCCGAACCGGCTTTAATTATTCTTTTGGGAGGCTTGGTCGGAGGACTGGTTGTCTCCGTTCTCTTACCCATATATCAGGTGGGAATGAATCTTTAAATTGACACCTATTTCTTTTTTAGTATAATTCTATAAGGAAAAGTTTAAAAATATAAAAAATATTAACTATGAATAAACAAAAAGGGTTTACTTTAATAGAACTTTTGGTTGTTGTAGCCATTATCGGAATTCTGTCCGGTATCGCTTTCGTATCAATTAGTGGAGCCAGAGAATCGGCTTACGACACTCAAATAAGATCAGAACTTTCTCAAATAAGAAGTAATGCCGAGCAATATTATTATGGAGACGGAGACGGTTCTTATAATGACTATGAAGACTCTCAAGGGTGGCAAAATATTGCCAGTGAAATACCCGCCTGTAGTGCCGCTAAACAAGACTCCGAAAACTTGGGAGAGTCGGGAACAGACGCAGACACTTACCAACTTACGGTAGAAGGCAGCAGTACCGCTCAGTCTTATGCCGCTTGGGCACCGCTTTGTGGAGAAGAATATGACGATGGAACTGAAGTCCACACCGTATATTATTGCGCAGACAGTGATGGTAGTGCCGGTGAATACTATGAAGTTGTCGATACGTCGGCTACCTCCTGTGGAGATGTATTTGACGATGAAAGATAAGTAAATTTTAATTAGAAACTAAAAAGGTCATATAGATAACATTTATTAACTATGAATAAACAAAAAGGGTTTACTTTAATAGAACTTTTGGTTGTTGTAGCCATTATCGGAATTCTGTCCGGTATCGCTTTCGTATCAATTAGTGGAGCCAGAGAATCGGCTTACGACACTCAAATAAGATCAGAACTTTCTCAAATAAGAAGTAATGCCGAGCAATATTATTATGGAGACGGAGACGGTTCTTATGATGGGTATGATACTTCTAAAGGATGGGAAGGTATAAGGGGAGAAATACCCGCCTGTAGTGCTTCCAAGCAAACTGTTGGAACCAACACCGGCGAAGGAGATGGTATTGATGCCAGCACCTATCAAATTACTATAGAAGGAGGTAGTACCGCTCAGTCTTATGCCGCTTGGGCACCGCTTTGTGGAGAAGAGTATGAAGATTCAAGCACAGGTACGGTTCATACCGTATATTATTGCGCGGACAGCGAAGGTAATGCCGGTGAATACTATGAAGTTGACGATACGACGGCTACCTCCTGTGGAGATGTTTTTGGCGATGAAAGATAAGTCAAAAAAATAAAAGCACGGTTAACATTTTACGGTTAACTTATATCCACCTTTTTTTAAAAGGTGGATATTTTAATTGAATAAGATTATCTTTTTTGATATTATCTAATTAAGATGAATTTGATAAACTATTTACTTATTTTTGCAATTGGTCTTTCGATCGGTTCGTTTTTGAACTGCGCACTTTATCGATTTAAAATCAAAAAAGCGATGACCGGATCCTCCTTTTGTCCTCATTGTAAGCATGACCTTTCCGCTCTTGATCTTGTTCCTCTCTTTTCTTTTCTTTCTTTGGGTGGTAAATGTCGCTATTGCGGTCAAAAGATATCTCGGCAATACCCTTTGGTTGAGCTTTTAACCGGAATTTTATTTTTGCAAACTTTTCTGTTTCTCTCTCCAAAAAGTATTATTGATTATCTTTTAATGCTTTTGGTTTTAATCTGCTTTTCTCTTCTTGTTTTTATTTTTACGTATGATTTAAAATACTTTATTATTCCCAATGAGATAATTTACCCGGCAATGGGAACCGCCCTTTTTTGGATAACTTTAAAATCTTTTTTTGAAAACGATTTTTCTCTTCTTATTAACCACTTGGCCGCCGGTTTTTTAATCTTCGTTTTCTTCTTTTTAATTTTTTGGTTATCAAAGGGAAAAGGAATCGGTTTTGGGGATGTTCGTTACGCGTTTTTTCTAGGTTTGTTTTTAGGTTTTCCCGACAGTTTAGTAGCTCTGTTTTTTTCTTTTACTATTGGAGCCATAGTTGGAATTTTCCTTATTATTACTAAAAAGAAGAATCGTAAAGATACTCTTCCTTTTGCTCCTTTTTTAGTCATCGGGACATATTTAGCTTTTTTTTACGGACAAGAAATCATTAATTGGTATTTTAATTTTTACTTATGAACTCAAAGGGATTCAGCATAGCGGAATTAATAGTTACAATCGGAATTATTGGTATAGTTTCGACGGTAGTTTTTGCCAATTATAACCAAATGGGAAGACAGTCCTACCTAACAAGCCAAGCTAATCAATTGGTAAGTGATATTGAAGAAGCAAGAAGCACCGCCTTATCGGCAATTGAAATGACGGAAGGTGGATCTCAAGTAGAACACTTCACAATAACTTTAAACGAAAACGAAACAGTTCTTTTCGAAGGAACCGACAGCGCGGAGAAAAAAAATTATTTTGGGAGAGGAGTGGTTGCAAAAGAAGGAGCCGGATATGAAATAGGCTTTAAACCACCGGAACCGACGGTAACTTTTTGGGATAGTGGGGGAAATGAAATTGATCAAAATTATATTGAAGTTACTTTAAATTATAAATTTGATGAGGAAGAAGACGTTAAAGTAAGAATAAATAAAGCCGGTTTAATTTGGCTGGTTAAAGATTAGATGAATTTAATTAAAAAAAATGAAACCGGATTTACCATTATTGAGCTTTTAATAGCCTGTTTGGTTATAGCAGTTGGTTTTTTATCGGTAATGTCAATGATTACCAATGCTTTCAGCTCTACAATGCCTCTTTCTTCAAATTTAACCGCCAGTTACTTGGCTCAAGAAGGTTTTGAAATTGCTCGTAGAATGAGGGATGGAAATTTTAATAGGCGGTATGGAAGCGGAACTTCCGACCCCGATTGGTATTGGACTGAAGGATTGATTGAGGAAAGCAGTGATTATGAAGAAGGAAGTCTTGATTACAAGTCGGATCAGTTGGGAAGTAATGAAGACGATTTTCTTTATGTTGATGATCAGGGACTTTTTAGCTATGACCCGCCCGTCCCGACCGATCCGGAAGAGGGAAGAACTAACTTCAAAAGAAAGATAATTTTAGAGAAAAAGGATTATACTTATCAAGACTTAGAAACTACGGAGTATCTGTTAGTTACCGTAGAAGTAACGTGGAAAGAGAAAGGAAGAACCAAAACTCACCGGGCAAGCACAAAGCTTTTTAATTGGTATTCAAATGAATAAAAAAAGAAAAAAAGAAAAAGGGTTTACCTTAATTGAGCTTCTGGTAGTTATCGGAGTTTTTTCGGGAGTAATAACCTTTATTGTTGGAATTTTTGTCGCTAATTTTGAAATGCAAAGAAAAACAATGACGGTTCAAAAAACTATTGGAGAGATAAGTTATGCTATGGAATATATGAGTCGGGCGATTCGGATGGCTAAAAACGATGAATCCGGAAATTGTCTTGAAGAAAGTAACTCTGAAGGGTACACTTACGGAATCCCGGCGGAAGGAAATGGAATCCAGTTTATCGATTATCAAAATAGATGCGTTAAATTTTTTCTTGAAGACGGCCTCTTAAAAAAAGGAATTAGAGAATCCGGAACTTGGAATAAATATAAATTAACATCCGGTTTATTAGAAGTCCAATCCTTCGAATCTACCTCCAATGTATTGCCGGGTGGAAGCGGCGAGCTTTATGTTGACCAACCTTCAGTTACTTTACTTATGGATATAGAAGAAACTGATCAAAATTGGTGGAAAACCAGGATACAATCAACCATAACAAGAAGAAGATTGGATATAGACAGATTACAATGATTAAAAAAAACCAAAAAGGATCAATACTTTACTTTTCCGTTTTATTAGTCGGCTTACTTTTTAGTGCCGGAATTACGACTACAACTATTTTAGTTCAAAAGATAAGCATGATTGAAGACTTAACTTATTCAACCAGCGCCTTTTACGCTGCCGATGCCGGAATCGAGAAGGTATTGTATCGCTGGGACGACATTGATGAAACGAGTACGGCGATAAATTACGACCATTCTTTTGAAAATCTTTCCGAAGATCAAAGTTACTCGATTAGAAGAGATGTCAGTGGAGGAAATTTGATTATAACCACTACCGGTGAGTATAAAAACGTAAGTCGCGGAATTCAAGTAAGTAGACCAACAAATTAAAATGAATAAAAGGGAAGCAAAAAAAAGAATTGAACAGCTAAAAAAAACAATAAAGAAATATAGATATCAGTATCACGTTTTGGATAAAGAAGAGATATCGGAAGAAGCCCTGGACTCTTTAAAAAAAGAGCTCTTTGATCTTGAGAATCAATTTCCGGAATTAATTACCGCCGACTCTCCAACTCAAAGAGTGGGTGGTGAGCCTTTGGATAAGTTTGAAAAGTATGAACATTTTACCGATATGCTTTCTTTGCAGGATGCTTTCTCCGAAGAAGATATAAATGATTGGAAAAAAAGAATTGAAAGACATATAAACAAAAAAATAGACCAATTTTTTTGCGAATATAAAATAGACGGCCTTGCTTTGGAGCTTATATATCGTAATTCACGTTTAGAGACCGCCTCAACCAGAGGAGATGGGCAGGTCGGGGAAGATGTAACTAAAAACGTAAAAACGATTGAGGCGATACCTCTGACCCTTAGAAAAGCCTCTTTATTTACTAAAGAAGAACAAAATTTAGGTGATGAAGAGAATTGGCTTGAAGATGATAAGGATATCGTTATCAGAGGTGAGGTTTTTATCTCTCATCAAGAATTCAAAAAAATAAACAAAAAAAGAAAAGAGCAAGGAGAAGAACCTTACGCCAACCCCAGAAATTTAGCTGCCGGATCAATAAGACAACTGGATCCGAAAGTAGTAGCCGATAGAAATTTAAGTTTTTTTGCTTATGATATTGCAGCCAATTTAAAGACGGACGAAACGGTAAATCCTTATGGAGCTGAAACTCACGCCATAAAGCATAAGATGTTGAGAAGTTTAGGGTTCAAAACTACGGGTGAAAAAATATGTCAAAGCACAAAGGATATTTTCAACTTCAGACAAAAAGCGATAGAAAAAAGAGAAAATTTGGGGTATGAAATTGATGGAGTAGCCGTTTTTGTAAATGATAATCGTTTATTTGATGAATTGGGAGTTACCGGTAAAGCACCTCGAGGAGCTATAGCTTATAAATTCCCTTTAAAAAAAGCGACTACCGAAATTAAAGATATAAAAATTCAAATAGGAAGAACCGGCAATGCTACTCCGGTAGCAATTTTAAAACCGGTTAAAGTTGCCGGAGTAACCATTAGTCGGGCAACCCTACATAACGAGGATGAAATTAGACGTCTTGATGTTAGGATTGGAGATACCGTTGTCGTTGGACGAGCCGGAGATGTAATTCCTTATGTTGTTCGGGTCCTAAAAGAGATGAGAACCGGAGAAGAAAAAAGATTTACCTTCCCCGATAAGTGTCCGGTTTGTGGAAGTAAGTTGATTCAAGAAGAAGGGGAAGTAGCTAAAAAATGCCCCAGCGATGATTGTGCGGCTAAGAAGAGAGAACAATTAAAACATTTTGTTTCCAAATCAGCTTTTGATATTGACGGTTTAGGAAAAAAAGTTGTTGAAAAATTAAGAGAAGAGGGATTAATTTCCAATCCCGCTGATATTTTTAAACTAAAAAAAGGTGATCTTATTCCTTTAGAAAGGTTTGCCGAAAAATCAGTTCAAAATTTAATGAAAGCGATAGAAGAAGCGAAAGAAATATCTTTTCATAGATTTATTTATAGCTTGGGAATTAGTCAAGTCGGTGAAAAAACCGCTTTTGACTTGAGTAGAGAGTTTTCCAACTTGAAAGAATTAAAAAAAGCGGATAAGGAAAGATTATTAAAAATAAAGGACATCGGTCCGGTAGTGGCTAAGGAGATTGTTGATTGGTTTAATAACTCGGAAAATAGAGAAATAATAAACGATTTACTATCTGAAGGTGTAAGAATAAAAAAGAAGAAAAGAAAAGATAATTTAAGTGGTAAAAAATTCGTCTTTACCGGTGGATTAGATTCTTTTAGTAGAAAAGAAGCAAAAGAAAAGGTTGTTTCTTTGGGAGGGGAAATAAGTTCCTCAATTTCAAAAAAAGTTGATTTTTTAGTCGTCGGGGATAATCCCGGTTCAAAATTAAAAAAAGCAAAAGAAAAGAACGTTGAGATAATAGATGAAGATCAGTTTAAACAAATGTTATGAATAAGATAATTAAAAGAATAACTGCAATTGATTATATTTTAACCTTATCGGTTGTTATAATATCCGCAATCGGTTTGACTTCTATTTATAGCTCAATGGGGTTTGATTTGGCTTTAAGGCAAGGACTTTTTATTCTTTTCGGGTTTTTCATTTATTTTCTTTTATCTTTTTTTGATTGGAGAGTGTTAAAAGAAAATTCTCTTTTGGTCTTCATTATTTATTTAGTCGCAGTTGGTCTTTTAGTAGCAGTTCTTCTTTTTGGTCCCGAAATTAGAAATGTGCAAAGATGGTTTAAGATAGGGCCTATCATGTTTTCTCCGGCTGAAATTGCCAAGCTAGCGTTAATAATAGTTCTGGCCAAGTATTTTTCAATGCGGCATGCAGAACTTTACAAAGTTAGACACATTATACTATCCGGAATTTATGCTCTAATTCCCACTTTACTGGTTTTTAAGCAGCCCGATTTAGGGACGGCAATTATTTTTATCATTCTTTGGGGTGGAGTTTTATTGATTTCGGGAATAAAATTAAAGCACTTTTTACTTCTTTGCTTGATAGGAATTATTGTCACTGCCTTAGCGTGGAGCTTCTTATTGGCCGATTATCAAAAAAACAGAGTAACCAGCTTTTTAAATCCGGAATTGGATCCTCAAGGATTGGGATGGGGGTCCAGACACGCCAAGGTAGCGATTGGTAATGGTGGCTTTTTAGGACAAGGAATCGGAGAAGGAACTCAAACTCAATTCGGATTTTTACCGGAGCCGCATACCGATTTTATTTTTGCCGCCATAGCTGAAGAGATGGGGTTTGTTGGAGTTTTTACTTTAATTGGAGTAATTGGAATTATGTTTTGGAGAATTTTAAAAGTAATATTTTCTGCTCGCTATAATTTTTGCCGGCTTTTTATCTCCGGATTTCTTATAATTCTTATTTTTCAAAACTTTGTTAACATTGGAATGAATCTTGGATTTTTACCGATAACCGGGACACCACTGCCCTTTATCAGTTATGGAGGGAGTTCAGTTCTTTTCACCTTTTCGGGGCTTGGAATTTTGGAGAGTATGCGCTATAATAGTAACTAGCCTTGACAAATCATTTCAAAAAAAGTAGAATAAGTAGCACAAATAAAAAGTGAAGATAACTACCTTACTCTCTTTGTTTGAGATTTCTTATTAATAAAATATAAAAATAAGCACCCTAACATCAGTAGGGCTTGTTTTGTTTGTTAAAGCAATAAAAATATGCCTAAAGTAAAAAATTTCGGTCACAGAAAAAAAACTCTCGACCTTCCCTACCTTTTAAACTTACAGAAAGAAAGTTGGCAAAGTTTCTGGGATGAAAGATTGGGAAACTTATTTAAAGAAGCTTCTCCGATTAAGGATTATTCCGGAAAGGAATGGGAGATCTATTTTTTAGATTATAATTTGGAAGAATCAAAATATAAAAACGCTCACGAAGCCAAAGAAAATAATGATTCCTACACCGCACCACTAAAAGTAGAAGTTAAGTTGGTTAATTTGGAAACTGAAGAAACTAAAAAAGAAGAAATATTTTTGTGCGATTTTCCTCTAATGAGTAAAAGAGGAACTTTTATTGTAAATGGAGTAGAAAGAGTAGCCGTTTCTCAATTGATAAGATCTCCGGGGGCATTTTTTACCTCTGAAGAAAAAAGAGGCGAAAAAGTTTTTGGAGCAAAAATAATCCCCAACCGTGGAACTTGGCTTGAATTCGTTTCTGAACCGGATGGCTTTATTGGAGTTAGAATCGATAGAAGAAGAAAAGTTCCCGCTACGACTCTTCTTAGAGCTTTGGGTCTTGATGATAAAAAAATGATTGAGAGCTCTAAAGATAAAGATATAAAAAAATTATTTAATGAAATAGATAAAGGAGAAGTTTCTTACATTAAAAGAACTCTGGAAAGAGACCCGGCTAGAAACAGAAAAGAAGCGGTTATGGAGATTTATAGAAGAATGCGACCCGGAGAAGCGGTTACTCCCGACCCGGCAAAAGAATTGATTGAAAACACCTTCTTTAATTTTGATCGTTATGATCTTTCCGAAGTAGGTAGATGGCGAATGTGGCAAAGATTACCGGAAATAAAACCTGAAAAAGATCGGGATATAACTACTGATGACAGAGTTCTTACTACTGATGACGTGGTTGCTGTTTTAAAAGAAATTATTAGACTGAATAATGATCCGGAAGCTACCGAAGATCAAATTGATCACTTAGGAAACAGAAGAGTTCGTGCTTTCACCGAACTTTTAGCTAACAGGTTAAGAGTCTCTTTGATGAGAATCGACAGAAGTGTTAAAGATAAAATTTCAACTGCGGAAGACGATAATCTTAAACCGTCTAAATTAATCAATGCCCGACCTTTTGCTTCCGCAGTGCAAAAGTTTTTCTCTTCCTCCGCTATTTCTCAATTTATGGATCAAGAGAATCCTTTAGCTGAATTAGAACATAAAAGAAGACTTACCGCTACCGGCCCCGGCGGACTTACTAGAGAAAGAGCCGGTTTTGAAGCCAGAGATGTTCAGTCTTCTCACTACGGAAGGATTTGCCCTATTCAAACTCCGGAAGGATCCAATGTAGGGTTGGTAAATCACTTTGCTCTTTACTCCAGAGTGAACCGTTATGGATTTTTGGAAACCCCCTACTATAAAGTTAAGGATGGAAAAGTTACTTCTGAAATTCATTATCTGGATGCTCACGAAGAAGAAAATTATAAAATTGCTCACGGAGGAACTAAAATTGATAAAGACGGAAATATAGAGGAAGAAAAGGTAGAAGCAAGAATAAATGGAAATCCGAAAATGGCAAAAAGAGAAGAAATTGATTATATAGACGTTTCTCCGGAACAATTAATTTCCGTTGCTGCTTCAACAATTCCTTTTCTCCAAAATGATGATGCTAACAGAGCACTTATGGGAGCTAATATGCAGAGGCAAGCAGTTCCTTTACTTAAACCTGCCGCTCCGCATGTAGGAACCGGAATGGAAACTAAAGTGGCCAGAGATTCAGGACATGTGATTTTATCAGAGGTTAGTGGAGAAGTTGTTGAAGTAGACGGTAAAAAAGTAACGGTTAAAGACAAGAAAGGAAAAAAACATGTTCATGAATTGGAAACTTTTTCCGATACCAATAATTATACCTGTTTTCACCAAAAACCGACCGTTGATAAAGGTCAAAAAGTAAAAGAAGGTGATATTTTAACTGATGGTGGTTCTATTTCTGAAGGTAGATTAGCTTTGGGCCAGAACCCGTTGATCGCTTTCTTACCTTGGCGAGGTTACAATTATGAAGATGCTATTGTTGTTTCCGAAAGATTGGTTAAAGATGATATTTATACCTCAATACATATTGAAAACTTTACTTGTGATGTCAGAGACACCAAACTGGGACCGGAAGTAACCACTAATGATATTCCCAACGTTTCTGAAGATAAACTCAAACACTTGGATGAAGAAGGAGTTATTAGAATCGGTGCTGAAGTTGAGCCCGGTGATATTTTAGTCGGTAAGATTTCTCCGAAAGGAAAAGCGGAACTCACTCCCGAAGAAAGATTACTTAAGGCTATCTTCGGTGAAAAAGCTAAAGATGTTAAGGATAGTTCGCTAAGAATGAAGCACGGTAAGAAGGGAAGAGTAGTGGGAGTAAAGATATTTTCCAGAGAAAAAGGACATAAACTCGACACGGGAGTAATTAAAAAAGTAGAAGTTAGAGTTGCTCAAATGAGAAAAATACAAACCGGTGATAAATTATCCGGTAGACACGGAAATAAAGGAGTCATTTCTACGGTTTTACCGGAAGAAGAGATGCCTTTCCTGGAAGATGGAACTCCGATTGACGTAGTTTTAAATCCCCTGGGAATAATTTCCAGAATGAACATCGGTCAGATTATGGAAACTCATCTTGGTTTAGCAGCTAAAAAACTTGGTTACTTGGCAGAAACTCCTTCTTTATCCGGAGCTACCAATGAGCAAATAAAAGAAGAACTAAAGAAAGCCGGACTTCCCGAAGACGGAAAATTGAAGGTTTATGATGGACGGACCGGAAAAGCATTTCCGGGAAGAGTTACCGTCGGATATATGTATATGCTTAAATTGATTCACATGATTGAAGATAAAATCCACATGAGAGCGATCGGACCTTACTCTCTTATTACCCAGCAGCCCCTGGGTGGTAAGGCTCAATTCGGTGGTCAAAGATTCGGAGAGATGGAAGTCTGGGCTTTGCAAGGGTACGGAGCGGCTTATACTCTGCAAGAAATGTTAACGATAAAATCGGATGATGTTCCCGGAAGAGCAGCTGCTTACGAAGCTATTCTAAAGGGTGAAGAAATTAAAAAACCAAATTTACCGGCTTCATTCCAACTCTTACTTTCCGAAATGAAAGCGATCGGACTTAATATTCAAGTACAAGAAAAATAAATAATTTAAAGTTTTTAAATTTTATTTAAAAACATAAGTAAAGTATTAACCATAACTACTGACAAATATGCGTGTAGAAGATGTAAACGCAATTAAAATTAAAATAGCCTCTCCGGAAGATATATTGGACTGGTCTAACGGAGAAGTAACCGAAGCGGAAACGATTAATTATAGAAATCAAAAACCGGAAAAGAACGGGCTCTTTTGCGAACGTATTTTCGGACCGGAAAAAGATTATCAATGTTATTGCGGAAAATACAAAAAAATAAGATACAAAGGAATTGTTTGTGATCGTTGCGGAGTAGAGGTTACCAAATCATCAGTAAGAAGAGAACGAATGGGACATATTGATCTTGCCACTCCCGTTTCTCATATTTGGTATCTGCGCGGAATCCCTTCTAAAATGGGGTTGGTTTTGGGTATTTCCAAGAAAAAATTGGAAAAAGTAGTCTACTTTACCGGTTATATAGTAACGGAAATAAATGAAGATAAAAAAGAAGCTGTTCTGGAAAGATTAAAAAAAGAATTTAAGAAAAAAAAGAAGAAAAGAAAAGATAATTTAGAAGGAAAGGATTTGGAAAAGTCACTGGAAGACTTAAGAAAAGCCAGAGATAAAACCAAAGAGGAAATAAAAGCGATAAAAAATAAGAGAATTTTAACTGAAGTTGAATATCATCGATTTAAGAGAAAATACGGTGATATTTTCCAAGCTGGAACCGGAGCGGAGACATTGAGAAAAATGTTTGAAGAAATTGATTTGGATGAGAAAATAAAAGAATTAACCGAAAAGAAAGAAGAAACAAATTCCAAATCAAAGCAAAAAAAATATTTAAAAAGACTGAAGGTTTTTCGTTCAATGAAAAAAGCTCAGTTAAGACCGGAATGGATGTTCCCCACTGTTTTACCCGTTTTACCCCCTGATTTAAGACCAATAATTCAACTTGACGGCGGTCGTTACGCTTCATCCGATTTGAATGATTTATATAGAAGGGTAATTAACAGAAATAATCGTTTAAAAAATCTTTTAGAGATTGAAGCCCCCGATGTTATTGTTCGAAACGAAAAGAGGATGCTTCAAGAAGCGGTTGATGCGTTAATTGATAATCAAATGAGAAAAGGAGTTGTTACTCAAGCTTCTACGGGAGGACAAAGATTATTAAAGTCTTTAGCCGATATGTTGAAAGGAAAGCAAGGTAGATTTAGGCAAAACCTGCTTGGAAAGAGAGTTGATTATTCTGCTCGATCGGTTATTGTCGTTGGTCCGGAATTGAAACTGAATCAGTGTGGTATCCCTAAAAAAATGGCTTTGGAGATATTTAAACCCTTCATCATTCATAAAATATTAGACAGAGAATTAGCCTATAATGTAAAAGGAGCGACAAGAATGATTGATGAAAAAGTTGATGAAGTTTGGCCTATTTTAGAAGAAGTAGTGCAAGGAAAAGTTGTTCTCTTAAACAGAGCTCCAACTTTACACCGATTGGGAATTCAAGCTTTTGAACCTGTTTTAACCGAAGGAGAAGCGATTAGACTTCATCCGATGGTCTGTGGAGCTTTTAATGCAGACTTTGACGGTGATCAAATGGCGGTTCATCTTCCACTTTCTAAAAAAGCTCAAGAAGAAGCGAAAAGATTAATGCTTTCTTCTGAAAACCTACTCAAACCGGCGACCGGAAAACCGATTGTTTCTCCGTCTCAAGATATGGTTTTAGGTTGTTATTGGATAACCGAGATTAAGGATGGCGAAAAAGGAGAAGGGATGATATTTTCTTCACCAAAAGAGGCTCGCTTAGCTCATGATCACGATAGAGTTTCAATAAGAGCGAAGGTTAAAATTAGAATTAATGGAAAAATAAAGGAAACTTCCGTCGGAAGAGTTATTTTTAACGAAATATTACCTGATGAGATTCCTTTCCAAAACAAAGCAATGGATTCCGGAAATTTAAAGGGAATTGTTGCTTCCATCATAAAAAAATACGAACCGAAAGATGCTCATTTAATGCTTGATGAAATTAAAAATTTGGGATACAAATATTCTACACTTTCCGGAATTTCTTGGGGTATGGATGATCTTATTATTCCCAAAGACAAGAAGAAAGTTATTGAAGACGCCGAGAAAAAGACTGAAGAAGTTGAGGATTACTTTACTCAAGGTCTCTTTTCCGAAGACGAAAGAAAAGATAAAATAATTGAAATTTGGACTGATGCAAAAAACAAAATGGAAAAATTGGTTCCCAAAGCTCTTCCCAAAGACGGTTCTGTTTTAACCATTACCGACTCCGGTTCAAGAGGTTCTTGGTCTCAGCCGGTGCAGATGGCGGGAATGAAAGGATTAGTGGTTAATCCTTCCGGAGAAGTTATTGAGTTACCGGTAAAAAGTTCGTTTAAAGAAGGATTTGATGTTTTGGAATACTTTATATCTACTCACGGAGCTAGAAAAGGTACTGTTGATACTGCTCTCAGAACTGCCAGTGCCGGGTATTTAACCAGGAGATTGGTTGATGTTTCTCACGAAGTGATTGTAAATGAAGAAGACTGCGGAGATGAAGACGGAATAATGGTTACTAAGAAAGATGCTGATGATATAGAACAAAATTTTTACTTTAAAATAGTGGGAAGGATTGCTCTGGAAACCATTAAAATAGGAAAGAAAACTATAGTTAAAAAAGGAGAAATAATAGATATAGATGCCGCAGAAAAAATTATTGCCGAAGATGATATAGAGGCAGTTAGAGTAAGATCGGTGATGACTTGTAACGCTGATCAAGGAGTTTGTCAAAAATGTTATGGATGGGAATTGGGACACAATAGAATGGTTAATTTGGGTGAAGCAGTTGGAATAGTTGCTGCTCAAGCAATTGGAGAACCCGGAACTCAATTGACCATGAGAACTTTCCACACCGGAGGTGTAGCCGGTGGAACCGATATTACAATGGGACTTCCCAGAGTTCAAGAAATATTTGAAGTTCGCTCACCTAAAGGTGAAGCCGAAATGGCGGAAGTGGAAGGTAAAGTTGTTGAGATTGATGAAGAAAATAGAAAAATAAAGATAAGAGTAGATAATGAAAATACTAAAAAAGAAGAAATTAAAACTTACAAAGTGGGAGTAAATCAAGCTATTTGGGTTAAAAGAGGAGAACAAGTGGAACCGGGAACTCAGCTTTGTGAAGGTAATTTGGACTTAAAGAAGTATTTTAAAGCCAAAGGAATCAATGAAACTAAAAAACATATTCTTCAAGAAGCTCAAAAAGTATATGTTTCTCAGGGAGTTGATATTCACGATAAGCATTTGGAAGTTATTGTTCGTCAGATGACCTCCAGAATGAGAGTTACCGATCCCGGTGAAAGCTTTTTGACTCCAAAACAGATTATAGAAAAAGAATTCTTCATCAGAAAGAAAAAAGAAATGGAAGAAAAAGGAAAAACTCCCCCAAAAGCGAAACCTGTTTTACTCGGAATATCCAAGGTTGCTCTTAATACCGACTCATTTCTTTCAGCCGCTTCTTTTCAGCAAACGTCTAAGATTTTAATAGAAGCTTCTCTGGAAGGAAAGGTTGATCCACTTAGAGGATTGAAAGAAAATGTAATTATCGGTAAGCTTATTCCCGCCGGCACCGGCTTTAAAAAAGACAATTAATTAAAGCTTAAAAAGTTTCTTAAAGACTCTCCCTAAAAAGGTGAGTCTTTATACTTTAATTGAAGCCTATTTATGGTATAATTAAGCAGATATGGCTAAAAAGAAAAAAAAGAAGAAAGAAAAAAAAGAAGAAAACCCATTTTTTTCTGAAAAAATTAAAAGGATAATTACCGGACTTATTCTCTTATTATTGTCTTTAATCGGTGCTCTGAGCGCCTTTGAGGGACTTGCCGGCAGTCTTGGTGATATTATGCGGGAAAACGTTTTCATTCCTCTGTTTGGCACGATGGCCGCTTTGATTCCTTTCTTATTATTTGTAGCCGGAATGATTTTTTTACGAACTGAATATCAGAGATTTAGAACTCCGCTTACAACCGGATTTTTCCTTATTCTTTTAGGAGCGACCAGTTTTTTTACCGTTTTGGGATCTATATTTGAAACGGTTCAGGATGAAGCTAAAATTGGAGGTTGGATAGGAAAAAATATCGGCATATTTTTTGAAAGCGTAATCGGTTCACTTGCCAGTTTACTTATCTTTTTTACTTCTACGATTATCGGATTAATTATTTTCTGGCATCTTCTTTACAAAGAAGCTTCCTTGATAAAACTTGTGGAAGATTTTTTTGAAAGGCGAAAGAACAGAAAAGCTAATCATCCCTCGGTTATTAAAAAGATATTAGCTCCTAAATTTGAAGCTGAAGAGATAGAAACAGAAAAAGTGGAAGAAAAAGACAATAAAGAAAAAGAAAAAGATGAAAAGAAAGAAGAAAAGAGTTATGCCGGTAGAGCTTTAATTCCTCCAATTAACCTTTTGGAAAAAGGCGGAGGTAGTGCCGATCCCGGTGATACCAAGAAAAACTCAAGAATAATTAAAGACACATTTTCCAATTTCAACATTAATGTTAATATGTCGGAAATAAACGTTGGGCCGACTGTTACCCAATACACTTTAAAGCCGGCGGAAGGAGTTAAACTATCAAGAATAACCTCTCTTTCTGATGATCTAGCCCTTTCTTTAGCTAAACACCCGGTCAGAACCGAAGCACCGATTCCCGGAAAGTCTTTGGTTGGGATTGAAGTTCCCAATGAAGACAGAGAAATGATTCGCTTACGTGATTTACTTGATAAGGAGTATAAAAAACACGACTCCTCGTTAACTATGGCCGTCGGAAAAGATGTTTCCGGGCATCAGATTTATGCTGATCTTACTAAAATGCCTCACCTTTTGGTTGCCGGTGCTACCGGTTCCGGTAAAACGATATTTTTAAATACTTTAATACTTAGTTTAATTTATAAAAACTCTCCCGAAGATTTACGACTTATATTGGTTGATCCGAAAAGAGTAGAATTTTCTTTATATAAAAGATTGCCTCATTTATTAACTTCGGTAATATACGATGCCGAAAAAACCAATAATGCTTTAGAATGGTTGATTGGAGAGATGGAAAGAAGATTCAGCGTTTTATCCGATGCAAAAAAAAGAAACATCGGTAGTTATAATAAATGGGCTAAAAAACAAAACGACGACCAAGAAGTAATGCCTTACATAGTTTTAGTGGTTGATGAGTTAGCGGATTTAATGGCTAAGAAAAAAAATGAGATTGAAAATGGAATTGTAAGAATAGCTCAAATGGCCAGAGCGGTCGGAATCCATCTTATATTGGCTACGCAAAGACCTTCGGTTGAAGTGATAACCGGTTTAATTAAAGCTAATATTACTTCTCGGGTTAGTTTTCAAGTTGCTTCTCAAGTTGATTCCAGAACTATTCTTGATATGGGTGGGGCGGAAAGACTTCTTGGAGCGGGAGACATGCTCTTTGTTTCCTCTAATAGTTCCAAACCAAAAAGAGTGCAAGGTCCTTATGTATCTGAAGATGAAGTAAAGTCAATTGTAAATTGGCTAGTTGATAAAGCTGAAGATAAAGATTTAGAAATGGATGAAGATGATCTCAGTGAAGACTTGGAAGAAGAATTAGAAAAGAATGTAGCCGACAAGATAGGAGAAGATATGGAAGAAGATGATCTGTATGAGGACGCTAAAGAATTGGTAATAAGAGCCGACAAGGCTTCCGCATCAATGTTGCAGAGAAAATTGAGAATCGGCTATGTGAGAGCGGCTAGAATACTGGATATGTTGGAGGCCAAGAATATTGTTGGTCCTTCTCGTGGATCAAAAGCAAGAGTAGTTTATGGAGATAATAATCAAAACGAAGAAGATGAAGAGTTTACCGCCGAAGATTTAAGTGAAAATTAATAATTAACAATTAAAAATTAAGAATTAAAACAAATATGGCCAAGAAAAAAGACGATAAAAAAGAAAAAAAGAATAAAAAGAAAAAGAAAGAGAAAAAAAATAAAAAGATAGACAGTAAAGAGCTCCAAAATGCAATGAAGGAGATAAGGCAAAAGTTCGGTGAAGGAGCTTTGATGAAGTTAAAGGACTTAAAAGCGGTTGACGTTGATAGCATTCCGACCGGTTCTTTTTCCTTGGACATGGCATTGGGAGTCGGAGGAGTTCCCAGAGGAAGAGTTATCGAAATTTACGGGTCCGCTTCTACCGGAAAAACGACTCTTTCTCTTCATATTATAGCTGAAGCTCAGAAAAAAGAAGGAGTTGCCGCTTTCATTGATGTTGAAAACGCTTTGGATCCCGATTACGCTAGAAGAATTGGAGTAAATGTTGATGAATTGTTGATTTCTCAACCCAACTCGGGAGAGCAAGCTCTTCAGATTGTAGAAACCTTGGTCCGTTCGGGAGAAGTTGACGTTATAGTTGTTGATTCGGTAGCCGCTCTGGCTCCGAAAAGTGAAATTGCCGGAGAAGTTGGTGACCAGCAAATCGGTAAGCAAGCCAGATTAATGTCTTCTGCACTTCGAAAACTGTCAAAAGTAATTTCGGAAACGGAGACTACGGTTATATTTTTAAATCAAACCAGAATGAAAATCGGTGTTACTTTTGGCAACCCAAGAACAACTTCCGGAGGATTGGCTCTTAAATTTTATTCTTCGGTTAGGATCAGCCTTTCCAGAAGAGCTCAAATTAAATCAAAGGGAGAAATAATAGGTAACAGAGTGGTAGCGAAAGTGGTTAAGAATAAAGTGGGTGCGCCTTTCAGAAAAGCACAATTCGATATCTATTATAACGAAGGAATTTCGTACTATGGAGATTTACTTAAAGTAGGAGTAGAAATGGATGTGGTGGATAAAGCCGGTTCTTGGTATAATTACAATGATAAAAAACTTGGACAAGGAACAAGTAATTCAAAAGAATTTTTAGAAGAAAATAAAAAAATAGCCGAGAAGATAGAAGAGGATATTCGAAAAAAAATGAAGGAAAAAGAAGAAAAGAAAGGAAAGAAATAAGAAAACAAATAAGAAAACAAAATAAAAAACACGCCTCTTAAAAGAGGCGTGTTTTTTTTATTTCCTTATTTAACTTTTTGTTCGTAGGGAAGAAGTCCCATTTGCCTGGCTCTTTTTATGGCCTTAGCCAATTTTCTTTGATGCTTAGCACAGAGCCCGGTTTTTCTTTTTGGTTTTATTTTATAAGTCTTATCAATGAATTTTTGCAAAACTTCCGTATTTTTGAAGTCTATATCATCAATTTCGTGTTGACAAAAGTAGCATTGTTTCATAACTTTTCAAAATTTAATAATTAATTTTAGAGATTATCATCTATTATAGATATTAAAACGGTATATCGTCTACATCTATGTCTTCATCTTCTTCTATTACCGGAATATCTTCTTCTTGCTGTTTTTTATTATTTGAAGTTTGTTGGTTACCGGAGGGATTGCTATTGTTATTTTGACGGGAGCCAAATTGAATATTTTGACCGATTATCTCCGTGTTATATCTCTTTTTTCCGTCTTGACCCTCCCAACTTCTGGTTTGAATTCTTCCCTCCAGTAAAACTGAAGAGCCCTTGGATAAGTAGCGGGCAATATTTTCAGCTGTTTTTCCAAAAAAGACAACATCGTGAAACTCGGTGTCTTGCTGTTTTTGACCCGAGCTATCAGTATAAAAACGATTCGTCGCTACCGAGAAATTAACTACGGTAGTACCCGAATCGGTTACTCTTTTATCCGGATCGTCAGTCAGATTACCGGCGATAATAGCTTTGTTAAAATTCATAGTATTTCATCGATTTTTTCATCGATTTCATTTAATTTAACTTTTTTATCTTTTTTTGATTTTTTACTTTTACTCTCTTCATTACTTTCTTTCTTATTTTTATCGCTTTCTTCCTTTTCTGTCTTTTGTTCTTTTTCATCTTTTTTCTTTACTTTTTCTTTTTCATCTTTAATTTCTTTCTCTTCTTTTTCATCAATTTCTTTTTTATTCATCTTTTTATCTTCCTCGTTTTCTTCGATTTTATCCTTGGAAATAATTAAAAATCTGATAACGTTATCTTCTCTTTTTAATTTTTCCTCTATTAGTTTAACTTTTTCAGTGGTTATATCTAAATCCGTAGAGGTCAGATAAGCTTCGTTAAAACCTTCTATTGGATAAGAGAGAGTGATTTTCTTAGGATCTTCTATTTTGTAAAGAGTAGCTCCCAAGTCTTTTAACATTTGAGACTGTTTTTCACTAAATTTTTTAGCTTCTTCGCTAGCTATCTTTGGTGATATTAAATAAGTCAATTCGTAAAGATTCATAAATTATATGGTTTAATATTATTCTAATTCTTCAAATTCCTCTCTTTTCAAGCTCACTCATTATAACATTGACCCGAGAATCTATCAAGGATGAGAATTAATTAATTGATTATTATTTATTTTTATCAAAGTTTTATGATATAATTTAAAAAAATTAAACACTTTATTTATATGGATGACAAAATATTCAAAAAATATGATATAAGAGGAACTTACCCTGATCAACTGGATGAAGAGACCGCTTTTTTAGTCGGGAGAGCTTATACTTCTTTTTTGGGAGAAAATCCGGTTTTAGTAGTTGGGAGAGACGGGAGAAAATCCTCACCAAATCTTTTTGAAAAACTGAAGGAAGGAATTATAGCTTCCGGAGGAGACGTGATCGATATCGGTCTTTCTAATACCCCTTTATTAAATTTTACTTTAATAAATCAAGAAGCTTCCGGAGGAATAATGGTTACTGCTTCGCATAACCCGACGCAGTTCAATGGTTTCAAGTTAATAAAAAGTAAAGGACTCCAAATTTACGGAAAAGAGATTAAAAAAATCAAAAAGATAATTAAAAATGAAGAATTTATAGCGGGTAAAGGAAAAATAATTAAGAAAGATCCTTTAGCCAACTATTTATCTCACATTCTTTCTTTTGATAGTAGCGACGCTTTAAAAGTTGTTGTTGATTATGGAAATGGAGTCGGTTCGATAACCGGGAAACCTGCTTTTGAAAAGATGAATGTCGAGGTAGTGAGCCTCTTTGATCAAATTGATGGTAGTTTTCCAAACCACTTACCCAATCCGACTCCTGAAAATATGAAAAAGCTTAAAGAGAAAGTAAAAAAAGAAAAAGCTGATCTGGGTGTCTTTTTTGACGGAGATGGCGATAGAGCTTTTTTTGTTGATGATAACGGGGAAATGCTCTATCCGGATGTTTTAATCTCTCTATTGATTAAAGAAGAGCTTTCTAACCGAAAAGAAAAGAGAGTCTATTTCGATTTACGATTTTCAAAAACTACGGCGGAGAAAATATCCGAAGCGGGAGGAATACCGGAAATGATGAAAGTTGGAAATCCATTTTATAAAGAGAAATTAATTAAAGAAGGAGGCTTAATGGGAGCCGAGCTTTCCGGACATATTATGCATTGTGATAATTTTTCTATTGATGACGGGCTTTTTATAGCCGTCAAATTAATTAATTTCTTATCTGAAAAAAATAAAAAGTTATCAGAGATGATAAAGCCATTAAAAAAATATTACCAAAGTGAAGAGATAAATATGAGAGTAGAAGATAAAGATAAAGCTTTAAAAAAGGTAAGAGAATCTTTTCCCGGGGGAGTTAGCTTTGATTTGGATGGTGTTTATATTGATTTTGATAACTGGTGGTTTAATTTAAGAAAATCAAACACCGAGGATCTGGTTAGATTAAGATTGGAAGCTGATAGTGAAAAATTACTGGAAGAAAAAACAAAGGAAATAGTATCTTTAATAAAAGAATTATAAAAATTACTCTAATTACACTAATTAACCTAATTGCACTAAAAAATAACCAATAACCAAAACCTGAATTAGAGCAATTAGAAATTAGGTCAATTCCTCCACCTTCGCCATTTTGAGTTTTACACCCCGTAGGTGTAAAAATTAGGGGTAGGCAAGTTAAAAACCGCTTTTCAGCGGTTTTTTAATTATCAATTAACAATTAACAATTATTAATCAATCAAACCCATTTTTCTTCTCACCTCCACTATTTTTGAAGAAGCTAAATTTG
>CAYWPY010000002.1:6941-13773 GCA_964460255.1 uncultured Candidatus Saccharibacteria bacterium | reverse complement strand
TCAATCAAACCCATTTTTCTTCTCACCTCCACTATTTTTGAAGAAGCTAAATTTGATGCCTTTTGAGCACCTTGTCGCAAGATTTCTTCAACATAAATCTCTCTCCTTTTTTCCAGCTCCTTCTTTTTTTTGCGAAAAGGGTTGAGTGACTCAATTAAAAGTTCCGCTAATTCTTCTTTAAACTCTTTGTAATTAGAATCAGAAAATTCTTTTTCCGATTCTTCTATTGGTTGTTCTTTGAACTCACTGTAGATAACTAATAAATTGGATATCGCCGGTTTATCTTTAGGATCGTATTTAATTTTATTATCGGTATCGGTTACTGCCGTCATTATCTTATTTTCAATCTCATTGGGACTGTCAAAGAGAGAAATTGCATTTCCTTTTTTTCCTGATTTGGACATCTTGTTTTGAGGGTTCTTTAAGCTCATTATTCTTGATCCGTTTTTGGGAAACTTAGCTTTTGGAATTTTAAAAGTTTCTCCAAAACGACTATTGAATTTTCTGGCTATATCTCTGGCTAATTCTACATGCTGCTTTTGATCTTCCCCGACGGGAACCACTTCCGTATCGTAAAGTAAAATATCGGCGGCCATCAAAACCGGATAATTTAAAAGACCGGCGTTGGATCTTTTCTTTTTTCTTTCTGATTTTTCTTTATATTGAGTCATTCTTTCCAGTTCACCGATCGGAGTAACCGTGTTCAAATACCAACAAAGCTCAGAATGTTCTTTTACTTTTGATTGAATAAAGATTACCACTTTTGACGGATCAATTCCCGCGGCTAAATAAACAATAGCTTTGTTTAAAATGGATTCTTTAAGGGTTTCCGGATCATAATCGGATGTAAGAGCGTGTAAGTCAACTATGCAATAAATACAGTCATTTTCCTCTTGAAGCTCTATCCATTGTTTGATGGCTCCCAAATAATTACCGATATGAATTTCTCCCGTCGGTTGTATTCCGCTAAAAATTCTCATATTTTTTAATTAAACTTTTTTAATTATAGTTTAATAATTAAGGATTAACAATTAAAATTAGCGAAGCTTATATCTCGATCACTACCGGGATAACAATCGGTTTCCTTCTGGTTTTGCTGTAAAGAAAGTCTTCTATCTTTTGCTGCATTTCTTTCTTAATACTTTTAGCATTACTCTTTTTTCCTTTGGAAGCATTTTTTATAATGTTTCGAGTTTTTTTTCTGGTTTCGGCCAGTAAATCTTGAGATTCACGCAAGTAGACGAAACCTCTTGAGATAATATCCGGGGAATTTTGTAATTTTTTTGTCTTTCTATCTAAAACAACAATAACCACGAAAATTCCACTTTCGGCAAGTTCTTTTCTATCGTAGAGAACAACCCCTCCTACATCTCCAACTCCCGATCCGTCAACTAAAACCTCTTTTGTGTTTACTTTTTCATCCGCTTTATATATGTTTTCGGGAGTAAGAATTACGGGTTCACCATTTTCTATAATTAAAACCTTCTCCGGAATTCCTGTTTTTTCAGCTAGTTTTTTATGTTTCACCAACATTGAATATTGTCCATGGATCGGAATTAAAAAGTTGGGTTTTATCATTTCAATCATCTTTTCAGCTTCGTCGCTTTGTCCGTGACCACTGGCGTGAATATCCATCATTTTGTAATGGTAAATATCCGCTCCTTGGCGTAATATATCATCTCTTAGATTTTGAACCGATCTTTCGTTTCCGGGAATAATCGAAGAAGAAAAAACTACCGTATCATTTTCTTTAAGTTGAAAATAGCGATGTTCTCCATTTGTTATCCTCATCAATGCAGCTCGTTCTTCACCTTGAGCTCCGGTACAGATTATAGTCGTTTTACTATCCGGAAGTCCATCCGCCTTTCTTCGATCTACAAAAGTATTTTTATTTACTTTTATCAGTCCTAAATTAATTGCCAATTCAACATTAGTTTTCATTCCGTAACCTTCAATTACTACTTTTCTACCGTATTTTTCAGAAAGTTCAATGATATCTTGAACTCTGTTAATTAAAGAGGAAAAAGTAGCGGTAATAATTCTTCCCTTTGCTTTTTGAAAAATCTTTTCTATATTTTCTGAAATTACTTTTTCAGAAAGAGAATGCCCTTCTTTTTCTACTCCCGTAGAGTCGGAAAGCATTAAATGAACCCCTCGATTTCCGAATTCTTTTATTTTCTTAAAATTAGTCGGTAGTCCATTTTGAGGTGTTTCGTCGAATTTAAAGTCGGAAGTATGTAAAATATTACCGACCGGAGTTTCAATAAACATTCCTAAGTTTTGAGGTATATTGTGGTTCTGGTGAAAAAATTCTACTTTAAACGGGCCCAAATTAATTTTAGAACCGTTTTCTACAATTGTTTTATTCAACTTTGGTTGGTTGGGAAAATCATCTTGTCTTCTTTCTATTATTCCCATTGTCAACGGTGAAGCGTAAAGTGCCGGGTTCCCTAATTTATTTAAAAAATAAGGAACGGCTCCGATATGGTCATAGTGACCGTGAGTGAAAACGACTCCCAGAATATCCTTTTTGCGTCCTTGTAAGTAGGATATATTGGGAATTATATAATCGACTCCCGGATTATCTTCTTCCGGAAAATTAAGTCCCATGTCGATAATTAAAATCTTTCCCTCATACTCTAAAAGAGTCATATTCTTTCCAACTTCTCCCAATCCACCAAGTGGGGTGATTTTCAGTTTTTCTTCTTTTGACATACGTATTTCTAAACAAAAACTTTCGTTTCCGTTTCAATTAGAAGATGGATAATTATGAGAAATTATTCATCCTGATTAATAATAATTTATAGTGTGTGCCCGGGGAGGGATTTGAACCCACACGAGCGATAAGCTCATAGCGTCCTGAACGCTACGTGTCTACCAGATTCCACCACCCGGGCTAAGTTTTATTTTAAAAAGTTTAAATCTTTGGGTAATTCGTCTTCCGGCTCTTCAAATCTTAAGTCGGCAATTTTTCCGTAATTTTCATTTTTAATCCAACCGTCCTCAGTATAATAGTAAGCCGCCCCTTCTTTTTCTAAGACCGGCTCATAGAGAGCGTCAAAATGAGGACTGACCCAGTTGGCCATCTTTAATGTTTTTTCTCCCGGATTAATTGTTACGTGACCGTATCCGGCCGGTATTATTGCTACTTGCCCTTCTTTTGCTCTGATTGCTACTATATCGCTTAAATCTTTATTTTGCAGCAAGTAGATGGCTTCTCCTTCTAAAACTTGATAAATTTCCCCAAAATCACCGGGATGATAATGTCCTTTTGTTTTTGGGTATTCTTTTCCGAACATTTTAAACGGAAATTCTGTAATGTCGTAACGAAGATCTTTTTTCTCATCAACTCCTCGGTACATATAATACGCTTCAAAATTATCAGTTTTTTTAGCCCATTTTTTATCATAAAGAACATCTTTCATATCCATTATATGTCTGATGTCCGGATTTTTTAGTTCTTTTCCCATATTCTTTTTGAATTAATATACCAATTATTAATATTTTTAAATCGTTGTGAAGAGTTAATTATTTTTTTGTTTTCCAAGCCTTTGATATCTCGTGAAAACATGTAAATGTAATTTGGAGAGTAAAGAAATATAGCCGGTTTGTCGGTTAAGATTTCGTTTTGTAGATTTTCTAAAGCTTCTACACGTTTCTCTTTTGAAAGAGAAGTTATGGAAGTATTCAAATATTCATCTGCCTTTTCGCTTTGATAATTTGTAAAATTCAGACCGGGACTATCTACTTGTGATGAATGCCACCAACGGTAATGGTCAGGAATAGATTGTAAACTAATTCCGAAGAGAAAAGCTTCAAAATTATTTTCTTCAATTATCTTTTTTTCTACTTGCTGTAAGTCGATAGTTTCTTTTTCTACCTTTATTCCAATTTCTTCCCAGTTTGTAGATAATTCGTCAATGATAACGGAAAGCAAAGGGTGATTAATGGTCGTTATCTTCACCGAAAGTATTTCATTTTGATTTACTTGATTGCAAACCTCATTCAACTTTTCTCTGGTTGAAGAAGCAATCATTCCGGTTGGACTTGAAAAGCCGTGTGGTTCTAAAATATCTTCCTTAAAAAGTTCTTGAAAAACATTTACTGCCTTTTCCGTATCTTCTCCGAAGTAACCGGTAACTTCTCCATCAGGAAACAAATCTGAATGTTGGTTGTTTAAATCTATAAAACATCTTTGAAGCATTCGAACTTCTTCCCCTTGACTTTCCGCTGATAATCTTTGTTTGAAATTGAATTCATCATTATTCGTTTTTAGATAATAACCATCTTCGTTCTTTTCATAGTTTTCTTCTAAAAAATTTACCGCTTTTTCTTTATCATAATTGTCTTTTATCTCCGGATCGCTCAAGTCGTAAAAATCAGGTAGTATCGGAGAATTTATTTCTTCTATATTATTTAAAGATTTTAAAATATCTTTTTTATCTGTTGCGTAAGTTAAAGCTTCTCTTAAATCTTTATCAAAGTGATCAAGATTAAAAAAGAGAGCGAAGTAACGAGGGAGAAGAAAACTATGTTCTTTTAAAGAAATATTTACTTGATCTTCAATACTGGGAAGCGCAAAGCCGTCGAGATGATTTTTATTTTCCAACAATTCTTCCTCCGTTTTAAAAAACAAGAAAGTTAACTTTTCTAAGTAAGGACCTTCTCCGAAATAATTTTCGTTTACCACTAAATCTATTTTTTCCGAATTGGTTTCAAATTCTTTTGCCGGTTTGTAAGGTCCGGAAACTACCGGATTCAAATTATAATCAGAAAACTGAAATTCGGAATAAGAAACCTCTTCCCAAACATGTTCCGGAATTGGTTTTAAGGTCAGTTTTTCTAAAAATAGAGGGGAAGGTGATTCTAAAGTAAAGCGAACAGTTTTTTCATTTATTTTTGAAACCTGGACCCCCTCCCAACTTACTCTGAGTGGGCTTTGAACTTCTCTGTTTTGGATTGCGTTGACCGTAAAAACAACATCATCAGCGGTAATTTTTTCTCCGTCTGACCAAAAAGCGTCTTTTAAAATTACTTCAAAATTTTGACCGTCTTCACTGTCTACGCTTTCCGCCAAATCGGGAGTCAGTTCGTTGTTTTTATCGTATTTCATTAAACCGGAAAATAGTATGTTTGACAAATCTTGATCCGTTTCCGATTTAAACCTGTAAATCGGATTTAAAAAACGAGGAGCTCCGATAACCCCTTCGGTATAAGCCCCACCTTTTCTGGGAACAATTTCGCTATTTTGAAAGTAAAATACGGTTAGAACTATAACTAATAAAAAGGCCAATAAACCAAAAGAAAAATAGACTAATTGTTTTTTAGTTAGTCCTTTTATCCAACCTAAAAATTTCTGTACGGAAAATTTTTTATTGTGAGGATTCATTTGCTATACCAATAAGTTTAAAATTGCCAAGCCGATAAATAGAATTCCTAAAATTATTGTCGCGGTGAAGAGATGTTTTTGAGGACCTCTTCTGGTAGCTGTAAAATCACTTCCTCCCATGGAAGAGCCCATAGCGGCTTTTCCTTGTTGAAGAAGAATAACCGTAATTAAAAGAATTGCTACTAATATTTGTGCGTAAGGTAAAAGTTGTGTTAATTGCATAATTTTATTCTAAAAGTGAGTATAAGAAGAGATTTACTAACCAGAGCAAAACTATAAAAGAAGCTAATGGCCAAAATCCTTCAAAAATAAGTTCGTAAAACGCTAAATCAACCAAGTAAACAATAACGATGTTGATTATAAAAGAAAAAAGTCCCAGTGTCAAAATCTGAAGAGGAAGAGTGATTAGCTTCAATACCGGTTTAATAAAGAAGTTTAGAACTCCCAAAAATAAACCGGCGATAATTAAAGTGGTTAAATCCCCTTCAAAAAGAACTCCCGGTAGGTATAAATGTGCTAAGCGGAGAGTAATAATTCCCGCTCCCAGTTGTGCTATTAGTTTACTCATTTTAGTGAATTGTATCATAATAACCAAAATTATAAAACACAAAACTCAACCTAATCGTGTGAGGTCCAACCTCACACAAAAAAACTTAAGTTCAAAAATCTGTGTGAGGTCCAACCTCACACAGAAACCTAACACAAATTTAGTATTTTTTAATCTAAAAAAAGAGAGGGAAAGAAAAAAAAGAGAAGAAAAGACGGGTTTAAATTTAGATTTGACAAAAAAGAAATGATAGATAATAATGTCTTTAGCACTCATAAGTGCTGTCTGCTAAAAAAGCAGTTTTTAAACTAAAAAATAAGCTAAAAGGTCGTAATTTTAAACTTTAAAATAAAAAAATATGAAATTAAAACCATTAGCTGACAACGTAGTCATAAAACCTAAAAAAAGAGAAGAAAAGACGGAAGGAGGAATTCTTCTTCCCGACACTTCCGGAGACAGTAAACCGGAGCGAGGCGAGATTGTTGCTACCGGTCCCGGAAAAAAAGATAAAGAAGGAAAAAGAGTAAAAATGGAAGTAAAGAAAGGTCAAGAAGTTATCTTTACCAAGTATGGTCCTAATGAAATTAAAATAGATGGTGAAGAATATTTGATTGCTAAAGAAAAAGATATCTTAGCTATTGTAGAATAATTAATTAGACTTTTACCCAAGGGTTTATTCCCGAAGTAAAAGCTAATAGTATGCCAAAAAATATATATTACGGAGAAGATGCTAGAAAAAAATTAAAAAACGGAGTTGATAAACTTGCTGATGCGGTTAAGTATACTTTGGGCCCTCGTGGGCGTAACGTGGTTCTTTCCGAATCTTTCGGATCTCCAACCATTACCAATGACGGAGTCAGCATTACGGAAGAAATAGATTTAAAAAATCAAGTTGA
>CAYWPY010000002.1:5503-6841 GCA_964460255.1 uncultured Candidatus Saccharibacteria bacterium | reverse complement strand
TCAAAAACCTTTGGATTGGAAAAAGAGGTTGTAAAAGGTTTACAGCTTGACGAAGGTTATGTTTCTCCTTATATGGTAACCGATCAAGAAAGAATGGAAGCTTCTTTTAAAGATCCTAAGATTTTAATTACCGATCAAAAAATTTCTGCAGTTAAAGATATAGTTCCAATTTTAGAAAAAGTATCTCAAGCAGGAGATAAAAATTTGGTTATTATTGCTGATGAAATAGAGGGAGAGGCTTTAGCGACTTTAGTTCTTAATAAATTACGAGGAGCCTTTGAAACTTTAGCTATTGAAGCTCCCGGCTTTGGAGATAAAAAGAAAGAAATACTGAAAGATATAGCTGCCGTTACCGGCGGACAAGTGATTTCTGAAGATGTCGGGCTTAAACTTGAAAAGGTAGAACCACAAATGCTTGGTTCCGCTAATAAGATAGTAGCCAGTAAGAATGAGACTATTATTACCGGCGGAAAAGGAAAGAAAAAAGAATTGGAAAAGAGAATTAATCAAATTAAAAGTCAAATAGAAAACTCTTCATCTGATTACGAAAAAGAGAATCTCCAAAAAAGAGTTGCTAAACTTACCGGTGGAGTGGCCGTTATTAAAGTTGGTGCTGCTACTGAAGTTGAGCAAAAAGCAAGACAACACAAAGCGGAAGATGCGCTGTCGGCTACCAGATCAGCTATTCAAGAAGGAATAGTTCCCGGTGGAGGTGTTGCCTTTATTAGAGCTATCAAGGTATTGGACGACCTTAAAGTAGAAGGAGATGAAGCTACCGGAGTGGATATATTAAGAAGAGCTCTCCAAGCACCGGCAAGACAAATTGCTGAAAATGCGGGAGAAGACGGTTCGGTAGTAGTTCAAAAAATAAAAGAAGGAAAGAAGAACTTTGGATTCAACGCTAAAACTTTGGAATATGAAGACTTGCTTAAAGCTGGTGTTGTTGATCCTAAAAAAGTGGTCAGAGTAGCGCTTGAAAACGCTTCTTCTGCTGCCGCTATGTTCCTTACTACTGAAACCGTAGTTGTTGACGACGACAGTAAGATGATGATTCTCAAGGCGGTGGCCGACCGGCCGGCGGAATGCGAATGCCCGGTGGAATGGGAATGCCCGGAATGTAATTTGAATTTAGAGGTAGTAAAAGAGCTCTCTTTCCGGAGAGCTCTTTTTTATTGTAAGTTAACTATTAACTTTTAACTATTTACCTTTAACAATTATAAATTAAATCTCTTTAGTCAATAGTTAAAAGTAATTAGTCAGCAGTCAAAGGTAAAATCCGTATCAGCGAATTTCTAATTAACAATTAATAATTATAAATTAAATTAATTTCCACCCCGT
>CAYWPY010000002.1:0-5403 GCA_964460255.1 uncultured Candidatus Saccharibacteria bacterium | reverse complement strand
TGATTTCTAAGGTTGATTATTTATTAAAAATCTTATATTATGAAGTCACTATGAAATGTCCTATCCATAAAAAAACAAATTTAGAAAAAGCGGTTTTTTATAATACCGAGGTTGATTACTGCCCGCACGGGTTGGGAATTTGGTTTGACCAAGGAGAATTAAGAATAGCCAAAGACAGTAATCAAGAAAATTTGGATTGGGTTGATGTCGATCTTTGGGAAGATAAAAGTAAATTTAAAATTTCCAAAGAAGAAAAGCTTTGTCCAAAGTGTGAGGTTCCCATGTATGAACTCAGTTATGATGACTCTGATATTAAGATTGATGTTTGTAATGTCTGTATGGGGGTTTGGCTTGATCGAGGAGAGTTTAAAAAGATTATGGATTATTTGAATTCAAAAGTAAGTGAAGAGATAATGGAAAACTACACCAAGAGACTTTTGGAAGAAACTGCAGAGGTTTTCACCGGTCCGGAAAGTTTGGAAGAAGAGGTCTCCGACGTTTTGACTGTTATTAGTCTTTTTAAGTATAAGTTTTCTGCAAAACATCCGGTTATTGCTGATATTATATCTAATTTACCGCGAAGTTAATTTAAATTTGGTGAGGTGGCTGAGTGGCCGAAGGCGCCTGCTTGGAGTGCAGGTGTGCCATTATTGGTACCGTGGGTTCGAATCCCACCCTCACCGCATCTAAAAGCATATTTCGAAAATGTAAAAAACAACTCTCTCTTTTATAAACTGAATGGAAGGGAGAGTTTTTAAGTTATATAAGAAAAAGTTAATTTTTTTTAAAATGATAAGCGAGTTTTTTCAATTTGCTTCCAATTTTATCTCCAGTTACCCTAAAATATTATCCTTTTTCGCTCCCGTCATCGGAGGAGAAAACGGAGTTATTTTTCTCTCTTTTTTAGCTAAGAGTGGAGCTGTCTCGGTTTATATTGTTTTTCTATTTTCTTTTTTTGGGATGTTGGCTATTGACTCTTTATGGTTTTTTATTCCCAAAACAAAGCTTTATAAAAAGGTAGTTAGTGGGAAAAAAATTTCAAAGCAGCACAGGAAAATAGAAAAGAAGTTGGAAAATTTATCGCGAGGCAATGATATTTTAATTTTAATGCTTTCTAAGATTATTATCGGGACTAGAATCTTAGTTATTATATTCGTTAGCACTAAAAAAATGAAATACGGAAAGTTTTTATCCGTAATTTTATTACCGAATTTAATTTGGACCGCTAGTCTTGTTTTAGTTGGTTTTTTAGCAAGGGGAGGATATGAAGCAACGATAAAAATTTTTAATAATATTCAGGTTGGAATTTTATTTTTGATACTCTTTACAATTGGGCTTTATTATCTAATGAAACAAATTAATAAAGCTATAGTTGAAGATTAAAATTAAAAACTATTTAGGATAATTAGAGTAATTAGTCCAATTCCCAACCTCCGGTATCAATAGCTAACGGTAAAAAATTTACACCTCCGGGGTGTAAAAATGGGGTTTATTTTTTTATTAGTTTGCGGTAAAGTTTTTCGTAATCTTTTGCCATTTTTGAAATGGTAAAGTTTCTCTCTACATGAGATCTACAAGTAGCGGGAGATATTTTTTTTATTTTTTCAAAACCTTCAATTAAGCCGTTTACTCCTGCTGATTGATCTACTAAAATTCCAGTTTTTCCGCTTAGTACAGTTTCTGCAACCCCTCCATTTGCGTAAGCTAAAACAGGTGTTCCACAACTCATTGCTTCGACGGGAACAAGGCCAAACGGCTCATTCCACTTTATTGGAAAGACAAAAGCCTCTGCTTTTTGATAATAGCCAACCAATTCTTCTTGAGGCATACTACCTAAAAATTTAATTTTTTCTCCGTCCAAGTGAGGCTTTATCTCTTTTTCAAAAAAAGCGGGCCTTGTTTTTTTACCGATCATAATTAATTTTTTATCCAAAGCTTTAGCTAACTGAATTGCCTCTTTGGGTCCTTTTTTATCTACTACTCTACCAACCCAAAGCAAAAAATCTTCTTTTTCTTGCTGATAACGGAATTTATCAGTTGGTATTCCGTTATAAACGGTTCCCACAAAATTAATATCAATTATTCTTTGTGAGTCGCTTATGGATGCATAATTCAAGTGACTATAATGCTGTAAAAGCTCTTTTTCGTCTTTGTTTTCAAATTCGTAAACCCGATGAAAAGTATTCAAGGTTGGTGTATCTACTACATCCGCAAAAGGTAAGCCGTTAAATTGAGCGTGAGAATGAATTACATCAAACTTATCAGACTGGCTGAAGCAATGTGCTACGTGGCGCCACGGTTTAAAAGAACCCTTAATCGTTTTCATTACATCGTCTTGCAGGCCGAATGCTTCCTCAAACACATAATCCAGATTTGCCGAAGTTTTTGATTCTCCAACAGAAAAAAGAGTTACTTCGTGACCTCTACGAACAAGTTCTTCAGTTAAGCTATGAACTACCCACTCGGTTCCCGCGTATTCGGGAGGAGGAAGCGGAATCCAAGGTAAGATTAATTGAGCTATTTTTAATTTCTTCATAAATTAAAAGTTTTATTTCTTATATTTTTTAATCTTTCTTCCGCTCCGTTAATACATTTTTTTAAAGTTTCTTCATCGGAGAAAACTTCCATAAAGGCAAAAGGATATTTGGGATTTTGTTTTTTTATTTGCCTATCCAGAATCTGTTTTGAATTTGCAATCAAATCGTAATGCTGGGCAATCCCTTTCAAAATTGAAAATTGACTATTTTTAGAATAATTTTCCATGTTTTTCTTTACCGTGGAAGCAAAATAATCGCAATTTTCAGCATTAAAATTACCGTATTTATAACCCAAAAGAAGGTAGTCTTTAGCTACTCCCCATTCGGGATGATTAGCGGTAGATCCAATTCCTTTATCTACTTCGTGGTGATGAACCTTTGTATTCATATTATAAGCCAAGGGAAAGCCGGCCCTCCAGTATCTAGTAGAAAGATCTGACCCTTCACCACGCATATTAAAAACTTTTTCGTCATAACCACCGACTTTTTCAAAAACTTCTCTGTAAGTCATATTAAAACGAGAATAAATGAATTCAGTAAAAGTAGTGTTTTTATAACTTAAAAGCCGATCTTCATCTTTTGGTCTGTCCAGTTGACCCTCTTTATCATTACCCTTCCAGACAACTTTAGTTGTTAAAGCTGCTACAGAGGGATGTTCTTTTAAATAATTTATAGAAGAAACAATAGTTTCTTTCTCAACCTCCATGTCGGAATCGATAAAAAGCAATAGGGGGTATTTAGCCGCTTTTGCTCCTATATTTTTATTACTGGCCACCCCCGGATTTTGAGGACAAACATAGCTTATTTTATCTCTAAACTTTTTCTTAACTGCATTTTTGACCGAATCATTTTCAGTACAGTCGGCGACGATTATCTCTGCTTCAAATTCTTTTCCCCAACCGGCGGAATCGAAGAGGCAATTTATTGTTCTTATAACTTGTTCTTCTCGCTTGTAGCAAGGTATTATAATTGAAAGTTTATTCATCACCTTTAGTGGTTATATTTTTAATCCAAGCAGCTCTCTTTTTTTGATAATAAGGAGCCTTGAAAAATTTATCTCTTAAAAAGTCGTGATCTCCAACTTGCATATTTTTTGTCATTTTTTCAAATTTATTCAAAAGCTCTTTTTGCCTATTTATAAGTTTTTTATTTGCATCAGTACTAACTCCGATAAAATCCAATTGGTAATTTTTTCCAAATATCTTTTTAAATATTGCTTTGGATCTTGGTAGGTGATAGTCGGAAGTAATAATTAGTCCTTTGTTTTCATTTTCCGGTAAAAAGTATTCGGTTTTAGCGTAATAGGCATTACTAATCGTATCCATCGATTTTTCTTCTAAAAATATATTCTTCTTATCAATCCCTTTACTAACCAGGTAGTCTTTCATAATTTTTGCCTCAGTTACTGAAGGAACTTCATCTTCACTAAACAAAAAGCTATATTTTCCACAAACTAAAAAACGATCAAAGCCCCTTTTTTTAGAGATTTTGATCGCCTTTTTTAATCTTTTTTTGACTTGTAAAGGTAGAGTTTCATCTTTTGATATCCCACCTCCCAAGATAACAATAGTCATTAACTTATATTATTAAGGAGTTTACTTAAGATTTCTTTTTTAGTTACTTTGCTTTTATTAAAGTCCAAATTTTCATCTTCCGCCTTTTTAATCAAGTCCGCTTTTTTCATTTTTGATAACTTTTTTTCTATTTTTTCTTTTCTTTTTCTCTCTCGGTAATAATCACCGGTTACTATTTTATATAAAAATTCAAATCTTTCCGCTACTTTTCGCCAAGTAAACTTTTCTTCTATATCTTTTCTCGCTTGTTGCCCCATCTTTTTTAGGTTTTCTTTATCTTCTAAAAGTTCGTTACATTTTTTAGCGATATCTTTAGAGCTTTTTGCTTTTACGAACATACCGTTTTTACCTTCCTTTACCAACAAAGGTAGAGCACCCTTATTGGTAGTAATTACCGGAGTTCTGGCCGCCATCGCTTCTAAAATAGCCAGACCAAAAGCTTCGGCTACTACCGAAGGAGAAACAAAGAGATCCGCTCGATAGTAAAAAGGAATCAATTCTTCGGAAAGCAGATAACCCAAAAGATGAACATTACCCAGATTTTTTTTGGCAATAATTTTTTCCAAGTCTTTCCTTTTTGGTCCCTCTCCGGCAATAAAAATTTCCCCGTCAATTTGATCGGCCGCTTCTACCAAGTATTCCATTCCTTTTTCCGGACTGATCCGACCGGCAAAAAAGATTACGTTTTTGTCTTTTAAATTGTATTTTTCTTCAATGTGAGAGGTGTCTACTTTTTTGGGAAAATTACTAATATCGACTCCACCGGGAATGATTCTTGATCTGGTAACCATGTCTTCGTCAAAAGCTTCAAAAAATCTATCTTTGGTGTTTTTACTGACCATAGTAACCGCTTTGGCGTGCCGAACGGCATCTTCGGTTAGAGGCATATATTGCTTATTTTCCAAAGTATTGGTTAAGCAGCTCCCGTGAGTGGTTATTATGTATTTAACTCCCATTAAGGCGGATACATATCTTGCCACCCAGGTAATCGGAGCCAAGTGATTTACATGAATAACATCGGGCTCAAAATTAAAAATAGCCTCAATGGTGGTATTCAAATAGGCTTGATAGACGTCGGTAATTTCTCTTGGAGATAATTCCGAATATCTTTTTGCTCCTTTTAGTTCCGGATGTCCGATAAAGACCGGTATTTGAGGAGGGTCTACTTTGTATTGTTTTATTTTGTTTTCTAAAAATCTTCTATTTTCCGGAGCGATAATTCCTACTTCGTGATCCATTCCAACCAACTCTTCCACTAAACTCCTAAGATAAACACCCGAGCCGTTACCCCA
>CAYWPY010000001.1:0-56576 GCA_964460255.1 uncultured Candidatus Saccharibacteria bacterium | reverse complement strand
AACTTAAGAATGCTAATGATAACTTCATTAATGATATTTTAAATTTTTCTGATCAAGAAATAATTACCATTCTCTGTGATTTTTTTAATTCTGAAGGAGTATATGAATGTAAAAGCAATAATTTATTTATTTTGATTCGGCGTCATCCGCAAATATCTAGGAAAATAATTTTAGAAATAAAAAGCAATGAGACATCAAGAGTTAAGATTGAGTTAGAGTCTGTTAAATCTAAAGCTATTTCTGAATATAATTATTCAGGAGATATGGTTCAAAATGAGAAAAAGGAAAAAACTAAATTCAATTATGAATATTTCATAAAGCAATTAAATGAGAAAACTAAAAAAATAAAAGAAGATTGTGAAAAGATAGATAATAAAAGTAAGACTTTTTTAGCTTTTATCAATATTGTTACTGATGCTAGTCACATTAGATATATAAAACAAAATAAAAAGAAAGTAAAAGAGAAATTTACAAGATTTACGGGTAGTGATTATGAATTAACTATTAACTTTATTCCAAGTAGAAAATGCATTATTGAAAAAAATATTATAACAATAAATTATGAAAAACAAGATAATAAAAGTAGATGAAGAAGATAAAAAAATAGGGGAGATTGAAAAATTAAAAGCTCATGAAAAAGGGGTGTTGCATCGTGCCTTTTCCATATTTATTTTAAATGATGAAGGGGAAATGCTTTTACAAAAAAGAGCGGAGAGCAAGTATCACGGGGGAGGGCTTTGGTCTAATAGTTGTTGTAGTCATCCGACAGAAGATAATAATTTAAAAAAGCAGGCAAAAAAAAGACTAAAGGAAGAAATGGGATTTAGTGCGGAAATTGGAGAAATAGGAACTACCAAATATAATTTAAAAGTAGGTAATTTAATTGAACATGAATTAGATCATCTTTTTATCGGTACTTATAACGGAGCGGTTGATCCAAACTCAAAAGAAGTTTCAGATTATCAATGGTTATCTTTGTCGGAGATAGAAAAGGATATAGAAAAGAATCCGGAGAAATATACTCCTTGGTTTAAAGTTATTCTACCAAAAGTTTTGGAAATTATTAAAATAAATTAACTGTTTTTTTTGACTTGGTATATAGCTATGTTATTTTGAAAATAGATATTATTAATTAATAAAAAATAAATATGAAAAAAATTATAATTTTACTTTTGATTATTGCCGGAGTTGGTTTTATAATTTACGGATTAGAATCTCCAGAAGATAATGACCCAGAAGAAAATAATGAAATTACTGAGCGAGAAGTTGAATTTATTGCTGAAGAAGACCAAGAAGCTCAACAAATTAAAGTAATAGAAGAAGACAGTAATGAAGATAATGAAGAAGAGGTTTTTTCACTTACAATTGATGATTTAAACGAGTGGACGGAAAACAATTGGGATCAATTTGATGAAACCCCACAAGTGGGTCCCAATAATATGAATCCCGGAGACTTTAACTTTTTCGATCGCGAAGCCAGTATTTCTCCCGACAATAATAAATTAGCATTTTCGGTAAGTGGATATGCGGCTTTGTCTACTACTTCTTTAGTAGTAGTTGCTGACTTAGAAGAGGGAGAAATGGATTTTATAACTGACCCAGCAAGAGGAACTGTTGATGAATACACATGGTCTGACGATTCTACTAAATTGGCTTATACACTAGGAACGGCAAGAGCTCAAGGTGATTATTTAAGAGTAGATAGTATTGAAAATATGAGTATGAATTTTGAATTAGAAGGAGAGGATTTGCTTGAAATTTTAGAAGGAAAAAATGAGGCTACCCAATTTTTACCTATCTTCAACCAATTAAAATGGGAGGAAGATCAACTTAAATTTACTACTGAAGATCCGGAGAGTGATGAAAGGCTTAATTGGGTAATTAATAGTAATGGAGAAAATTTAACACTTGAGTAATAAATAGTCAGTTGGAAAAGCATTCTCTCCTTATTATTTGACAGTATAATTAATTTATAGTATAAAAACAGACAAGGAGGAGGATTTATATGACTATTTTAAGGAGTATCAAAGATAAGATTCAGGGTGGATTTGAAAAGGTAATTGATACTGAAGCGAAGACAGTTCTTTTGAAGGTAGTAGCTCTTTTATCCCTTTTGGTTTTAATTTGGGCTTCTTTAGAAACGTTATCCCAAAAAATAAGACTGGAATCATGGGTGAGAAGCTGGCTAACCGAAGAAAGAGTCTTGGTAGGATATAATTACATTATGTCCTTGTTAGACCTCTTTGCGGCTCTTATTATTGCCGTCGGTCTTGCTTATTTAGCTATCTATTGCTACAGAAAAATTTACTCTGGATCTAATCCTCCAGAAAAAGTTCTCAGAAAAAACAATTCTTCTGAGAATTAATCTTGAAACGGGCTCCCAAAAGGAGCCCTTTTAAATTATCTTTTAAGTTTTGGTTAAAGTGATATAATTAAATTAGAATATAATAAATAAAAATATGTATTGGAAAATATATTTGATCGCTCTTTCTCTTTTTTTGGCTATTGATTCAATTTGGCTGGGAATAGTGGCAAAAGATTTATATCAAGAAAAAATCGGATTTTTAATGAAATCGGATATTAACCTCATCTCCGCTTTTATTTTTTATTTGCTTTTTGTTTTGGGTCTGGTTGTTTTTGTAATCAATCCGGCTTTAAAATCAGAACAATGGATGACAGCTCTCTTTTTAGGAATTCTTTTTGGAGTGATTACTTATGCCACTTATGATCTCACTAATTTAGCAACAATAGAAGGTTGGCCGGTAATGGTGACTATTATTGATATTTTTTGGGGTGCGTTTATCGCTTCCAGCGTTTCTTTATTAACTTATTTTATAACTATTAAGCTAATATTATGAATTATTTTCTTTTTTTAGGCCTTTTGCTTTTTTTATACGTTACTTTTTTATTTGGAGTTTCGATAATTAAAAAAAGAAATGATATAGCCGATATCGGTTGGGGTTTAGGATTTGTTTTTTTAGCTTTATTTTCTTTTTATTTCAATTATCAAAGTTACGGATTTTTAATTAAACCCGCTTTAATTACCAGTTTGGTTTTAATTTGGGGATTACGACTATCAACTCATATTTATCTTCGAAATCGTTCTAAAGAAGAAGACTATAGATATAAAAGATGGCGCCAACAATGGGGAGAATGGTTTTACATCCGATCTTACGGACAAGTTTATCTTTTGCAAGGGTTTTTAATTTACATTATCTCATTGCCGATTTTATTAATTAATCAAAGTGGAGTAATGACCATAACTTTTTTTGATTTGATTGCTCTTTTGATTTGGTTGGTCGGTTTCTTTTTTGAGGTAGTAGGTGATTACCAACTGAAAAAATTTATTCAAAATCCAAAAAAAGACGGTATTTTAGAAACGGGATTATGGAAGTATAGTCGCCATCCTAATTATTTTGGGGAGGTGATTCAGTGGTGGGCCTTTTGGATTTTAGCGGCTACAATCGGAAAATGGTGGACTATCTTAAGTCCGATAACCATTACGGTATTAATACTAAAGATTTCCGGAATTCCAATGATGGAGAAAAGATTAGCGGAAAAAGAAGGTTTTGAAGAATACAAAGAAAGAGTTAGTAAATTTTTTCCTTTACCACCTAAAAATAAATAATTTGGAAACTCTTTTTTATCTGTGATATGGTTAATTAGTTTAAAAGTTAAAAATAATTAAAATGTGGAGTAAAAAAGAGCAACGAGCGGTAGAATTTTCTTTTAAAGCACATAAAGGTCAAAAAAGAAAAGGAACAAAAATAGCTTACATTTCCCACCCGATGATTGTGGGTCTTATTTTAGCGAGGATAAGTAATGATCAAGACTTGATTATTGCCGGAATCCTACACGACGTAATTGAAGATACCGAATACGATAAAGCCACTCTTGAAGAAAAGTTTGGAAAAAGGGTAGCAAATTTGGTAGAGGAGGTTTCGGAAGACGATAAAAGTTTATCTTATAATAAAAGAAAAAACCGGGCCGCTCAAAAAATGATTTCCATTTCTGATCAAGCAATACTAATTAAAGCAGCGGATGTAATCAGCAATACAACGGATTTAATTTTAAGGCTCGAGGATAAGGGATCGGAAGCATTTCAAATCTTTAATACGGATAAAAGAAATAAGATAAAACAGACAGAAAAAGTGATAAAAATTTTAATTGAGCGAGTTGATAACCAAGAGCTAACAATAAAACTGAAGAATAATTTAAAAAAGATAAAGCAATATGAAGATTGATTATGAAAATTTATTGAACAAGGAGCAGTTGGAGGTAGTTAAAAACGGAGATGGCTACACGCTTGTCTTAAGCGGGCCCGGATCGGGGAAGACCAGAACTCTAACTTTTCGGGTTGCTTATCTATTGGAAAACGGAGTTAAACCTGAAAATATATTACTTTTAACTTTTACCAAAAAAGCGGCTAAAGAAATGTTGTTACGGATTAATAATTTAGTAGGTTCAAAAGCGTATGACGTACTGGGAGGAACTTTTCATCACGTTGGTAATTATTATTTGAGAAAGTATGCAAATAAAATCGGTTATGAAAGTAATTACACCATATTGGATCAAGAAGATAGCCGGGATTTGATACAGGTAATAATTGAAGACGTTGATCCCGAAGGAGATTTACCGAATAAAAAAACGGTTCAAAAATTAATATCACTTGCTACCAATTCAAATCAGTCAATTGTAGAAATTGCTGAGGAAGAGATAAGATCAAGCTCCGGAATTGAAAAAATAACGGAAATAAAAAAGAGATATGAAAAAAGAAAGAGAGAAAAAAATTTAATGGATTATGATGATCTTCTTACTAAATGGTTGGCCCTTTTAGAAATTCCGGAATTGAAAAAAAAGATAAGTGGACGGTTCGAATATGTTTTGGTTGATGAATATCAGGATACCAATATCATTCAAGATAAATTACTGGAAAAGTTAAGTTCGGAAAATAAAAATTTAATGGTTGTTGGTGATGATGCTCAAAGTATATATTCATTTCGAGCGGCGGAAATAAAAAATATTCTCAATTTTTCAGAAAAGTATCCGGCAAAAATTTTTAAATTGGAAACTAATTATAGAAGTACTCCGCAAATATTAGAATTAGCCAACCGAATAATAAAAAACAATAACTCCCGATTGGAAAAAGAATTAAAAAGCATTAAAGAACAGGGAAAAAATCCGATGGTTGCTTGCTTGGCCTCTCAAAGAGAGCAATCACGTTTTATTGTTCAGAAATTAAAAGAAGAAATCAATCCCGGGAGCAGTGCCGTTTTATTTAGGGCTCATTATCATGCCGCCGGACTGGAATTAGAACTGGCGAAAGAGGGGATTCCCTATATTGTTCGGGGAGGGACTAGATTTTTTGAACAAGCTCACATTAAGGATGTTTCCGCTTTCTTAAAACTATTAGTTAATTTTAAAGATGAAACTTCTTGGTTACGAGTTTTAAAAAAACAATCCGGAATTGGAGATGCGTACGCCCAAAGAGCGACCAAAGTAATAACAAATTTTAGATCGGAAAAGGAGTTAATTTCCAATAAAGAAAAGGTATTAGTGAATTTACCGACTCGTATTGCTCCCAAGGTGGAAGAATTGCTTAATTTAGCAGAAAAAATTGCCGAGATGGAAGCAACGGAAAAAAGTTTGAACTTTTTATTAAACAATTGGTATAAGGGTAAAGTAGAAGAGTATGAAAATCCAAAAGATAGAATGGATGATATAAAGCAATTGATAGAATTATCAGCTGATTATGATAACTTAAAAGAGATGCTTTCTGATTTTGCTTTAAGTGAAGAGTTTAATGTTAGTCAAAAAAAAGACAATGTTCTTACTTTAAGTACGATTCATCAAGCTAAGGGGTTGGAATGGGATAGTGTTTTTATAATCAGCCTTAAAGAAGGTAAGTTTCCTCACCAAAAATCAGTTGAAGAAGGTAAAATTGAAGAGGAAAGGAGGCTTTTCTATGTAGCAGTTACTCGTTGTAAAAAAAATCTGTTTCTGACTTATCCCGTTTTTGAAAAACAAGGTTCTTCCGGTCCGTCTCGTTTTTTAAGAGAAATAGAAGATTTTTTAACTGAAGATTCTTCTGATGATGATTTTGGGGACGATTTTGATTTAATGGATGATGATGAAGAAATTGAACTTATAGATGATGACGATTTTGATTTTTTTTAGTTGACATATTTATAAGTTATATTAAAATAAAAAGACAAAGGAGGAGATAAATTTGAGAACATTAACAAGTTGTTTTCAACGAGCAGAAAAAGTTTTGGAGAAGTTTAGAAAAGACTTGTATTTTCAAAGAAGAATGAGAGGTTTGCATATTGCTTGTAGGATTAAATATCTTTTAAGAGAATATCCTTCAATTCAAGCTTTGAATAATTTGGAAAGAAATTGGCTTCTTTCTGAACTGAACGAAATTATTGACCTAAATATTTGTCCTTTTTTTAAGTTTTCCAAGCGTAATCTCAAGCAGTATTGTCAACCATTTTACATTAATGATGATCTACCGAAGCTAATGCTGAGGATGGATAATACGGGAATTAGTTTTTCCTTGAAAAGACTGGAGTGTAATTGCGATTTGGCAAAAAGCTGCAAAAAAAGACAACTGTTAACATAAAAAGCAAGAGGCACGAAAGTGCCTCTTTTTTTGAAAAATAAAATAATTTTTGTAAAATAAAGCAATGAGTAAAATATCTTTAATTAAAGGAGATAAACGAAAAGAAAATATAATTCGAGCCTTGAAAAAGTTTAAACCGGAACTGAAAAAGAAATTATCGTCAAAAAATAATTTATTGATTAAGGTAGACTTAACTTCAGATCAAAAACAAGAAGTTTCAATTCATAAAGATGCATTGGAAGCCGTTGCTTCTTTTCTGTCAGAATTTTATAAAAATACTATTACGGTGGCTGGTTTGGCGGGAATAGGTAGTGCAGAGGAAGCCTTTAAAAATTTCAATTACTACCAATTAAAAAAAGATTATAACTTACAATTTGTAGATTTAAAGGAAGAAAAGATATTTCAGCAGGTTGAAATTTATTCTCGGGATTTAGCTCCCTTAAAGGCAAATATTCCGGAAAAAGTGATGGAAAGTGATTTTATAATTTCTATTGCGGGATTAAAGATGGATGATTCGGTTATTGCCAGTATGGGGATAAAAAATATAGCTAATTGTATGGTTGAAAGACCGATTAATCATGATGGTTACAAAGCGATAAATCTATCAATTTCGAAAGTAATAAAAAAAATTTCTCCCGACTTCTCAGTTATTGATTCCTTTGTTGCCATAGAAGGTGAGGGTCCCGCTCGTGGTGATTCGGTAGATCATTGTACCGCTTTAGCCGGGTTTGATTTTGTTAGCGTTGATACCATCGGAGCTGCCTTGATGGGGCTTAACCCTTATAAGATTGGTTATCTTAACCATTGTGCCAATGAAGATCTTGGAGAAGGGGAGATTTCCAAAATAGAGATCTTAGGGAATATTTCCCTAAATAAAGCAAAAAAGAATTTTAGAATTCACTCGAGATATGAAGAACAACTTCAATGGGAATAAATTAGTGAAAGTTAAAGTTTGTCCTCAAGCCGGCGAGGATGATTATCATTGGGAAAATAAAAATACTTTATTGGTGAAAGTTAAAGAGAAAGCGCAAGAGAATCAAGCTAATAGAAGAGTATTTGAAATCCTCTCTTTAATTTTTCCCGGAAAACGTATAGAATTAAAAAAAGGTCCAAAATCTAAAAATAAAATTTTTAAAATTTATGAAAGGAAATAATGAAAAGCCATTTTTGATAGTTGTTATAACTATTTTTACTGCCGTGGCCTTAGTTCACTTTATTAGACTTAGTTTGAGCTGGGATTTTATTATAAATAATTGGAATTTGCCAACTCAAATAAGTGGATTGATTATTTTCGTATCCGTCTTTTTAATTTATTGGAGCTCCTTACTTCTAAGTGGTAACGATAAAAAAGATAAAAAGGTAGAAGATAATGATTTTGAAGTAAGTGAAGATAATTAATGGTTGATAGTATTTATTTTTCACCGCATCCGGACGATATTATTCTTTCCTGTGGCGGAAGACTTCCAAAAGAAAGATCCGCCCTGATAGTTAATGTATTTTCAAAGAATTATTCCGGGTTAACAAAATGGGATAAAATTTGTGGTCTTAAAAGTGACCCGATGAAAAAAAGAATAAGGGAGGATAAAAAAATAATTTCCGGATTGGGGTTTGATAGTATTTATCTTGATTTTTATGATCACGCCGTTTATCGAGACATTAAAGAAACCTCTCGTCCAAAAAAAGAAATTATTAAGATTAGACAAAAAATAAAAAAAATAATAGGCGGCAATAAAGAGGCGACGTTAATATTTCCGGCGGGCATTAGCCATTCGGATCACTTATTATTAAGTAAAATAGGTAAGAATTTAAAAAGGGATCTAGTTTTATATGAAGATCTTCCTTACGGTTTAAACGCAGATTTTTCTCGACATAGAAAGATTTTAATCGGTAAAAAGGAAATGGGAGAAAAAATTAACTTAATTTTAGAGTATAAAACTCAGATAAAAGGTTTTTTATCTTTAACAAATTCTAAAAAAATAGGAGAGTTTAAAGAAAAATTAATAAATCATCATAAAATAAAAGACAAGTTTTATGAGAAAATTATTATGTTGAATAAATAAGCAAAATAAGTTATAGTATTATTAACATTATAAATATAAATAAATAAGAATAATGAAAAATTTATTAAAAGAAAGTTGGTTTTGGATTATCGGAGCTGCCTTAGTAATAGCTCTGGGAATATTGTTCATTGGAAACCCAATGGATTTGTTTCAAGGAAATACTGCCTTAACTGTTGATGGACAAGAATACAGTAGATCTGATTTTGATAATTTGGTTGAAAAAACTGCTTCTCAATACGAAACTTACGGTATGGAAGTTACTAAAGAAGAGTTGAAAGATCAGGCTGTCGAGCAAGCGGTTCAAGAGATACTGTTAACCGATTTAGCAAAAGAAAAAGACGTTGAGGTTACTGAAGAAGATATTCAGGAATTCACTGAAGAATTAATGACTATGTATGAGGTATCTACTGAAGAAGATTTGGTAAGTATGTTAAAAGAGCAAGGATTGAAAGATAAAGAAGAAATGGATACTCTTTTTTCAAAACAAGTGGAGATTGATAAATTAATAGAGCTTTACAGCGAAGATATTGAGGTTACGGAGGAAGAAGTTGAAAATTATTATGAAGTTTATAAAACCCAAGCACAATCTTCCGGACAAGAAGTTCCTCCTTTTGAAGAAATAAGGGAAGAAATAAGACCCACTTTAATTCAAGAAAGAGCTACTGAGCTTATTTTGGAAGATGTGGAGGAAATGAAAGAAGATGCGGAAATCGAGGTATTTATTACCGATGAAGATATAGAAGCGGGTACGGTTACTGATGAAGATAGTGAAGGAGAAGAGGAAAGTGAAGGAGAAGAAGACGCTGATGAAGAAGAAAATGAAGAAGCGGAAGAAGGCCAAGAGGAAGTTAATCCTGAAGATATGGAGATTGAAATAGAAGAATAAGAAAAAAAAGAGAAATTATGAAATGCCGAGCAGAAGCTCGGCATTTTGATTAAGAATTGGAATAAATTAATTATAGTGATAAACTTAAGGCATGTACCAAGAATATTTATGGATATCTCATTCGGCGATAAACTCCTTTGAAAGATGTCCGCAGTCATACTATTATCAGTATCAATATAAGAATCCGGATACCGGGAACAGATTACAAATAGTTAATCCTTATTTTTCATTGGGACTTTCAGTTCATGAAACTCTTGAAGATCTATCTCCAATACCGATAAAAGAACGAGTTCAATTATCTTTAAAAGATATTTTCGAGGATAATTGGAAAAAATACAGTGGTCGAAAAGGAGGTTTCATTTCCCAAAAGCAAGAAAAGCAATTTAAAAAAAGGGGGGAGAAAATGATTGATAGAGTGCTAAAAACTGATTTTTTAGAAAAAAAATCTATTGAGATTGAGGACAAAATTCCCAACATCGATCTTATTCCCGAAGAAAATATTAAATTAGTTGGTAGTTTGGATTGGATTCAAGTTCTTCCTTCCGGTGGTTTACATATTATTGATTTTAAAACGGGAAAAAATAAAGAAAAAAAGGGTTCTTTACAACTACCGATATATAATATATTAGCCAATGAAAAATTAAATGGAAAAATAGAAAAATTCAGTTATTGGTATCTTGAGAGCGACGATAAATTAACATCCAAAAGTTTAGAATCCATTGAAGATAACTTGGAGATAATCAAGAAGAAGGCTTTGACGATTAAAGATCATGTTGAGAATAATAATTATCCATGCCATTACAATGGGAAGTGTTTTGCTTGTGGTGATTACAAAAGAATATTTGACGGTGAGGCTGAGTTTTTGGGTTCAGAAAATAATCGGGATTTGTATTTTGTAATAAAAGAAGACGACCTTGTTAAAAAATTAGTTGATGAAGAGGTTTTTACACCTCGGGAAGAAAAAATTTTTGAAATGCGAGTGGAAGAAGGAAAAAAGGCGACGGGAATTAGTAAAGAATTAAATATACCCAAAGAAAAATTAACTAAGATAATTAGAGAAATAAAGAAAAAGATGGTTGATAATCTCTCTTCAAAAGAATTGAGAATATTAATAAATAAAAAATTTAATAATGAAACTTACGGAAAAAGATAAACAACTTTTAGAAATAAAAAAAGAAGTTGTTAATTTAAAAAATTCTCCTCTTTACAACTATCGGATTGAAAATAATTATTTCCCGGTTATAGGAGAAGGAAATCACGATGCGGATTTAATTCTTATCGGGGAAGCACCGGGAGAAAACGAAGCAAAAACCGGACGTCCGTTTTGTGGTCGGGCGGGGCAAATTTTAGATGAAATGTTGGAAGAAGTAGAAATAGAAAGGGCTGATACTTATGTAACCAATATAGTTAAAGATAGGCCACCGGAAAACAGAGACCCGACTGCTAATGAGATAGCACTTTACGGTCCTTTTTTAGAAAGACAAATAAAAATTATTGAACCGAAAATAATCGCTACTCTCGGTAGATTCTCAGCCAATTATTTACTAAAAAAATATTCTTTCGGTGAAAAGTTTTCCATATCGAAAATAAACGGAGACGTTTTTGAAAGAGAAAATCTTTCTTTTAAAATAATACCACTATTTCACCCGGCGGCTACTATTTATACTCGCAGTAGGAGAGACGATCTTTTAAATGATTTTCAAAAAGTAAAAAAATTATTAATTAATAATAAATAAATATGGAAATAATAATTTCCCTTTTAATAGGAGTTGCTATTTTAGCAATTAAAATCGCCAAAGAATACGAAAGAGCGATTATCTTTAGACTGGGTAGATTCGTAGGGGTTAAAGGTCCCGGACTTTTCTTTTTAATTCCGTTTATAGATAAAATGGAAAAAGTTGACCTTAGAATTGTAACTCAAGATGTCCCCCCGCAAGAAGTAATTACCAAGGATAATGTTCCCGTAAAAGTAGATGCGGTTGTTTATTATCGAATTACTGATCCGGAAAAAGCAATTATCGAAGTTGAAAATTATAGGAAAGCAACTTCCGAAGTTTCACAAACAACCTTACGGGGAGTAGCCGGAGCATCGGAATTGGATGAAATTCTGGCGGAAAGAGAGAAGATTAATGATAAACTCCACCAAGTAATTGACGAGTCTACCGATCCGTGGGGGATTGAAGTAACCAGTGTAGAAGTAAAGCACGTCGAAGTGCCACGGGAAATGCAAAGATCAATTGCCCAACAAGCGGAAGCGGAAAGAACAAAAAGAAGTAAGATTATATTGGCCGATGGTGAATACCAAGCTGCTGAAAAATTAAAGCAAGCCGGCCAAGTTTTGGGGGCTTCCCCGATAACTCTTCGTTATCTGGAAACACTTTCCGACGCCGCGAAAGAAGAAAATACCAGCATTCTTTTCCCCATTGAAGTTATGGATATGTTTAAAAAGATAAATAAAGATAACGACTAGAAATATTCTTTAAAATAAAAAAAGACCCTACTTTTTAAGTAGGGTTTTTTATTAAAAATTCAAATTTTGAGTTACTTTTTCTTTATCAACTTTGTTGGTGTAAATAGTAAATCCTTTTTGATATTCTTCAAATACTGCACTGCGGACAAGATCTGCTTTTTTTATTTGAACAAGAGTTTGTCGAATTTTTTTATTAATTTCCTCTTTATTTTTTAGTTTTAGTTCAAAATTTAATTCATTTAGTATTTCATCCACCATCTGGGTATTAACGAATTCTTTAGCTTCTTTGTGGTAGTGTTGATTTAAAACTTCCAAAACTACGGAAGTGGTGACCCCTTCCATTATCTGTTTTTCCGTTCTGGGTCCGTTTTGCACCACCTCTCCCATACCCATATCATTTAGCTTTAATCCCTCATCCAGTTTTTTTTCTGCTGCCTCGTGGATTTTATCCATATCGGTTCTAGGTTTTACTCTTTCGATAGTGTTTTTTACCAACGCATATAAAACAAAACTGGAGACAATTTCGTGTGGTTCAAGTCTTTTGTGTGGATCACGAGTGTTGGCACTTTTATCAATCCGGACATTTAAGTCTTCCTCGCTTAAGCTTTCATCTCCCACCTGCACAGCTAGATCTTCATTTGCAAAGCCGGAAAAAGTAAAAGAAAAAATTAAAATTAGTGATATGAAAAGAACAAATAGTTTTTTCATTTGAATTCCTCCTTACATAAACCATACAATTTACATATATTTATGTCAAATAAAACTCGCTTTTATCGGGGTTTTTCTTTTAGAGCTAATTTAAGCAAATTAAAAAATAAAAATAACGACTAGAAACATTCCTTAAGATAAAAAAAGACCCTACTTTTTAAGTAGGGTTTTTATTAAAACTTCAAGTTTTGAATTACTTTTTCTCTGTCAACTTGATCAGTATTGATAGAGAGTCCTTTTTGATATTCTTCAAACAGTCTATCGTAAACAAGTTCAGTTTTTTTGGCTTCGACTAGAGTTGTTTGAATTCTTCTCTTAATTTCCTCTATATTTTCTGGTTCTACTTCAAGTTTTAATTTATTTAATGCTTCATCCACCATCTGGTTACTAACGAATTCTTTAGCTTCTTTGTGGTAGTGTTGATTTAAAACATCTAAACCTATGGACATTGAATAATTTTCTTTCTCTTGTTGATAAGTCAAGGATCCTATCTCCTCCAGCTCTTCTACATTTATATTATTTCTTTCTAATAGTGTATTTATTTTTTCCTCTGCCTTCTTATGAATTGTATCCATGTTGGAGTCAGTATCCATTACTTCAATTGTATTTTTTACCAGTGCGTATTTAATAAAAAGAATAACAACTTCATGTTCTTCAAGCTGAAATTTTGGGTCGCCATTAGTGCCTTGTTCAATCCTTGCAGCTAAGACTTCCTCGCTTAAGCTTTCATCTCCCACCTGCACAGCTGGATCCTCATTTGCAAAGCCGGAAAAAGTAAAAGAAAAAATTAAAATTAGTGATATAAAAAGAACAAATAGTTTTTTCATTTGAATCCCTCCTTACATAAACCATACAATTTACATATATTTATGTCAAATAAAACCCCGTTTTTTAACGGGGGTTTTTTAGAACTAACTTTAAGCAAATTAAAAAATAAGAATAACGACTAGAAACACTCCTAAAAATAAAAAAAGACCCTACTTTTTAAGTAGGGTTTTTATTAAAACTTCAAGTTTTGAATTACTTTTTCTCTGTCAACTTGATCAGTATTGATAGAGAGTCCTTTTTGATATTCTTCAAACAGTCTATCGTAAACAAGTTCAGTTTTTTTGGCTTCGACTAGAGTTGTTTGAATTCTTCTCTTAATTTCCTCTATATTTTCTGGTTCTACTTCAAGTTTTAATTTATTTAATGCTTCATCCACCATCTGGTTACTAACGAATTCTTTAGCTTCTTTGTGGTAGTGTTGATTTAAAACATCTAAACCTATGGACATTGAATAATTTTCTTTCTCTTGTTGATAAGTCAAGGATCCTATCTCCTCCAGCTCTTCTACATTTATATTATTTCTTTCTAATAGTGTATTTATTTTTTCCTCTGCCTTCTTATGAATTGTATCCATGTTGGAGTCAGTATCCATTACTTCAATTGTATTTTTTACCAGTGCGTATTTAATAAAAAGAATAACAACTTCATGTTCTTCAAGCTGAAATTTTGGGTCGCCATTAGTGCCTTGTTCAATCCTTGCAGCTAAGACTTCCTCGCTTAAGCTTTCATCTCCCACCTGCACAGCTGGATCCTCATTTGCAAAGCCGGAAAAAGTAAAAGAAAAAATTAATAGTAGTGATATGAAAAGAACAACAATCTTTTTCATTTTAATCCCTCCTTACATAAACCATACAATTTACATATAGTTATGTCAAATAAAACCCCGTTTTTTAACGGGGTTTTTTACTTAGGGTTGAAATAAATATTCAGGTAGAATATTTATTTTTTTTATGGAATTAAATTGTAGCAATGTTTTTTTAATTTGTTCTTTTAAGATGAGAACCCGCTGAGATCCTCCGGTAGTGAACTGTTCCGGGTCATTAAATTCTACGGTTAGAATTCCGTCTTTCAGATTAATTCCTTTAACCGTTATTCGGTGATCTTTTTCAAATTCACTGCAAAAACCCATTTCCTTTTCCTTTTCGGTAAATTTAATATTCAATAATTTGTTAATAATATTCCGGACGGGTGATTTAAAATCAATAGATCTATAAACCGGGTAGATCATCTCCTGAGAATTTAAATTTTCCGCTATTTCGTAATTTAGAACGTATAATGGAACTATCTTTTCCTCTGCCTTTATTAGTGGGGAAAATAAAATTACTACAATTAAAATAAAAAGAACTGTCTTTTTCATATTTATCCCTCCTTGTTTCTTTATTATATAATAAAATTAATAAATGTCAATAAAACGGGTTGATAATAAATAAGCAAAATATTATACTTGAAAAGTAAGCAAGTAAATATATGGAATACTTAAATAATTTAACAATTTTAAATAAGACTTTTCTTGGAAATACGATCTTAAGTTACCTTTACTTTTTTGGGGTGCTTTTAATTTTATTTTTAGTTATTAAAATTGTTGAATCTCTAATTTTAAGCAAATTAGAAAAAGAACAAAAAGGGGAGGGTTTAAAAGCAGTTGTAATTAAATTTATAGTTTCAATAAAAACTTATTTTTACTTATATTTATCGTTTTATCTTTCTTTATCTTTATTAACGATTTCTACAGATATAAAGCTTTGGCTTACTCGTTTTTTAATTGTCTGGATAGCTGTTAGAGTCGGTATCGGTGTACAGATGTTAATTGACTACTATTTGGATAAGAAATTATTGGTTGAAGCTGAGCCGGGAGCAAAGGCGCCGATTAAAAATATCGGAACTGTTTTCAAAGCTCTTTTTTGGGTGTTTTTATTTCTACTCATTTTATCTAATTTTGGAGTGGAGGTAACTTCTCTTATTGCCGGCTTGGGAGTCGGGGGGATAGCTGTTGCTTTTGCTTTTCAAAATATACTTGAAGACTTATTCAGTTCATTTGCAATTTATTTTGACAAACCTTTTGTCATCGGAGATTATATAGTAGTTGGTGAAAAGTCGGGAATAGTAGAAAAGATCGGAATTAAAACAACCCGTTTACGAGCTCTGCAAGGGGAGGAAATAGTAATGGCAAATAAAGAACTAACTACGGCTAGAATCCATAATTATAAAAAAATGGAAAAAAGAAGAGCTTTGTTTGAGTTTGGAGTTGTTTATAAGACCGATGATCAAAAGATGGAAAGAATTCCCAAAATAATTCAAGAAATTATTAATAATATTGAATTGGCTGAATTTGACCGGGCTCATTTTATCGGTTTTGGTGATTCTGCTTTAAATTTTGAAGTTTCCTATTACGTTCTTTCTTCTGAATATCTAGATTATAGAAATGTTCATCAAGAAATTTTATTGAAGATTAAAAAGCGTTTTAATGAAGAAAATATCGATATGGCTTATCCCACTAGAACCGTTCATCTTGTTAATTAACATGTCTTTAAATTCAATTTCTGATATTTTTTTTAATTTAATAACCAATGTTGATCCTTTGCTTTTTGAATTGGGAGTAATTTTAGTTTTAGCAGCTATTTTGGGCGTTATTTTAAAGGCTTTAAAGCAGCCTTTAATTCTAGCTTATTTGATTACCGGTATAATTATCGGTTTTTTTGGATTTTTGGATGTCGGCGGCCGAGACGCTCTGGAGCTTTTTTCTAATTTGGGAGTAATGTTTCTTCTTTTTTTAGTCGGATTGGAAATTGATTATAGATCAATTAAGCAACTGGGAAAGACATCAATTATTTTGGGACTTACTCAGATTTTAGCAAGTGCTACTGGTGGATTTTTAATTGCTAATTTTATTTTTAATTTTAATCCGGTTTCCTCTTTATATATTGCTATCGCTTTAGCCTTTTCAAGTACGGTTATAATTATAAAGTTGCTTTCTCAAAAAAAGGAGATAAATAGTCTTTATGGACGTATTTCGGTTGGACTTCTATTAATTCAAGACTTGGTTGTAATTTTGATTTTGATAGGTCTTAATGCAATCGAGGTAGGAGGAGAATTTAGACCGGAAATAATTATTAGGATCATTATGGGAGCTGTTTTCCTTTTTGGTTTGATGATTTCTTTGGGGCGCTTCGTTTTTCCTTATCTTTTTAAAAAAATTGCTCATTCACAAGAACTTTTATTTTTAGTGAGTTTAGCTTGGCTTTTATTTTTTAGTGTTTTTGCCAAAATGGTTGGGTTTTCAATTGAAATTGCCGGTTTTTTAAGTGGTATTGCCTTAGCTAACTCTTCTCATAAATACCATATTGCCAGCAAAGTGCGACCTCTTAGGGACTTCTTTATTCTTATTTTCTTCGTAATTATCGGTTCTTTAGTAGTTGTTTCCAACTTTAATGAGATCATTATTCCCATATTGGTTTTGAGTTTATTTGTGATGGTTACCAAGCCGTTAATAGTTATGCTTATTTTAAAGCATCTCGGTTATACTAAAAGAACCGGTTTTTTAACTGCAAGCACTGTTCCTCAAATTTCAGAATTCAGTTTAATTTTTGCCACTTTGGGTTTATCAATCGGACATATTAACGAGCAGACCTTTGCTCTGATTACGACAATAGGAATAATAACTTTCGTACTTTCTACATATTCAATTTTGTATTCTGAAAAAATATATCCCAAAATTAATAAACATCTTAATTTTTTTGAAAAAGAAAACACAATTGAGGAAAGAGAGAGTGATATGAATATTTCTAAGCCTATTATTCTAATCGGTGCTAATCGAACCGGAAAGGGGATGATGAATTATTTAAATAAAAACGATTTGCTGGTTGTTGATTTTGACCCTTTAGTTATTAAGAATTTAAAAGAAAAGAATATCAAGCATCTTTTTTCTGACATTACCGATCCCGATATTCTAGATGAGTTAAATTTAGAAGAAACAAAAGTAATTATCTCCACTAGTCCCAATTTTAAAGATAACCGAGAATTGGTGAAAAAGATCAAAAAAATTAAAAATAATATTAAGTTAATTATCAGAGCGGAAGAAAAAGAAGATGCTCTTCATTTATATCAGGAAGGAGTTGATTACGTTCTGTTGCCCCATTTTGTTTCCGGGCAGTATTTGGGTAGTCTTATTGATCCCGAATTTAATTTAAGTCGCTTAGATGAGCTTAGGGAAATCGATTTAAAACTTTTAAAAAACAACCATGCTTAAAGAAAAATTATTAGAGATTAAAAAATATTTTTATATAGTTGCAGTAATTTTTGTTTCCTTTTTTGTTTTCGGATTGTTGTATAATTACTTCTTTCCGGAAGAGACTCAAATGTTTTTTTCTGAATTAACTCGTGAATTTTCTTTTATAAATAATTTTAATTTTCCTTTCACCTTTTTATTTATATTTTTTAATAACACAATCAAGGTTTTTATCAGTATGGTTACGGGGATTCTTTTTGGAATAATTCCCATTTTATTTACAATCATCAATGGATTTGTTTTGGGCGTGGTTTCCGGATATGTTTATCCTCATTTTGGAATTGTCGGTTTGTTGGTAAGTATTTTACCTCATGGTGTTTTTGAACTTTTTAGTCTTTTTGTTGGGAGCGGATCCGGCTTGTTTTTAGGAGCTGTTACTTATAAAGAGATTAAAGAAAAGAGGATAACCTTAAAATCTTTAATTACTGATTTTAAAAAGTTAAAATTCGGAAATAGAAAAATAAAAGAAGCATTTAATTTAGTTTCTGATGTCTTTGTTTACTTTGCTCTTCCCGGTTTATTATTGGCCGCTCTAATTGAAACGGCACTTATTTTTTGGTTATGAAATTATTATTATCCGAAAAAAAGGAGGGTCCGATTAAAGACGAACAAGATATAAATAATTTTTTAAATAAAAAGAAGATAAGTAAAAAATTAGTCAGGGCTGATTTAGTTCACGGAAAAAGAGTAGCGATTGTTGATTCCAACTCAAAAAAAATTATTAAAAAGACCGATGGGCTGATTACAAAAGATAATTTAGCTCTGGCGGTAACGGTTGCCGACTGTTTGCCGATTTATTTTTACTCAAAAGAGATTATTGGAATTTTACACGGGGGATGGAAAGGGATTGAGAAGGGGATTGTTGAGGAAATGATTAAAAGCTTGAAATTAGTGAATGAAAAACCAGAAAACTTAACCGTTTTTATCGGTCCCTCAATTCAGGTTTGTCACTTTCAAGTTGGAGATGATTTGGTAAAAAAATTTTCAAATTATAAAAATTGTTTTCGAAGTAAAAAAGAAAAAAAGTTTTTAAATTTACAAAAGGTTGTTAAATTAAAATTAAAAAAGGAAAATGTAAAAAACATAAGGATATCTTCAAGATGCACTTATTGTGACCCCGACCTTTTTTCTTATCGGAAGGAGGGAAAAGTTAATAAAATGTTAGCAGTAATATCAAAATAATAATAAGGATTATGCCTAAAATAAAAAAAGCAGTTATCGCCGCCGCCGGATACGGAACCAGGTTTTTACCGGCGACCAAAAATCAACCCAAAGAGATGTTGCCGATAGTTGATAAACCCATAATTCATCACCTTGTTGAAGAGGCAGTTCAGTCCGGAATTGAAGACATAATAATAGTAACCCGAGCGGGTCAAATGCCGATGGAAGACCATTTTGATTCCAATTATGAATTAGAAAGAGCTTTAAAAGAGGCGGGAAAGATAAAAAGATTGAATAAAGTAAAAGATATTCCCGAAATGGCTAATTTTGCTTTTGTAAGACAACACAAAGGCTATCCCTACGGCAATGCAACTCCACTTCTTTGTGCCGCACCGCTTATTGATGACGATGAGGCTTTCGTTTATATGTTTGGTGACGACTTAACTATTTCTGATATCCCGGTTACAAGACAATTAATTGACGTTTACGAGAAAGAAAACCCAACAGCGGTTTTGGGTGTTCAAGAAGTTCCCGATGAAGAAGTAGAACGATACGGAACAGTTAAGTATAAAAATGAAGATAAAAATTATGAAATTGAATCCGGGTATGAAAAATTACCGGCTGATAAAGCTCCTTCCAACATGGCTCTTTTCGGTAGATTTGTATTTTCTAATAAAATAATTGAAGAAGCGAAACAGACCAAAACCGGTAAAGATGGAGAGTTGTGGGCGATGGATATTATTAATTCGCTTGCTCAGGAGGGTGAAAAGGTAATTGCTCAACCGATAGAAGGTGAGTGGCATACGACCGGAGACCCATTAAGATACTTAAAAACTTCTGTTGAATTTGCTCTGAGAAGAAAAGATATTGGAGAAGATTTCAAAAAATATCTCGAGAAGCGTTTCCGATCTTGATTAGGAGGATTAATTATGTTAATCTTTAACTCGTGCTTAAAATCTATAAATTAATAGTTTAAATATTTTATTAGTAAAATGCTTGATAATTTAAAAAAAATAAACGAACTAAGAAAGATTAAAAATTCTCTTAAGAATGAGTTTTCCGAAGTGGAAAAAGAAGGAGTAAAAGTTAAAGTTGATGGGGAAATGAAAATTAAGGAAATAGAAATCAGCCCCGAACTAACCAAGAGAAAGCAAGAAGATTTACTGGTCAGCTGTATTAATGATGCTTTAAAAAAGATGCAGATGAAAGCGGTTCAAAAAATGTCCAATCTTAAATAAGGTGCAAGAATTTAATTCTTTAAAAAATCAAAAAATTGTAGATTTAATTAACTCCAATAAAATTGGAGTTTTTCCTACCGACACTCTTTATGGTTTAGTGGGGACAGCTTTATCTCCACGAATAGTTGAAAAAATATACGAAATCAAGGAAAGGGACAAAGATAAACCTTTGATTGTTCTTATCGCTTCTAAGGAGCAATTAAAGAGCTATTTCAATATCGATAAGTCTTTTAAATTTTGGCCGGGAAAGTGTAGTTTAATTTTACCGATAAAAAAATTCCCCCATCTTCATCGTGGGGGAGAGACGATAGCCTTTCGAGTTCCGGATAAGTCGGATTTAATTAATTTATTGGAAAAAACTGGTCCTTTAGTTGCTCCCAGTGCTAATAAGCAAGGAGAACCACCGGCAAAAACAATTAAAATGGCGAAAAAATATTTTGGAAAAAGGGTTGATTTTTATGTTGATGGTGGTGTTTTAAATTCTAAACCGTCCACGATAGTAAAGCTAAATAAAGGAAAAGCGGAAGTTTTAAGAGCGGGAGCGGTTAGTGAAAAACTTTTCCAATAATATCAATATTCCCTTGAAGAAAGTTTTTAGAAGTAGTTTTCTTTTTTCCTTCCAGTTGTAACTCTTCAATCAGTAAGAAATCTTTGCCGGTTTGAACGGCAATTTTTTCATTGGTTCCCAAATATATTTTACCGGGTCTGCCAAAAGGACCGGCTTCAGTCTGCTCTTGAACTTCAGCCTTGAAGAATTTAACTAAATTATTATTAATTTTGCTATAACATCCGGGCCAAGGATTGTAAGCTCTTATTTTTCTTTCTATCTGAATTGCCGGTTCTTTCCAATTGATTCTACCATCTTTTTTAGTTAGTAAGTCAGTATGGGTCGCTTGGTCGTGATTTTGCTCTTTTAATTTAATTTTTCCCATAGTCCATTTTTTTACCGTTTGAGCGAGCAACTTTCCTCCCAGTACAGCTAATTTTTCTTCCAGGTCTTGATAATACTCATCTTGATTTAAATCAACTTCTTTTTGCTTTAATATCGGCCCGTGATCAATCTTTTCATCCATTTTCATAATTGAAACTCCGGTTTTTTTATCACCATTGAGAATAGCTTCTTGGATTGGAGTTGGCCCCCGATACTTGGGAAGTAGAGAAGGGTGAACATTTAAAAATCCAAATTTTGGTTTTTCCAAATTGTTTTTTTTAATAATTTTTCCGTAGGCAGCAACCAAAACCAAGTCAGTATCTTCAATAACTTGATCCAGATTATGAAAAACTGATATTTGATTTTTCTTAGCTATCTTTTTAACCGGAGAAGCTTTCTTTTTTAAACCTCTTCCACTTTTTTTATCTCTTGCGGTTACTACCGCATCAATTGATAATTGATCCAATGCATTTTCTAAAACAATTTTACTGAACTTTGGCGTTCCGGCAAATGTTATGTGCATATTTTTTAAGTTTTAAATTTAATCTTCTTTCCAGGTAATATCGTCTTCTTTTCCGGCAAACTCCAGCCATTCTCCTTGTTTATCGATTACATACCACTTTCCTCTTTTTTTGATCATTCGATCTCCTCTGTAAAAAGGCTTTTTTTCTATTTTTTTGGGTTTTAGATTTTTTATCTCCAACCACTTCTTTAAAACGGTTTCAATCGTATAATCGAGATTTCTCGATTTAGCCCAGTTAGCAACAATAGTAATTGCTTTTTTTGCTTTTTCAATTGAACCCGACAGTTCCAATAATTGTTTAGCCGGTTTGGTATATCGGGAATAAATTATCTCTTTTTTCTTTGCACTTTTTTTAAGTTCTTCAAGGGTTAATCCCTTGGTTTTGAAATAGTGATTAACTATTTGTTGGATTTCACTTTCTACTTTTTTAGTGAGACGGATTTTTTCCGGATTAATACAATCAACGTTCTTATTTTTTAAAAATTCAAAGAAAAAGCGAATAGTTCTCAGGTAGTTTTTTTGAGTATCTTTGCTTATTTTTTTTCCTCGAGAAGAAGTTTTATTTTTTATAAATCTTTTATAATCTAATAAGGTTTCTTCGGTAATTTCTTCTGCAGTTGCATCTTCATTTCCGTTGATTGCCAACCACTTTTCAAAGTGATTAAGGTGTCTTTCTCGACACTTTAGAAGTGTGGGGGATATTTTTTCTTTTTCTTCCTTCAGAAAGTCAGAAAAATAACTTACTATTTTTTTACATTCCTTCATATTTATCGGTTTTGAATTTTAGTATTTTATAATCTTCTCCTTCAATTCCTGCTTTTTTAAGGGCGATTTTTAATTGTTTTTTCGGATCATCTATTCCCTCTATACCGGGAAGGAGTAGACCCGCTTTTTGATTTTCCTTGACAATGATTCCTTCTTCTTTTGGGTTTACGTCTTCCAATTCATCTTTTTTAATCAATTGCTTTTCTTTTAAAATGTTAACCTCATAATTTAATTTTTCTAATTCCGCTTCGGTTAAAGGATTAAAGCGAGGATCTTGACAAGCGGCAATTGAATTGGAGATAATTTCTTCGCCTAAATTATTTTCCGTTGCTTCAAGGGTTCCCATACAACCACGTAAAGCCTTTTCTTTTTTAATAGTTACGAAAAGAGGCCTTGATTTAGATTTTAATTTTTTATCGATATTTTCAGAAAGAGATATTCTTTTTTTATTCTTTACGTATTCGGTTACTGCTTTTTTTGTTAAATCTATTATCTGCATGTTAATTTAAAATACTTTTAATTCTTTTTGCTTCTTTTTCAACCACTTCTCCGTGATATTCTCCGGCGTGATCATTTGTGTTTTGATAACGAGGTGCTTTTTGATCCAGATGCAAATTTAATTCATTGCGGCTTTTGTTGTAATAGATATGGAAACGAGGAAATTTTCCGGAACTGAGAGAACGGGAATAAGATTTATTACTTGAGCGATTGTCGGGATGATAGCCCAATTGACGCATTACGGAAAGTATTGATTTTGAGTTGTTTAATTTAATTTTCATCCTTAATCTTATAATTTATTACGCCATAACCAACCCCAAAAGGCCCTTCGTAGGAGAGTAAATCGGGCTTTACGGGTATTGAAGACAAAACGCCTAACAAGGTAACAATTGATAAATAGGCACATTGACCGGCAGCGGAGATTAATTTTTGATCAAAATCAAGTATTTTATCAACTTGATTTTTTTCCAAAAGATTAATCATTTTTTGATCAAACTCTTTTCCTTTCTCAGAAAATCCGGCCGGAGCGGAAGGAGTTAATTTATGAGACAAATCTCCGGAAGCTATTATACCGATCTTTTTCTTTTCTTTTTTAATTAATGAATATATTTTTTTTCCGAACCGGAAGTGTTTTTGAGGTGTTTTGCTTGAATAATTAATAGGGACTGTCTTAAAGGAGGGTTGCGCTTCTTTTAGATAGTGTAAGGGAACTGAAAAGCTATAATTAATATTCCCTTTTTTTATTTTTTCAGTTTCCTTGATTGTTAGTATTTTTTTTGCCAGCTCTTGATCACCTTGGTAACTGAGTAAGGCTCCGGGAAGTGAAGTGGTAAATGACTTTGAACTGTAAACGGCAAATTTATCAGTTAGAAATTTTCCGTGAGGCATTATTACTATAACCGAGTCCAAATCTTGTTTTTTAAAGTAATCAGCTAAAGTATGCATTGCTTTAACTGTCTTGGAGCATCTTTCCAAATCGTTATCATTCCCGACTCCGGGAATTATTATTGGTGGATGAGGGCAAATTGAAGCAAATTTAAGCATTTTTAAATATTTTTTGATTACATTGTGGACACCGGCCTTTACTGTCCCGTCTATTTATTTGGTATAAATTTCTTTCTACTACCATACTATCACAGTTTGGGCATTTAGTATTATTTTTATTAGCGTATACGTATTTTAATCCGGCTTCTTTTCCAATTTTTTGCGCCAGAAAAAGATCTTCGGCTTTAGTTTTATCTACTTTTTTCATTTTCCAGGAAACTTGAGGTGAAAATTGGGTTATGTGCCAAGGAATTTCATCATCCAAACCGGCAATAAATTTTGCCATTTTTTTTAATTGATTTTTAGTAACGTAAGAAGGGATTAATAATGTGGTTATTTCCAGATGAGTTTGACCACTTAATCCTTCTATCGTATTTAAAACCGGCTTCAAACTACCGTTGCAGATCCGTTTATAAAACTTTTCCGAAAAACCTTTTAAGTCAATATTAATTGCATCCAAGAAAGGTAATATCTTTTTTCGGCACTCTTTCGAAAAAAAGCCGTTGGAAACCCAAATATTTTTTATCCCTTCTTTACTCGCTAATTTCATTGTTTCTAAAGAATATTCCAAAGACATAGATGGTTCGCTATAAGTATAGGCGATTGTCGGTATTTCTTTTTCTTTAGCAAGGGAAATTATTTTAGATGGTGATAAATTTTCAGTTGGATATTCTTTTGGCTTTTTGGCTAATTTCCAATTTTGGCAATTTTTACAACTTAAAGAGCAGCCGGGCAAACCGATCGATAAAGCTTCAGTTCCGGGTAAAAAATGGTAAAGAGGCTTTTTTTCAATCGGGTCAATATTGATTGCTCCCAAGTTTCCATAATTCAGAGAAAAAACTTCTCCGTTAATATTTTTCCTTACTTTACACTTTCCAGTTTCATTGTCTTTTAACAAACAATAATGAGCACAATTCTGACATTGCGTTTTTTTATTGTTTAACTTTTTATATAAAAAAGCTTTTTTCATGTTTTATTTTATCATATCTGAGAAATATTTAAATTTAAACCTCTTGATAACTTTTTTTATTTAATTAATAATATAGCAATGAAAAGACTATTTTTAGCAATAAATATATCTCCGAAAAATAAAGACTTATTAGTTGAAAAAAGAAAAGAAATTCAAAGCTATTTTGATTTTGACCCCGTTAAGTGGACTAAAAAGGAAAATCTACATATAACTTTAATTTTTTTAGGGCCGATTGCGGAGGATAAAATTACCGTCTTAAAAAAAGAATTAAAATCAATAAATTTAAAACCTTTTTCGGTTGAATTTTCTTCAATTAAATATATTCCGAATAGGCGAGAGGCTAAGCTAATTTGGTTGGAAGGAGAGAGTAATGAGAGAATTTTATCCTTACAAAAGAAAATAGAGGATAAAATCTTAAAATTAAAAAAAATAAATTATCAAAAAAGCAATCAGAAATTTATTCCCCATATAACGTTGGGAAGGACTAAATCCTTTCAATTTAAAAAGACTCCACTTGAAGAAATACCTCTGTTGGAAGATGAATTTCTTAATTTAAAGGTAATGGTAGATTCAATTGATTTAATGGAAAGTCAATTGAAAAAAGGAGGAGCTCAATATAATATTATAGAAAAATTTAAATAAAAATATGAATATTCATTTTATCGGCATTGGTGGAATCGGAATTTCGGCATTAGCTCGTCATTTTTTATTAGAAAAAAATAAAGTTACCGGTTCTGATTTATCGATTAATGAGTCTGTAAAAGACTTACGACGTTTGGGAGCGACCATCTACAAAGGACATAACCAAGATAATTTAAGCGATAAAACTGATTATTTAATTTATTCCCCGGCAATTCCGGATGATAATCCCGAACTAAAAAAGGCCCGGGATTTAAAAATAAAAGCGCTTAGTTATCCGCAAGCATTAGGGGAGTTGACTAAAAAGTATAAAACGATAGCCGTTTCGGGAACTCATGGTAAAAGTACCACTACTTGCATGATTTCTTTAATTCTGATTGAGGCCGGGTTGGATCCGACGGTTATAGTGGGGACAAAATTAAAAGAATTTAATGATTCCAACTATCGAAAAGGAAATTCGCAGTATCTTTTAATTGAAGCTGACGAGTGGCAAGGATCCTTACTTAATTACAATCCCGATATTGCAGTTCTGACTAATTTAGAAAGTGAACATTTGGATTTCTATAAGAATTTAGAAGATTTAATTAATACTTTTCAAAAATACGTAAATAATAATGTGAAGAGCGATGGGACTATTATTTTTAATGAAGAAGATAAAAATCTTTCAAATCTAAAACTACCTAAAAATAAAATCTCCTTTTCTAAAAAAGATGAAGAGGCGAATAAGGTTAAAAGTCACTTACAAGTTCCCGGAGATCATAATTTGGAAAACGCCTTAGCATCTTATAGAGTTGGAGAATTATTGTATGTTGATGAAAAAAAAATATTAAAAGCTTTGTCCGGTTACCAGGGTTCGTGGCGAAGATTTGAAGAAAAGGAAATTAACATTAAAGGGAATGAGCAAAAAGTTGTAATTGACTATGCTCATCATCCAACTGAACTAAAAGCCACTTTACAAGCTCTAAAAGAAAAGTACCCTCAAAAGAAGGTTGTTGTCCTTTTTCAACCTCATCAATACCAAAGAAGTTATTACCTAAAAGATAAATTTATTAATGTCTTTAACAACTCCCCGGTTGAAAAACTTTATCTTTTAGATATTTATAGTGTTTCCGGAAGGGAAAATGAAGAAATAAAGAAAAAGATAGATTCTGAAAAATTAATAAGTGAAGTTAAAAATAATAATGTTAGCTATCTTCCCGGCAACCTTAAAAAAGTTGGAGAGGAGTTAAATAACCGGTTGCAGGGAGATGAAATAGTGGCTATAATTGGAGCAGGTGATGTTTATTTATTGGAGAAAATTTTAAAAAAGAAATAGAAAATTTATGAGTTGGAAAATACTTTCAATTATTATCTTATTGGTCGTAATTTGGAAAATAAAAAATAATCCGAATGGTAGTGACTCGTCCGAAGATGAATAGTTAAAAACATAAACCGCTTACTGAATCGGTTTTTAATTTTATGCTCAAAAAAGAAGTAGAAAAAGTAAAGGAAAAGGTTGATCCCTTAATAAATAAAGCTTTAAGCAAAAATCAAAGTAATTTTAAGGAGATAACCGGCTATCAAATTAATACCGGAGGAAAGAGATTAAGACCCTTTTTACTTATTGAGTTTTATTTGGGTTTGGAAGGTGATGATCTAAAAACAGCTTTAAAAATGGCCGCTGCAGTGGAGATTTTTCACAATTATACTTTATTGATTGATGATATAATTGATCGCGGTGAATTTAGAAGAGGTAAGAAAACCAGCTGGAAAAAATGGGGTGCTCCGGCAACGATGTGTATCAGTTCATTTTATTTTTCAACTGTTCTGGATCTACTTAAAGATTGTCAAAGTGAGCAGATGGAATTATTTTCTAAATATTCTAAATTGGTAATGGAAGGAGAAATGATTGACATCCTCCAAGAAAGAGGATTGAGAAGGAAGGATCCTTTTTATAAAGATTATAAATATGAAACAGTTACTTTAGAGGATTATAAAGAGATGATTGATAAAAAAACAGCTGCTCTTTTTAAGCTCTCCTGTGGTTTGGGTTCATCTTTAGCCGGCATTGAGCCAAAGGAAGCTATTCGTTTTGGAGAAAGCTTGGGAGTTTCTTATCAAATAAAGGATGATATATTGGATATATTCGGAGATGAAAAAAAGTTCGGTAAAGAGATTGGGAAAGATATTAAAGAAAGAAAAGGAGGAAATATAGTCCTTCTTCTTGCTCAACAAAAAAGTGATCAATTGGCTGAGATTTTAAATAAAGAAAAAATAAAAAAAGATGATCTTAACAAAGCTATTAACTTAATAAATAAAACCGATGCTCGAAAAAAAGCGGAAGAAATGTTGGATAAAGAAATAAAAAAAGCGTTAAAAATTTTAAATTCTTTTCCTAAAAACAAGCCCTTTGATCTAGTTAAAGATTTAGTAAAATTTATAAAAAAAAGAGACAAATGACAATAAAAAACAAGACGATAACAATCGAAACCGAAGAAACCTTACAATTTTTTGATATCACTTTCCAAATTGAGAAATTTGTTGAAGAGAGCGGAGTTGAAAACTGGATGGTTAATATCCAGTAAATGCATACTACAGCTACTTTAATTTTGAATGAAAATGAACCCCTTTTAATTAAAGATATAAAAAAGAATCTTTCCGCATTGGCTCCTGAAGACGCTGATTATAATCATGATAATTTTAATGTCAGAACGGTAAATATGTGTGACGGGGAGTGTGCAAACGGACATGCTCACTGTAAGTCAATTTACCTTACCCCGACAAACACACTAAATTTAATTGACGGACAATTACAATTGGGTAGATGGCAAAGAATCCTTTTTGTTGAACTGGATAGATCCAGAACCAGAAAAGTCCAAATCCAAGTAATGGGTGAATAATTTTTGTAATTTCAGTCTAATATGTTACTATTAATTAGAATAAATTTAATCTAAAACAAGTATGGAATTTGAAATTAAAGATAAAGAAAAATCAAAAAAAGAGATAGTAGTTACTATTCCGGTTGATGAAATGGAAGACTATTTGGACCAAGCTGCTAATAATTTATCCCAAGAAATGAAGATTAAGGGTTTTCGTCCCGGAAACGCACCTCGAGAAGTTGTGGAAAATTCAATCGGCAAGGATAAAGTTTGGCAAGAAGCAGTCAGCTTGGCAATTCAAAAAAGTTATCCGGAAATAATTAAAAAAGAAGGATTATTCCCAATCTCTCAACCGGAGGTGGAATTCAATCAAAATGCAGCCGGAAATGATTTGATCTATAAAGCTCAATTTTACGTAATGCCCGAATTTGAATTACCTAATTATAAAGAGCTTGCTGATCAAGTTGTCGAGGAAGAAAGTAGCGAAGTTAACGTCGAACAAATGGAGATTGATCAAACTATTGAAAGAATTCAAAAATCGAGAGCAATTTCCAGGGAAGTTGATCGTGAGGCAAAAGATGAAGATGAAGTAAAAATAACTTTTTCGGGAAAAATTGATGATAATAAAGAAGTTATTGATAAAGAAGATTTGGAATTTACTCTTGGGCAGGGGCAATTTGATGCTTTGGAAGGTTTTGAGGATCACATAATTGGAATGAAAGCCGGAGACGATAAACAATTCAGCATCAAGATTAAAGAAGACAATCCAAATAAAGAAATTGCCGGAAAAGAAATAGAATTTGATTTAAAATTAGAATCAGTTTCGGAGAAAGAGTTACCCGAACTGACTGATGAATTCGCCAGTTCTTTGCACAAAAATGTTTCCGGAATGGAGGAATTAAAAGAAAAAATAGAAGAAGGTATTAAAAGTGAAAAAGAAGCCAAGAAAAGAGAAAAAGTTAAAATGGAAATTGTTCAGAAATTAATTAAAAATACAGAGTTGGATATTCCGGAAATACTTGTTGAAAGAGAACTGGATAATATGAAGCACCAAATGGAAAGAAAAGTACAGCAAATGGGTAAAAGTTTTGATAATTATTTAAAAGAAATTAATAAAACTGAGGATGATGTACGTGACGAATGGAGGGAAAAAGCAGAAGACAATGTTGCGGCAGCAATTATTTTACATAAAATAGCGGAAACCGAAAACATAGAACCAACCAAAGAAGAGATTGAAGAGGAAATTGATAATCATTTTGCCGCATCCGGAAGAAGTAAAGAAGAGGAGTCAGATGAAAATTTAGAAAGATTACGTGGTTATGTTGGAGATATGATCAAAAATCAGAAAATTTTTGATTTTTTAATGGAGTAGCTCTTAGTTGACATTTTATTTTTTGATTGTATAGTGAAAGAGAAAGGAGGAGCATTTATGGAAGAAGAATCCATATTTTCAGTTGATCTTAACGATATCGATTTTAAGATTTTACCACTGGTAATTGCTTTAAATCAATTAAATATTAAAACCACAGCCAGTTGTCAAGGACATTCCGACGGCTGGATGACTTCTCGTTATCACTTTCCTTGGGTTGCCGTTTTAGAAAAAGATTTGGATACTCTTTTTGATCTGATTAAGATTTATAACTTGGGTCATCATATTGAATGGGCTATCAGCTTAAATGTGGCAAGTAAAAAATGGTTACTTAAACCGGTAATGGATTATAAGAATTTATCAGTTTTACAGTTGGAAGCAATAAGATTGGCTAATTTTTTATTCAAGATCAGTAAAGAGGAGTGCTAAAAATAAGCACTCTTTTTTTTTGTAATTTTTACTTATTTTAGTATAATTAAAAAAATTCAAATTTAATTAATATGTCAAAAATTTTAATAATCGAAGATGAAAAAACTTTAGCTCAAATGTATAAAGAGGTTTTTGAATCTCAGAATTACGAAGTTACATTGGCTTCCAACGTTAATCAAGCTCTTGAAGTTGTTAGAGAAATAAAGCCTGATTTGGTTTTGTTGGATATTTTACTCCCCGGAGAAACGGGAATATCTTTTTTAAGACAATTAAGAGAATTGAGCGATCCGATTTCTGAGGTAACCGTGGTTGCTTTTTCAAATTATAATGACCAAGAGTCAAGAGAAGAAGCTTCAAAGCTCGGAGCTAAAGATTATTTAATAAAAACGAATAATACTCCAAGAGAGATAGTAGAAAAATCAATAAAATATTTATAAAAATGAAAAGAATTTTAAACAGAGAAACGGTAAACAAAGTTGGGAAGGAAGTTTTAATTTCCGGATGGGTTGATTCCATTAGGGCTCACGGGAAAATAACCTTTTTGGACTTAAGGGATAGGTCGGGTTTGATTCAAGTAGTAGTGGATCCCACTGAATTGAAAAATGTTGAGGATGTAAAAAAAGAATCGGTATTAGAAATAAAGGGTATGGTGAAAGCAAGGCCGGAAAGTATGTTCAATGAAGATATCGTCACCGGTTCAGTTGAGCTTAAAGCTTCTGATCTTAAAATAATATCCAAATCAAAAACCCCGCCTTTTATAATTAATGATCAAGGGAGAGATGTTAATGAAGAATTAAGAATGAAATACAGATATTTGGATATCAGAAGGAAAAGAATGCAAAATAATTTAAAAAAAAGACACCAAGTTGCTCATTTTTTTAGAAACTTTTTATCCGAAAGAGATTTTATCGAGATTGAAACACCAATTTTAACTAAATCAACTCCGGAAGGAGCTCGTGATTTTTTAGTCCCCTCCAGAAAACAACCGGGAGCTTTTTACGCCTTACCACAGAGCCCTCAACAGTATAAACAGCTCTTAATGGTTGGAGGAGTTGAGCGTTATTTTCAATTTGCAAGATGTTTTCGAGATGAAGACATTCGAGCTGATCGGCAAGCTGAATTTACTCAACTTGATATGGAAGTTTCTTTTATGTCTCGGGATGAAATTTTAAACCTGGTAGAAGAGATGTTTATTAAAGTAGTAAAAAATATTTTTCCCGAGAAAAAGATAAAAGAAACACCTTTTCCGCGTATCCCATATAAGGAAGCAATTGAAAAGTGGGGTAGTGATTCTCCTGATCTTAGTGAAAAAGAAGACGAATTAGCTTTTGCTTTTATAATTGATTTTCCGATGTTTGAAAAAACCGAAGACGGATATACCTCTGAACATCACCCCTTTACTCAAACAAGAGAAAATGATCCGGAAGAAATAAAGAAAAATCCGGAGAAAATTACTTCTTATCAATATGATCTTGTCTTAAATGGAGAAGAAATAGGAGGAGGAAGTTTGAGATCTTTTGATCCTCGAATTTTAGAAGCGGTATTTGAAGTTTTAGGTCACAAAAAAGAAGATATTAGAAAAAAATTCGGTCATTTATTGGAAGCATTTAAGTATGGTGCTCCTCCTCATGGGGGAATTGCTTTTGGGTTTGAAAGATTTTTAATGATTTTACTGGGCGAGGATAATATTCGTGAAGTTATGGCCTTTCCCAAGACAGGCGATGGGCGAGGATTAACAATGGATACTCCTTCTAAGGATATAACTGAAGAACAACTTGAAGAGTTACATATTAAAATTGATAAGGAAAAGATTGAAAATGAAAAAGAATAAATTAATTAAAATATCTTTATTTTTATCTCTTCTTTTCTTAATTTTGTTTTCATTAACCAGATGGATCTATTCCGGTGAAAGCAAAGAAAAAGAAAGTGTTAAAATTCACGAGAGAGAGGTTTCTACTTTGGATTATTATAATTTAGTGGAAAGAGTAGAAGGGGTTAAAGAGCCGGATATTAATTCCGAAGCAGCTTACTCCGTCTATGTAAAAGACGGTGAAGAAGATGTTCTTTTCAGCAGAAATAGAAATAAGCAACTTCCGATGGCCAGTTTGACGAAATTAATGACAGCTTTTGTAATTTACGAAAATTATGATTTAAATCGAGAAATCGGAATTTCAGATTCAGTTTATTTTAACGACTCGCATTTAAGCGATTTAAGAATTTTTTCAACTACTACTTTTCGGGAGTTACTACATCCGCTTTTGATTGAGTCGAATAATAGTGGGGCCTATGCTGCAGCTATTGCCCCCGAAGAAATTAGTTTTGATGATTTTGTAGGTTTTATGAACTCAACAGCTCAGGAAATAGGAATGAATAGGACTAAGTATTATAACCCGAGTGGATTAGATAATGAAAAAGGAACAAATTTATCGACTGCTCGAGATTTGACTAAATTAATACGAAAAATCTTGGAAGTACCGACTTTGAGAGATATTTTAAAAAAAGATCAATATCAATTAAGCTCTAAAAACTCAACTGTCCATTATACTGTGAAAACAACTAATAAGTTTATTGATGGCTCTTATTTTAATGGTCAAAGACCGGATTGGCAACAAAGAATAATTGCCGGGAAAACCGGGTTTACTTATTCTGCCGGAGGTTGTTTAATGATTGTTTTGGAGGATGAAAGTAGTGATGGGTATATGATAAACATAATATTGGGTGCCGAGGGAAGAGAGGAAAGATTCAAAGAAATGGAAAAACTAATTAATTGGACCGAAAAAGCTTATAATTTTAATTAAAAAGTATGGATCCAGCAATTTTTAACGTCACTAAGATATTTTTATTGGGAACTTTTTCATTTCTGGTAACTTTTTTATTTACCCCCGCTTTGACTAATTTTTTGTATAAACATGAATTATGGAAAAATAAGGTTAGAAAGACGGGGATTGACGGAAAAGAACTTAAAGTATTTGTTAAGTATCATTCGGAAAAAGAGGTAAATGTTCCTCGCTTGGGAGGTCTCTTAATATGGGTTCCGGTTTTATTTTTATCCTTTTTGTTTTTACTTATTTCTGGATTTACGGATAGTTATTGGTTGCAAAAATTAAATTTTTTGAGCAGAAGTCAAACCTGGCTTCCTCTCTTCACTTTGGTTTTTGCCTCTTTAGTGGGATTAATTGATGATTTACTTCAAGTAATAAAAAGTCCCACCAATCGCTTTTTAAAGCTTCTCTTTAGAAAGATGAAGCGTTATATCGGTGGAGGTTTAAGCCTTAAGTATAGAATATTTTTGGTTACCCTAATTGGAATGATTGGAAGTTGGTGGTTTTACTACCGGTTGGAAATGGATTCCGTTTTTATACCTTTCTTTGGGGAATTTTATTTGGGAATATTTTTTATTCCCTTCTTTATTTTAGTTATGTTGGCAACTTACAGTGGTAGTGTAATTGATGGTTTGGATGGTCTTTCCGGTGGAGTTTTTGCCTCCATTTTTACCGCTTTTACGTTTATTGCCTTGGAAATTGGAATGATTAATTTAGCTGCATTTTGCCTGGTAATTGTCGGAACTATTTTAGCTTTTCTTTGGTTCAATATTCCTCCCGCCAGGTTTTATATGGGAGAAACCGGAATTTTGGGTTTAACCACTACTTTGACGGTGATTGCTTTTCTGACTGATTCGGTGATTGTTTTACCTCTTATCGCTATTTTATTGGTCCTTGAATCGGGATCGGTAATTATTCAACTTTTATCCAAAAAATTTCTTAAGAAAAAAGTATTTTTAGCGGCTCCGATTCATCATCATTTTGAAGCCTTGGGTTGGCCGGCTTACAAAGTCACTATGAGGTTTTGGATTATTGGAATTATTGCGGCTATTTTGGGAGTTGTTTTTCGTTTAATGGGTTAATTGATTAAAATGCTTAAAGAACTAGAAAAAAATAAAATATTAGTTTTAGGTTACGGAGAAGAAGGGAAAGATACTTTAAGATATTTGAGATTAAAATTTCCAAAGAAGGAGATAGGTGTTGCTGATGTTAAGGAAAAAGAAATTAAAGATTCAAACGTAAAGACTTATTTTGGTCCAAATTACTTGAATTCGGTAGAAAAATATCAAGTTATAATAAAAACTCCCGGCATTCCTTTAAAAAAATTAGATAAATTTAAAGATAAAAAAATAACTTGCCAAGCGGATATATTCTTAAAATTAACAAAAGGAAAAGTAATCGGAGTAACGGGAACAAAGGGGAAGAGCTCTACCTGCTTGACAATTTATAAGATTTTAAAAGAAAATGGATTTAAAGTTCATTTAGTTGGTAATATAGGTCAACCGGCTTTGAGTTATTTAGATAAAGAAGCAATCTTTATTTATGAGCTTTCCAGTTTTCAATTACAAACGGTAACCAAGAGTCCGGAAATAGCAATTATTTTAAATATTTTTAGAGATCATTTGGATCAACATAAAAGTTTTTCTTCCTATCTTCAAGCTAAAAAAAATATTTTAAAATTTCAAAAAAAAGATGATAAATTAATATATAATGAGGAAGACCCTAATGTTTTAAAGTTGGTTGCAGATTCTTCAGCTCAAAAGATACCTTTTAATCCCAAAAAAAGAATAAATAATTCAGCCGTCTATTTGGACCCAATTTTAAAAACAGCCGCTTTATTTGATATAAATAAAAAACAGGCATTAAAAGCAATAGGTCAAACTGAAAAGTTATCTCATCGACTTGAATTTATTGGAGAATATAAAAAAATAAAATTTTATAATGATTCTGCTTCCACAATCCCGGAGGCGGCAGTAGAAGCGATTAAAAATATTAGTGACTTGGATACCATTATTGTTGGTGGCGTTGACAAGGGGGGCGATTACGAGCTCCTTGCCTCTAAAATAAATGAAAGCGGTATCAAAAACGTAATTTTATTTCCGGAGACGGGAAAAAAGATAAAAAAAGGATTAAATACGGGAAAGCTGAATGTAAAAGAAGTTTCTAATATGGAGCAAGCAGTGGAGTTATCTTACTCATTTACTGAAAAATATAAATCTTGTCTTCTTTCTCCGGCTTCTTCCAGTTTTAATATGTTTAAAAATTATAAAGATAGAGGTGAGCAATTTAAGTTTTATGTAAATAAGCATGCCAAAAAAGACTGAGAAAATTGATTATAGTTTAATAATTAGTACCGGATTAATACTTCTGTTCGGCTTCCTTATTTTTACCAGTGTTTCGATGGGAGTAATTGCTAATTCTACTGAAGAAGGAGCTCTTAATTTATTTGGGGCAATAACTAAACAGTTTCTTTTCGGTTTCTTACCGGGGCTGGTAATTGCTTTTATTGCTTATAAAATCCCTCTGGATTTAATGAAAAAGTATGCTCCCCATTTACTTTTTTTAAATTTAATTTTAAATATTCTAGTTTTTGTTCCCGGGTTGGGAGTTGAAGTGAGGGGAGCAAGTAGATGGATTAGTTTGGGAGGAATTACCATTCAACCGGCTGAGTTTTTAAAACTGACCTTTATTCTTTATTTAGCCAGTTGGTTATCAAGCAAAGAAGATAAGAAAGATAAAAAATATTTTTTAGCTTTTATATTTGTATCTTTAATTGTGGTTGGATTAATGTGGCTTCAATCCGATTTAAGTACTTTATTAGTCATTATTCTTTCCGGTTTTTCAATTTATTTTGCTGATCAAACCCCCTTATCTCATATTTTAACTTTGATCGTTACCGGAGGTCCTCTTTTTGCTTTATTTATTTTATTTTCCGATTACAGGTTACAACGAGTTAAGGATCTGTTTAGATATATTATTGAATTAAAGGAACTACCTCATCAAGCTAAACAAGCACTGATCGCAATTGGTTCCGGAGGTTTGTTAGGGGCCGGATTCGGAATGGGGAACCAGAAATATTTTTTACCAATTCCGGAAAGCGATTCAATATTTGCCGCTTATGCTGAAGAAGCCGGATTCGTTGGAAGTTTATTGCTGATAATTTTATTCCTATTTTTTTCCTGGCGCTGCTTTAAAATCAGTAAAGAAAAAAGGGATCCCTTTATGAGTTTAATGGCGGTAGGAATAAGTTTTTGGATTTTTTTTCAAGCCTTTATTCATATTGGCGCAATGAGTGGAATCCTGCCGATTACCGGAATTCCACTTCCCTTTATAAGTCAAGGAAGATCCCATTTTATTACCGAATTGGCTGCTTTGGGGATTTTATTAAACATTTCGAAATCTTAATTAATTAATTACAATTATGAAAGAAAACAAAGTAATATTTACCGGCGGCGGAACAGGAGGTCATGTTTTTCCTTTAGTTTCGGTGATTAGAAATCTGAAGAAACAATTTCCGAAAGATAGACAATTAGAGTTATTTTATGTTGCTCCTAAAGATAGCATTCCCGAATTTAGTTTTACTGAAGAAGGTTTGGAAACCAGATATATTTTAGCGGGAAAATTGCGAAGATATTTTACTCCTCTTTCTATTTTACTTAACCTAATTGATTTATTTAAAATACCGATCGGCATAATTCAATCGATTATTCATATTTTTAAGATTTCTCCGGATTTAATTTTTTCGAAAGGTGGTTACGGTTCGGTTCCGGTAGTTATTGCCGGTAAAATAATGCAGATTCCGATTATTCTACATGAGTCCGATGCTACACCGGGATTAGCAAATAGAATTGTTTCTAAATTTGCAACGGAGATATTTGTCGCATTCCAAAAAACAAAAGGAATAAAGCCGGATAAGAAATTCGTAATTGGAAATCCGATTAGAAAAGAATTAATCACAGGAAGTAAAGTAGAGGCAGAAAAAAGATTTGACTTACAAGGAGGTAAGCCGATAATTTTAGTTATGGGAGGATCTCAAGGATCAATACGAATTAACGATACCATTTTAGCAATTTTACCTCAGCTTTTAGAAAGTTACGAAATAATTCACATTACCGGACAAAAAAATAATGAACAAGTAAAGAGTGAGAGTCAGGCAATGTTAAGACAAGATACGGAAAAATTTTATCATCCTTTTTCATTTTTTAATCAGAATGAACTTAAAGATGCCTATGCTGTAGCTGATTTGATAGTTTCCAGAGCGGGAGCGGGTACTATATTTGAGATACTAGCCAACAACAAGCCCAGTATTTTAATACCTCTTCCGGAGGCGGCTCAGAATCATCAAGCGGAAAACGCTTATCGAGTAGCGAGTAAAGGAGCGGCAATTGTTATGGAGGAAGAAAATTTGACACCACACTTCTTTTTAGAAAGAATTAAGTCATTATTTTCTCTACCCGAACAGTTAGAGGAAATGAAAAAAAACAGCAAACAATTTGCTAAACCTGATGCCGGCCGTATTTTAGCGGCTTACATTAAAGAGTTTTTAATTCAATAAATTATTAAAACGATAAACACTTAAAAAACATGAAAATAAGAGTAAGATTCGCCCCATCACCGACCGGGTTTTTCCACGTTGGTTCCGTTAGAACAGCTCTTTTTAATTATCTATACGCCAAAAATAAAAATGGTAAATTTATTCTTAGAATAGAAGATACGGATAAAGAAAGATCAAAAAAAGATTATGAAGAAAATATTATAGAAAGCTTAGAATGGTTGGGTTTGGAATATGACGAAGGCCCGGGTAAAAAAGGAAAAAGAGGCCCATACAGACAAAGTGAGAGGACTGATTTATATAAAGAATACATAAAAAAACTAATGGAAGAAGAAAAAGCTTACCCTTGTTTTTGCAGTCAAGAAAAATTGGAAAAAGAAAGGGAAGAGCAACGAGAAAAAGGAGAAGCCCCCATCTACAAAGGAACTTGTCGCAGTATTTCCAAAAAAGAGGCGGAAAAAAGAATGGAAAACGGTGATGATTTCGTAATTAGATTTAAAATTAATCCCGGAGAGGAAGTTACGTTTTTGGATAAAATTAGGGGAGAGGTGAGTGTAAAAACTGATTTAATTGGAGATTTTGTAATTGCTAAAAATTTAGATGAACCGCTTTACAATTTAGCCTGTGTTGTGGATGATTACAAAATGAAAATTAGTGATGTGATTAGGGGGGAGGATCATATTTCGAATACCCCGAAGCAAATTTTGCTTCAGAGAGCTTTAAATTTTGATTCCATTAATTACGCTCATTTACCTTTAATTTTAGCACCGGATAAATCAAAGCTTTCCAAAAGATTCGGAGCGGTTTCCGTTTCCGAATTTAAAGAAGAAGGATTTCTTCCCGAAGCGTTAGTTAATTTCTTAGCTCTTTTGGGTTGGAGTCCGGGAGATGATCGAGAGTTTTTCACTTTAAAAGAATTGGAAAAAGAATTTGATATTAAGCGCTGTAAGAAAGCGGGAGCAGTTTTTGATAAAGAAAAGTTAGAATACATAAACACTTTACATTTAAAAAAGGCAGATCCGGAACGAATAGCAAAGCTTTGCATTCCTTATTTAATTGAAGAGGGTTATTTAACTCCCGGATACGAATCGGATCAGCAACCGGCGGCAATTGGTGGTGAAAGCTTGAAGATAAATTACAAAACCAAAGATGGAAGACCATTTTCATTTTGGCAGATAGAAGAATTAGTAAAAGAGCATCAAGACAGAATTAAATTATTAGCTGAAATTGTGGAAGTTTCCGATTTCTTTTTCGACAAAATAGATGTTGATCCCGACTTACTCAAATGGAAAGAGATGACTGATCAAGAAATAAAGGAATCACTTGATAAAGCGATAGAAGTATTGTCTAATATAGAAAATTGGAATAAAGAAAGTGTTAGTGAGAAATTATTAGAGATGGCAAACAATTGGGATGATAGAGGGAGGTTTTTATGGCCCTTAAGAGCTGCTTTAACCGGAAAAAAGGCAAGTGCCGGACCATTTGCAGTAAGTTATATATTGGGTAGGGAAGAATCGATTAAAAGGATTAAAAAAGCCGGGTCTAAATTATGAAAAAGATATTACTACTGATTATCATTTTTACTTTTATTTTAAATTCTCAGTTGGTCTATTCGGAAGAAGATGTTGAGATCATAGGAATAGACCACGATAGGGGAATAGTGCTTGAAATTAGAGAAGCGGCAGTTTCCGTCGGTGATTTAATCTTAAATCAAATTGATAATGTATTTTCTTTTTTGGAAGATGAAATTGTAAGAAGACAAAAAATAATCGAAGATCAAGTAGAAACCAGAAAAGAAAACTTTTTTAAAAGATTAACTAAAAAAATAAAAAACGCTTTCAATCAATTTATAGATTCATTATTTAACTCTTTTCAAAAAAAAGTAGAAAGAGTTAAAAGGTTGTCATCTTTGTAGTAGTAACTAACAGATTTAATAAGAGGAGCTTAAGAAAGACTATTGACAGAGTAGTGGAAAAGTTGTTAGAATGATACAAATAATAAACTTCGCATAATGTATATTTATCGAAGTTTAAGATAGGTAATTTAATTCACCCATTCCACCCTATGAAAAAATCAAATAAATCAATTATTGAACATTTGGATCAATTTTATCAATATTTAGATATTGAGAAAGGCTTGTCCTCTAGCTCACAAGATACTTATCGCCGCTTTATCTCCCGTTTTGTGGATTGGTTAAAAAAATCAAATAATCAAGATTTAAAACCTCACCAACTAACTGACAAGCATATTTGGAATTATCGAGTTTATCTATCAAATCAAAATAGCCATAAAAACAAGCCGATTACTAAGAAAACAAGAAACTATTATCTAATCGCCCTGCGTAATTTACTTAATTTTTTCGCCGATTGGAATATTGAAGCTCTTCCGGCAGAAAAAGTAAAATTAACGAAAGAGGATGAAAAAGATTTTTTAAAGTTTCTCAACTTGGATCAAATTGAAAAATTATTAAATGCCCCCGATTTAAGTAAAAGAACCGGTCTAAGAGATAAGGCAATTTTAGAAACTTTATTTTCAACCGGACTTAGAGTTGCTGAATTGGTTGGTCTGGATAAGGATCAAATAAATATAAAAACCAACACTGAAGACTTGGAAGTCGTGGTCACCGGTAAAGGAGACCGAACTAGAACGGTTTATTTTTCCCAAAGAGCCGTTAATGCCTTAGATGATTATCTATCGACCAGAAACGATGATTTAAAGCCACTTTTTATTCGTTATCGAGGTCCTAAAACCGGTGACCGAAGATTATCAACAAGATCGGTAGAAAACATCGTAAAAAAATACGTAAAGAAAACCGGACTCCCAAAAGGAACCACTCCACATACTTTACGTCACAGTTACGCTACCGATTTATTGACTCAAGGTGTTGACTTACGAGTTATACAAGAATTTTTGGGACATAAAAATATTTCTACTACCCAAATCTATACCCACATGACGAGCAAAAAATTACGAGAGATTCATAAAAAGTATCATAGCGGCAAAAATTTAAAAAATAAAGAAAAAAATAATGACCAGTAAGTCACAATCATTATAAAAATAGCTCTAATCAGCTCTCAGAGCCCCTTGTTCTTAAAAAAGTGTAATTTTTAATTAAAGACCCCTATTTTCTTATTTTTTTAAAATCTAAAAAAGTAAAAGTCAGTTATAGACATTTCTTCCGGATCTTCAATTTTAATCGGTTCTTTCATTTCTTTTTTACAATCAATCCAACCAATCATATAAAAAAGAGTTGCGGTTAGTAATACTATTAAAAACCACCAAAAATTATTTTTATTGACAATTGTACTTAATTTTGTTATTATTTCTTTAGATTTCATAATTTAAAAAAAGCTATGGCAACAACAAAATCGTCTGGAACAACAAGACTGGGAAGAGATTCAAATCCAAAATATTTAGGAGTTAAGCTTTACGGTGGGCAAAAAGCAAAAGCGGGATCAATAATTGTTAGACAACGAGGAACAAAGTTTATTCCCGGAAAAAATGTTCGCAAAGGTAGAGATGACACTCTGTACGCTATTAAAGATGGGATTGTTGAATTTCAAACCAAAAACAAAAAAAAGTTTAACGGAAAGAGTAAAAAAGTTAAACTGGTTAACGTTCTTTAATACTTTTTAAAAAACCAACAAAAAGTGGATGAGGATTCAATGGTCCGGATTTAAATTCGGGGTGAAATTGAACTCCAATAAAAAACGGATGATCAGCAAGTTCAATTATCTCCACTAAATTACTATCAGGATTTTTACCGGCCAAAATAAGGCCGTTTTTTTCTAATTCTGGTAGATAATTATTATTAAATTCATAACGGTGTCGATGCCTTTCCAATATTTTCTTTTTTCCGTAAAGCTGGTAAGCTTTACTTTTTTTATTTATTTTACACTGATAATTACCCAAGCGCATTGTCCCTCCGAAATTCTTATTTTCAATTAACTTCTTTTGTGCTTCCATTATGTCAATTATCGGTGTTTGACAATCTTTATCAAATTCAGTAGAGTTTACATTTTTCAAGCCACATACATTTCGAGTAAATTCTATAACCGCCAATTGCATTCCTAAACAGAGCCCTAAAAAAGGGATTTTATTTTTTCTACAATATTCAATTACCTTAATTTTACCTTCCACTCCCCTACTTCCAAATCCACCGGGAACAATAATTCCGTCATAATCATCTATTTCTTCTATTTTTTGATCATTTTTTTCATATTCTTCAGAAAAAAGCCAATCTATATTAACTTTTAAATCCAAATCCCAACTGGCGTGTTTCACCGCCTCAATCACTGAAATATAAGAGTCGGTTAAAGTAAAATTTCCGGTTTCAAAGTATTTTCCAACTATTCCAATATTTACTTCTTTAGTTGTTTTTTGGCTACTTTTAACTAAATTTTGCCATTTTTTTAAATTACTTTTTTTCGCTTTTAAATTGAATTTTTTTAATATTTTTTCACCCAGATTTTCTTTTTCAAAATTTAAGGGAATAGTATATATTGATTTTTCATCAGGAGCCGAGATTACATAATCTTTATCGATATTACAAAAATTAGAGATTTTTTCCTTCCGTGGTTCATCCAAAGCAGTTTCCGCTCTACCTAAGATAATATCCGGCTGTATTCCGGCTTCATTTAAACTTCGGCTTGCGTTTTGGGTCGGTTTCGTCTTCATCTCCCCTATTGTCTTTGGAGTTGGAAGATAACTAACCAATACAAAAAGAACCCCATCGGGGTTTTTTAATTTCATCATTCGAGCCGCTTCTAAAAATAAAAGGTTTTGATATTCACCAATTGTTCCACCTATTTCAATTAAAGTAAAATCAGCATTATCTTTTTCAGCCGCTTTTTCTATTCGCTTTATTGTTTCTTTTGGGATATCGGGAACTACTTCAACACATTTTCCGTCATAATCAAGATTTCTTTCCCGCTCAATAACCGCTTTATAAACTTTTCCGGTTGTAATGTAATTATCGGTAGTAAACTCTTGATTAAAAAATCTTTCGTAATTACCGAGATCTTGATCACATTCTCCTCCGTCTTTAGTGACGAAAACTTCGCCGTGTTCTACCGGATTCATTGTTCCCGCATCAACATTGACATAGGGATCTATTTTTACCGCGGAAACCTTATAACCTTTACTCTTTAAGATTCTTCCTATTGAAGCGGTAGCAACTCCTTTCCCTATCCCGGACATTACTCCGCCGGCGACGAAAATATATCTTTTCATTTATTCTTCTTTTATTTTTATTTTTATTTTTGTTTTTAAATCGTGTTTAAAAGCTATTTTAATTTCTTTTTCCGTTAATTTTTTTATTGGTTCATCTAATTTTACTTGATCGGTAACGATATTAAAACCTTTTTCTTGAAGATGATCAGCTATCTTTTCGGCTGTTATTGCTTCATACAACTGCTCTTTATCCCCTACTTTAGTTTCAATAACAAATTCTTTCCCTTTTATTTTAGTAATGATTTTTTCGATTTCTTCTTTTTCTTTTTCTTCGTTGACTTTTTCTTGTTGCTTTCGCTTTTCAATGTTTTTAATATTTCCTTCCGTAGCCAATTCAGCTTTTTTTTCTTTTAAAAGAAAATTTCTTGCGTAACCGTCGGAAACTTCTACTACTTCATATTTTTTTCCTAATTTTTTTATATTCTCAAGTAATATAACTTTCATATTTTTATTTAATTATTTCAATTGCTTTTTCTAATTGTGGATCTTCATCATCATCACTTTCTTCCTCAAATGAAACTTGATAATCCGGCTTTATACCGACATCTTCAATCAATTCGTCATTAGGCATAACCCAATGAGATACGGTTACCTTTAAGTTGGACATATCGGAGAGATTAATTAAAGTTTGAATTGATCCTTTTCCGTAAGAAGTTTCTCCTACTATTTTTGCGTTTTTATGATGACGGAGTGCGCCGGCCATTATTTCTGAAGCAGAGGCTGACCCTTCATTTAAAAGAACAACCAGGTCATGATCAAAAGTAACTGAACTTCCCGTTGCTTTATAATCTTTAATTATTTCTCCATTTAATTTTTGACTTTTAACAACCGTATCTCCGGAATCCAAGAAAAATTCAGCTATCTCTAAAGCGGAATTAAGTGCTCCCCCGGGGTTGTTTCTAAGATCAATTATCATTTTATCCGTATTTGAAGAAGTTATTTGAGGAAGCAATTTATTAAATTCATGATGTAAATCTTGATGGAAATAATGTACTTTTAGATAAGCAATATCTTCATCTAAAACTTCAAATTCCAAGGAAGGAATTTGTATTTTATCCCTTTGTAAATTAATTGTCTTAATTTCTCCGTTACGAGCAATTTTAATAGTTACTTCGGTTCCTTGCTCTCCTCTCATTATTTTTACCGCTTCCTCCAAAGTCATATCTTCTGTTGATCTGTCTTCAATTTCAGTAATAACATCTCCGGATTTAACACCCGCTGCTTCGGCGGGAGTATTTTTTATTGGAGATATAACCTCTATTCTGTCATTTCTGAGCCCAACTTCCATTCCTACACCTTCATAATACCCGGAAACATCTTCTAGAAATTTTTTACTTTCTTCGGGACTAAAAAACTTTGTATGTGGATCATCCAACGAATTAACCATTCCTTGGATTGCTCCATAAACTATTTCTTCATTTTTAATTTTATCGGGATTAACAAAATTATTTTCAAGTTGATTGTAAGCCTCCCAAAACAAGGTAAGATCAATTTCTTCTGCCGGCTTATTAATATTTTCTTGTTCTACTCCAGTATAATAACCAAATGCAAAAAATAGAGCTAACAAAGCTACTCCGAAAACTAATTTTTGTGTTTTTTTAATCATATTCTTTCTAAAGAATAGCATATTTAATTCTTTTATTCAAAAAATATTTTAATTAATTTTCTTTCTAAAATTTTTAACTTCATTTAATACTGAATCATCACTTTCTTTGAAATTACAAACAATTGAATCTGTTTCTCGAGCTATGTCTTTTATAATCTTATTTATCTTTTCTACTTCTTTTATCAGACCCGGTCTTAGTTTGTCTTTATTTTCGATATAATATTCAAGCTGCTTTTCTATTTCTTTTATAAATATTTTTTTAATCGGTTTTTCTGCCAGCTCATTCAGCTTATCACTCGCTTGATCTGAGTCCTTATTTTTTAGCTCCAAATAGTCAGCAAAATCTTCAAATAAATGGTCGGCATTATATGGACCGAACCCGGAAACTAAAGAGACTATATTCTTAAGCGGGCCGTGGTGTTTTTCGTTGTCCTCATTTTTAAATTGAGATTGAAAGTATTTTACTTGTAATTTTTGATCATTGCCGGTCATTTTTCGGTAACATTTCTTTAATTTTTTTTGAATTCCTCTTATATGAAGAGAAGCATCAATGGTCATTGCTACTTTTTCTATCGAATCGGGTGTTTTAAATTCAACTATTATATCCGTTCCGTTAACTACGTCGTCAAATTCAGTAGTTCTTTGAGTTAACACTTCCAAATCATCATAAGCAAACCATTTTTCTACCAAATGGGTTAAAGCAATCTCCAAAGCTTCACCTCTTTTTTGACTTTTTTCCAATTCCTCTCGTTTTTCTTCCGGTATTTCTTGATTGCGATTTTCAAATTTATCATAAACTTCTTTCAGCTTTTCTTTATCGCTTTTTATTTCTTCTGGTGAATAACCTTCAAGAGAAGAAAATTTTTCCATCGGTGTGTGTTCGATCCCTCCGGTCTCGATTATTTTATTTATGCATCGCTCATTATTAAGCTTTTTTATAAGTTCTGAATTTTTTTCAAATCCAAAGCGAGATAATATATTAATCATAAATACGTCCTATTAAATAATTATGTTTATAATCTTCTATTTTTATTTTATTGAAAGTTCCTATTTTTCCCTCTTCTAAGATAACGGCTTTTCCATTATTCAAGCGAGCTAATTTAGTATTATTTTTCCCCTTTCTAATGATTAATCCCGGATAAACATTTCCCACTTTCTTTTTATTTTCTTTAAGCCTTTGTTTTTTTGTCAGCTTAGCTAATTTTCTAGATCTTTCTTTTTTAATTTTACTGGGCATATCTTTCATCTTGGCGGCAAGAGTATTTTCTCGTTCCGAATATCTGGTTATGTTAACAATACTTAGATTATATTCTTTTAATAAATTATAGCTCATATCGAAGAATTTATCACTTTCAGTAGGAAAGCCAACTATTATATCGGTTGCAATTGTAAAATCATTGTAATCTCTTCTAATTGCCTCTACAAGATTGATAAAATCTTTGACGGTGTGTTTTCTGTTCATGTCCTGTAAAATTTTATCTGACCCCGATTGGATCGGGATATGTAAAAAATTATAAATTTTAGGACTGGTGAATAAATCCAAAAAGTCATCCAAATAGTTTTTCAGAAAGCGAATATTCATCATTCCTAGTTTGACTCTGAATTTATAGTCAAGATGGATAATCTTTTTTAATAAATCTACCAAAAGAAAATCACCTTTTTCTTTTCCGTATATTGCCAAGTCTTGAGAAGTTAATTGAATTTCTTTTATTCCCTGAGAAAGAAGTTCTTCAATTTTATTTATGATTTCAGCTTCCGAATAACTCACCAAATCTTTACGAGCAAATTTAGTCGCACAGTAAGTGCAACTACCCAAGCAACCGCTAGAGACAGAAACAATAGCAGAACAGCTTTCACTTTCTATTTTAGTTGGTATTTTTTTATAATTATTTTCTTTTTTTAAATTGAAATAATTATTGATTAATTTTTCAAACTTTTTTGGATCGTTTCCTTTTAAAATTAAATCAACCTCCCCTTTTAAATCGTCGACTATAGACGGTAAGCATCCAGTTAGAATTACAGTTTTACCTTTTTTCTTAAACTCCTTAATTCTTTTTTTAATTCGTAATTCTGTTTTTTTTATTACCCCGCAACTGTTAATAATAATTAAATCCGCTTCTTTAAAATTGCTTTTTTTAAAACTTAAATTTAAAACCTCTTCAAGGTTGCCGGATTCCGCTTGGTTTAATTTACACCCGTAAGTTTTTATGGCGTATTTTTTCATATCTTAAGAAACTCCCAAGTAGTCAATAATTGTTTTTAAATAAATTTTAGTCACTTGTTTAAAGCTTTTTAAATAGACAAATTCATCTGCAGCATGTACATTTTCACCGTTAGGTCCAAATCCACAAATAACAGGAATATTTTTTTCATGGAACATCCATCCATCATTCCATGGTCCGCAACCTTTTTTAATTGGTTTTTTACCGATTACTTCTTCGTAATTTTTAGATAAAGTTTTAACAATCTTTTGCTCAGGAGAAGTTTCAATTGCCGGAACAGAGGTTATATTTTTAATTTCATATTTTATCTCTTTTTTATTCAATTTCTCTTCTATTATCTCTCGAACTTTTTCTCCGCTAATTCCGGGCAAAAGTCTAACATCACCATAAGCTTCACACTTTTCCGGAACCATATTTATCGCTGTCCCTCCCTTTATTTTTGTCGGAAAGGTGAAAACTGGTTTTTTACCCGGAAAAGTTGGAGAAGGATTGAAATTAATTTCTAATCCTTTTAAAATTTGGATCACTTCACTCATTGATTCTATTGCGTTTTTTCCTCTTTTTTTCTTTTCCCAATCACTGATTCCAGTATGGACTGCTTCTCCAAAAGTAGTTATTTTAAATCTGTAACCACCTTTATGGCCTATTGCTATTTTCTTCATTCCCGGTTCAGCTACAATCGCTCCATCTCCTGAAATTCCATTATTTAATAAAAATTTAGTTCCATAATCAGAGCATCCGCCCGGCTCTTCATCAACAACAAAAGTTAGAATAAGTTTTCCATTTAAAGATAACCCCAACTCTTTAATTGCTTTTGCTATATAAATAAAACTAACTAAAGAAGCTTTCATATCAGCTGAACCAACACCATAAAGTTTATTTCCTTTAATTTTTCCGGAAAACGGATCCAGACTATAATTTTCTGAAGGCATAACCGTATCCATGTGTCCGTTTAAAATTAAAGCGGGGTTACTAGCCTCCCCTATTTTACAGACAATATTCGGCCTGTTTTTTGAAACACCAACAAAAGATGGGTTGAAACCTATTTTATTTAATTTAGCTTTAATTTTTTTAGCAACTTCTAACTCTATTGAATCTTCAGCACTACTATTTTCAGGAGTGTTTGGATTGCTACTATTAGTTTGAACTAATTTTTGCAAAAAAGAACAAGCTTCTTCAAAGTTTTCTTCTAAGAAATTATCAAATTTTTTATCAAAATTTTTCATGGTTAAAATTAACCCCCCTTTATTCAAGGAGGGTTTTGTATGTGCGTCCGGAAGGATTTGAACCCTCGACCTTCTCCTTAAAAGGGAGCTGCTCTACCAACTGAGCTACGGACGCATTTATTACTTTCATTGTCTACTATATACTCTTTTGTAAAAAAAGTCAAAATAAAAAATCGGAGAGTAAAAAACTCCCCGATAAAAAGGTCTTTAAATTGAGTGTCCCTATTATATAACTAATTTATTTTTTTGTCAAATTAAAGCCCTTCTTTTTTTAAATTATTAATTAAATTTTTCTGTTTTCTGCTTATTTTTTGGGGAACTTTGATGATTAACTTAATGTATAAATCACCACGTTTATATCCGGAAAGTGTCGGCATTCCCTTGTTTGATAATTTTATGACTTTACCGGATTTGGAGCCTTTTGGAATTTTTAGTTTAACTTTCTTTAATTCCCCCTTTTCGTTAAAAACGGGTATTTCGACTGAGTCACCAAGCACCGCCTGACTGTAAGTTATCTCTTTTTCAAGATGAAGATCATCTCCTTTTCTAGTAAACTGACTATTATTTTTAACCCTTACTTCTACCAGTAAATCTCCGGGTGTTCCTCCCTTAATTGCTTGCCCTTTACCCGATAATCTGATTGTCTGATTTGACTTTATTCCTGCCGGAATTTTTATTTTTAATTCCTTAATACTTTCTACCCAACCGTTACCATTACATTTATTACATTCTTTTTTGGGAATTTCACCCGAACCATTACAGGTATTACATGTTGATTTTTGAGAAATTGTTCCTAAAAATGTTTTTCTACGAGTTTGCGTAAATCCGGTTCCGTCACAATCGGGACAAGTTTTCTTACCGGCTCCCGGTTCTGCTCCCGAGCCATCACAACGATCACATCTATTTCGTTTTTTAATTGATTTCTTTTTTACGGTTCCGGTAAAAGCTTCTTGAAGACTAATTGATATATTTATCTTGATGCTTTCTCCTTTTCTTTCTCTTTTCTGATTAGTATTTCTTGAAAATCCACCAAAACCTCCCCCAAAAAATTCACCAAAAATATCTCCCAAATCTTGAGCGTTAAAATCACCATTAAATCCGGATGACTGATAACCATTGAACCCACCGCCAAAGCCTCCGTTTGCTTTTCCAAAACGGTCGTATTGCTTTCTTTTTTCTTTATCGGAAAGAGTTTGATAAGCTTTATTAACCTTCTTAAACTCTTCTTCATCACCACCTTTATCGGGATGATGTTTGTGAGCTAATTTTCGATAAGCTTTTTTAATCTCCTCCTGACTGGCATCTTTTGATACTCCCAGTATGTCGTAATAATCTTCACTCATAAATTACTGATTATAACTAGTAAAAACCCGAAAGAAGGGGCTTTCGGGTTTAAAATTTATTCTTCCTCAACCTCCCCTTCTTCAACCTCTTCCTCCTCTGTAGTTTCTGTTTCTTTTTTATTTTCTTTTTCAGCTTGCTTTTTATACATTTCAGCTCCAATTTTTTGTAGTCTTTCGGATACTTCTTCTGTTTTTTTCTCAATCTCTTCCGCTTTCTCCGTATCATCCGTTTCTTTTATTTCTTTAAGTTCATTAATTTCTTTTTCTATTTCTTGTAGTTTTTCTTCAGGAAAATCATCTCCAAGATCTTTTTTAGTTTTTTCAAAGCTGTAAATTAATGATTCGGCAGCAGTTTTAGCGTCAAGCAGTTTTTCTTTCTTTTGGTCTTCTTCAGCGTGTTCTTCAGCTTCTTTCTTCATCCTCTCTACTTCTTCATCGGAGATACCGCAAGAACCCTGAATCTTAATTGATTGTTCTTTTCCGGTCCCCTTGTCTTTTGCGGAAACGTTCAGTATTCCATTGGCATCGATATCGAATTGAACCTCAATTTGAGGAACTCCTCGCGGTGCCGGTGGAATTCCGTCTAAAATAAATTGACCTAAAGATTTATTGTCTTTTGCCATCGGTCGCTCTCCTTGAAGCACATTAATTTGAACTGATGTTTGATTGTTTGCCGCCGTAGAGAAAGTTTCTGTTTCCGAAGTGGGGATAGTGGTATTTTTATCAATTAATTTTGTAAATCTACCACCTAAGGTTTCTATTCCCAGTGAAAGAGGGGTAACGTCCAAAAGCAAAACATCTTTCACGTCTCCGCTCATAATTCCTCCTTGAACGGCGGCACCGATTGCAACTACTTCATCCGGGTTAATTTCTTTATTCGGTTCTTTATTAAAAACTTCTTTAATCTTTTCTTGGATTAAAGGAGTTCTAGTTTGACCACCGACCAAAATAATTTCATCAATCTTATCATTACTTATTCCCGATTCTTTCATTGTCTTTTTAGTCATCTCTATTGATTTATCAACATATTTAGCAACTAAATCTTCAAATTTTGATCTGGAAAGACTGTAGTTTAAATGTTTAGGACCTTCCTCGTCAGAAGTTACGAAAGGTATATTTATTTCTGCTTTTTTAGTTGATGATAATTCTATTTTTGCTTTTTCAGCTGCTTCTTTTAATCTTTGTAGTGCTAATTTATCTTTTGAGAGATCTATTCCGTTTTCATTTTTAAACTTTTCTACCATCCAATCGAATATTTCATTATCAAAATCTTCACCTCCCAAATAACTATCACCTCCACTGGCTTTTACTTCAATAGTATCATCACCCACTTCTAAAACGGATACATCAAAAGTACCACCTCCAAAGTCATAAACCAATATTTTCTTGTCTTGTTTTTTATTTAATCCGTAAGCTAAGGCGGCGGCAGTAGGTTCGTTAATTACTCTTTCAACTTCAAATCCGGCAATTTCCCCGGCTACTTTGGTTGCTTTTCTTTGCGAATCATTAAAATATGCGGGGACGGTAATTATCGCCTTTTTAATCTCCTCCCCTACTTTTTCTTCTGCGTCTTTTTTCAATTTTTGAAGAACCATTGCTGATATTTCGGGAACCTTTCTCCATTTTTCGTTAAACTTAATTTCTACTCCTTCCCCATCTTTTTCATTTCGAATTTCGTAAGGTAGATTCTTTTTACTTTTTTGAACTTCATCACTATTGTAATGTCGGCCAATTAATCTTTTAGCGGCAAAAATAGTGTTTTCCGGGTTGGTAACCTGTTGTCTTCTGGCAATCGAACCAACCAGTCGCTCTCCTTTTTTACTCATTGCAATTACGGAAGGGGTGGTTCTCTCTCCTTCTTTATTTTCCAATACTTTTGGATCTCCTCCTTCAACAACAGCCATTGCTGAAAAAGTAGTTCCTAAATCTATTCCTAAAATTTTACTCATTTTTTTGACCAATAGCTATCAACTGAAACCAGTTTTTACTATTCGTCGGTTAAATTTTTATTTAGCTACTTTTACTTTTGCGGGACGCAAAAGTTCTCCGTTTAAGAGATAGCCTTTATTAATTTCTTCAACTATTTTATTATTTTCTTCCTCTTCTACATCCACCATGGCAACCGCCTCGTGTAAATTGGGGTCAAATTCTTCCCCTACGGTTTTTATTTCTTCTACTCCGTAATTTTTTAATATATTGATAATTTGCTTTTTGATGTTTAAAAGACCAAGCAAATAATCATTTTGTTCATCTTCGGGAATATTCTTTTCCGCCAGATAAAAATTATCCAAAATCTCTAAAAAGTCAAGGATCATTTTTCTTCTTTCTCTTTTTTTAGCCTCAATAATTTTTGACTCTTGCTTTTTTTTATAATTGACAAAATCCGCACGAGCTCTTTTCCAACCGTTTAAATATTCATCCCTTTCTTTTTTTATTTTTTCAATATTCTCTTCTAATTCTTTTTTTTCTCTATTATTCTTGTTCATAACCGTTATCCAATAACTTTACTAATGAATTTATTAAATTAATATTTTTATCGTAATGCATTCTTTTCGGTCCTAAAATTGCTAAAAATCCTTTTTTATTTTTCGATAACGGATAGCAAGAAACAATAATCGAAAAATCCTTATTTTTTAACGGGCTTTCTTCTCCAATATAAATTCTAACTTGATTATTATTTACTTCGTTGACGAATTCTTTTTCAAACTTACTTTCGAACTCTTTTACAAGACTTAAAAAAGAATATATCTTTTTTACGTCTTCAAACTCGGGAAGATGCAGAGTTTCTTCAAATCCTTCCTTCCAAAAAATATCTCCGTCCTCAAGATAAGAATAAGTAAGAGAGCTGGAAAGTCCGGCTAAAAAACCGGTTAATTCTCTTAAAAACTTAAATTGATCATCCATTCGGCGTTCAATACTTCTTATTCTTTTTTCCAGATTTTTATTCTGGTGTAATTGTTGCTTAACTTTAAGTAATTTATTAACAAAGTAGCGATAACCTTTATCCGAAGGAACTCTCCCTGCCGAAGTGTGCGGTTGATTGAGATAACCCTTCTCTACCAGGCTTTTTAGATCGTTTCTTATTGTTGCCGGAGAAACCCCTAAGTCGTACTTTTCTTCGATATGATGAGAGCTAATCGGCTCTCCGAGGTTTATATACTCCTCAACAACTATTTCTAAAACCCGTTGCTGTCTTTTTGTTATATCCATGGAATTATTTTTAGTAATTCCAGTGTTTTCCTATAAAGAAAAAACCAGAATTAGTTTCTGATTAATAATAGAAAATTAGCAGACTACTGTCAAGAGTGATAATTTATTTTAGAGAAATTCCACTTCTTTAAGAGATTTCAAAGCATATTTTTTAATCAAGAGATAGATAAGGATAGATAATAATAAAAATAAAACCAAAACAAAATAGTTGTCGTTTTGTAGAAAATAATAACCGGAAATGGCTGCGAGTGAACTGTAGAGCAAAGAGACCAAGACAAATCCGATTCCAGGTCCGGAAGTGCTTAATTTTTGTAAATTATCAGTTTGAAAATTAATAAATACAATTCCAAAAGATAAGCCGACTATGGTTAATGTTGAGCAAGCGATAATTAAAATTAAAGGAAAAATCAAAGCTACTCGCCAACCAACCGGGATAAAAGCCAAGTAAAGTGAAAAAGCTATTAAAGAGATGAAAGTAGTTAAAAGAGAGAAGAAAATAAATTTTTTGTTAAAAATTCTTTTCAAATTAATCGGTGCCGATCCTATAATCCAAGAAGTATTTCCTTCTTGACTAAAAGAAGGAAACACAAAGCGTAAAATAATCGTACTTATAAAAAATAAGACTACTCCCAATTGTAAAGAAGAAATTATATTTTCAAAAAACAACCGATCAGAAAGATGTATATATTTTTGAAGAAGATTAATTACCCCTACTTGAATAAACAGCAACAAAGATAAGAAAGAAGCCCAGAAAATATTTTCCGGTGATCTTAAAAAGGTTAAAAGCTCTTTTTTAAAAAATATATTTTTAGTTGATAGATTGAACAGTATCCCTCCTCTTTTAGTGTTACTTTTTTTGGGTTTCGTGTAACCTTCTTGAAATATTTGCCAGAGGTATAGATATTTTGACTTTAGAAAAGTAAAAAATAAAATTAAAATCAATAAAAATAATGTAGAAATTCCAAGATACTTACCGGCAACAGGTAAATTACCTTCTTGTAATAGATAAATATTGAGTGCGGTTAGATGAGAGGGAAAAATTGAAAAATTAGCACTTATGGCTTCAATCCCGGCTTGAGCAGTTTCAAATTGGAATAAGGAATTGAGTTCAACGGTGACCACTCTACTCCAAATAAGAATTCCAAAAAATAAGCAAATTAAGCCTACGGAAAAAAATAATATCTTGAAATTGTGTAAATTTAAAAACTTAAAAAGTAAAGAAACCAGAAAAATAATTGAAATGGCCAAGACACTGATAAAAACGGATAAAATCAAAACCGATAAAAAGCTAATAAAAAAAGATAGATAACTTAAAGAAAAAACCGATTTAATTGCAAGTAAAAGAGGAATAGCAATTATTATTATCGGCCACGCAGAGTCTATGATTCCTCGTATTAATTTACTCCAAGCTAATTTTTGATATTGAGGTGAGCTTATAATCCAACCATCCTTTTCTTTTCTGAAAAAATTAAAAAGCCCAAAAATTGAGGCACTGACAAAGATTAAAAAAGTAATTACCAAAAGAAAGATTTCATATATGTAAAGTGGTATCGCTTTATTTAAAAAGGGATCTAAACCTCCCTGAGTTTCCAATAATCCTCTTTTAGTTAAAAAGTAGATCCCGGCAGATAAAATCATTATTGCCGCAACCATTAAAAGGGCAACTAAAAATCTGGCCTTTTTATTCTCTTTGAAATATCTTTTTATTTTTTTAAAATTATATTTAAATATTTCTTTAATCATTTTCTTTTTTACTGAAATAATGATAAATATCCAAAAGAGTAACCTCTTCTCCGATAATTTTTTTCAATTCCGATATTTTTCCGTCTTTAACTAATTTTCCTTGATGAAGTACTCCTACTTTTGAAGAATGTTCTTCTGCAACCGGCAGTGTGTGAGTAGCCATAAAGATCGTGCCCCCTTCTTTTACGAATTTCGAAAAAAGATCCATTGCCTTTTCAGCCGAATCGGGGTCCAAACCGACAATCGGTTCATCTATTAAAATTAATTGCGGATTATGTAAAAGAGCGGCTAAAATTGTAAATTTTTGCTTGTTTCCGCGCGAATAATTTTGAAAATATTTTCTACTTATTTTTTCCAAATCAAAAATTGAGATAAGTTTCGGTATTTTCGATTTTATTTCCTCTTTTTTCATTCCGTACAAAGCTCCGGAAAATAATAAAAATTCTTCTCCGGTGATATAATTCCATATTTTAGGTTCATCGGGGATGTAACCTATCTTTGACTTTGCTTTTTTGGGATCATCTTTAATGCTTATCCCATCTATCAAGATGTCTCCTTCAGTTGGGTGTAATAATCCTAAAATATTTTTTATTATTGTCGTTTTTCCTGAACCGTTGGGACCGATTATTGAAAAGAAATCACCCCTCCCTACTTTCAGTGATATATTATCGACGGCCGTAAAATTTCCGAATTTTTTTGTTAAATTTTTTATTTCCAGCATATTTTTTATTAAAAGGTAACTAAAATAAGATAAATTCCGATTATTAAAGTTAAAGCTAAAGACATCTTCATCGCCAAGTAACTATCCTTAGTTTTAAATAATTCAACCACTAAGTCAATAAATAAAATTCTGAATAAACCTTCAACAACAAAAAGCCAGCCTAAAATTGTGACTAATCCCTTCCAGTTGAATTCCCAGATATTATGTATTGAAATAACTATTACCCCCAAAAAAGAAAATAAAAATCCCAAGCAAAGGGTAAACTCCTTGGATCTCGATAGATTCATAAAAGAAAGAAAAGCGCGTTTATTTATTATCAAGCAGATAGAGATTAGAAAAAATGATAATCCTATTATTTTTCCCAAGGCAATTGAAGTATTCATAAATTATCTATTTTGTTAAAAAAATCAGAATTATTTTTATAATGGATAGTTTTAAAACCTAACTGATCCGCAGCATTTATGTTGGTTAAAGAATCATCTACAAAAAGACATTGATCAGCCTTTCTATCAATATTTTTCAGAAGGATGTTAAAAATCTCTTTGTCCGGTTTGTAAAGTGAATATTCACGAGGAGTTATTATTGCTTTAAAATTTGAAAACCGCCCTACCCGTTTTAATTGCTCTTTTATATTTCCACTGTAATTAGAAAGAATTGAAAAGCCATATTGGTTGTTTTTTTCAATCCAGGTAAGCAATCCCTTGTTTAATTTTACGCTTCTTAAAACTCCTTGCCAATCAAAAATTATATCTTTAATCATTTTTATAATATAAAAGGGAGATTTAATCTCCCTTTAAGCTTAGTACAATAAACCGATATTTTTTAAACCGTCCTTAATTGCAATGGCCAATTTTTTAAAAAAAGAAACTTTTTTCATAATTGAACCACCTCCACTCTTATTATACAACAAAAACTATAATTATCAATCAATTATTTTTTGCACTAAAAGAGAAATAAAACTGGATAGCAAGCCCAACCCTAAACTAATTATTGAAAACAGTAATCCAGCTGATAGCAAGCCCTTTAAAACCTTTAAAGAAGCCAAAATCAGATTGGTAAATAAACCAAAATAAATTAAAAATAAAACTATAAAAAATAAAACTAATAACCCTTTAAATGAATTCTTAAGATCCTTTCGAGAAGGAATCACATTTATAATAATGCTAATCGTAAAATATAGAAAAACCCAAAACTGCCAATTTTTATAATTCTCAATGAAAGTTTGATTGATTTTAGAAAAAATATAATCAAGAGAAAAAGCTGAGAGCTCAAAGTTTAGACTGAAAAGAAATAGCTGTAAAAATAAAACTCCACCAAAAAGCGGAGCTAAAGAAATAATGACTTGACCAATTAATGGTAATTTTGGCTTTTTATGCTTAACGAACCCTCCCTTTTTTGAAAATAATTTTACTTTTTTAATTTTTGCTCCGGTTAACAGACAACCGACCGTATGAAATATCTCGTGAAGAACAACTCCGGGAAACATTAAATAAGTATAAATTCCGGCGGGTAATGCTTTCTTCCAGAAAAAAGTAGAGTAAAAATTTAGAAAAATAAATAAAAGGAAAAGTAAACCGTTTTCAATAAGTAAATTACTCATTCTTTTCAATTTCTT